>JAURDW010000006.1 GCA_030827745.1 Candidatus Poseidonia sp.
GTCTCTGGAGGATCCTGTACCGTATTGGCCCCCTGCAAGAACGACCTTCGGAGCGCCGATTTGGGCCGCTTCGTAGACCGACATCACCTCGCCCGATTCATGGTTCAAGGCATAGCCGCCTTCGGTCCCGGGCGCCATTTGGTTGCGAATGCGAACGTTGGCGAAGGTCCCGCGCATCATGATTTCATGGTTGCCTCGGCGGCTTCCAAACGAATTGAAATCGCCGGGTTGCACCCCTCGCTCAACCAGCCAAGTACCTGCTGGTCCATCAGCCGGGAAGGACCCTGCCGGTGAGATGTGATCGGTCGTGATGGAATCGCCCAGCTTCAACAGCACCTTGGCACCTTCAATGGCTTGAATCGGTTCGGGAGCAGCCGACAAACCCGAGAAGAAGGTGGGCAGGCGAATGTACGTGGAGGCATCGTCCCACGGATAGAGAGGGGAGGCCTCCGCAGGGATGCTGTTCCACCGGGGTTCGTTCATGGCGTCAGCGTACCGCTGACGGAACATCTCCGGGGTGATGACCTGCATGGCCTCGTGGATTTCCTCGTCCGTCGGCCAAACCTCAGCGAGCATCACGGGCTGGCCTTCGCTGTCTTGACCAATGGGCTCGGTTGTCAAATCCATGTCGAGGTTTCCTGCGATAGCGTACGCAACGACCAGCGGCGGACTTGCGAGATACGAGGCCTTCACCTTGCCGTGAACACGACCCTCGAAGTTCCGGTTGCCAGAGAGAACGGAGCCGACGATGAGTCCGGCTTCGTCAATGGCGGCTTCGATGGGCGCATCCAACGGTCCCGAATTGCCGATGCAGGTGGTGCAGCCGTAGCCAACCGTGTGGAAACCCATGGCGTTGAGGTCGTCCTGCAGTCCGGTTGCCTCGTAGTACTCCGTGACGACCCGACTTCCCGGAGCAAGGGAAGTCCGAACCCAAGGTTTCACCTTGAGACCGCGTTGTCGAGCCTTTCGGGCGAGCAAACCCGCCGTCAGCATAACACCTGGATTGGAGGTGTTGGTGCAGGAGGTGATGGCGGCAATCACCACATCTCCGTGATTGAGGTCAAACATTTCCCCATTCATCTCAACAATGGCCCCGTTGGAAAGGTCTTCTTTTGACAACCCGTGACCGTGGTGCCCGAGTTCGTGGGTGAGGCTTTCTGCAAAATGGCCTTTCATGTTCCGAAGGTCCACGCGGTCCTGAGGTCGCTTAGGGCCGGCCAGCGCAGGGACGACATCGTCGAGGTCCAATTCCAGCACGGCCGTGTAGGCTTTTTCTTCAGCGTTTTCATCGCACCAGAAGCCTTGGGCTCTTGCATAGGCTTCTACCCCTGAAATGGCTTCATCGTCGCGCCCGGTGAGGCGTAAGTATTCGACCGTGCGTTCGTCGACGGGAAAGAAGCCGCAGGTGGCTCCGTATTCGGGGGCCATGTTGGCGATGGTCGCCCGGTCGGCAAGGGACAGTGCCTTCATCCCTGGACCAAAAAATTCCACGAACTTTCCGACAACACCGTGCTCTCGGAGCATTTCCACAATCCGGAGAGTCATATCGGTGGCCGTGACGCCGGGCTGAAGCGCGCCCTTGAGGCGGACACCAACGACGTCGGGGGCGAGCATGTAAATTGGCTGACCGAGCATGACCGCTTCGGCTTCAATGCCACCAACGCCCCAACCGAGCACGCCCAGTCCGTTGACCATCGTCGTGTGAGAATCGGTCCCAACGAGGGTGTCAGCGAGCCAAACACCCTCTTCTTGCCGAGCCACGGTGGCAAGGAACTCAAGGTTGACTTGGTGAACAATCCCTCTCGAGGGGGGGACGGCTTGGAAATTATCCAGCGACTGTTGGCCCCATTTGAGGAAGGTGTAGCGTTCCATGTTCCGGTGGTATTCGATGTCAAGGTTCATGTCAAGCGCATCGCTATGAGCCCCGGAAACGTCGACCTGCACGGAGTGGTCAATCACCAAATCAACGGGCACTTGCGGGTTGACCTTCTCGGGGTCGCCGCCCATCTCCACCATGGCGTCACGAAGCGCAGCCAAATCCACCACGGCGGGCACGCCGGTAAAATCCTGTAAAATGACCCTGGATGGACGGAACGGGATCTCGCCACGTTCACCGTCGGGCGTCCATGCTGCAATCTTGCGAATGTCGTCCTCGGTGATGAGGAAGCCGTCGTTTCCTCGCAAGGCGCCCTCGAGGAGAATGCGGATGGAGTAGGGCAGGTGAGCCGTGGAAACACCGTTGGCATCGAGCGCGTTGAGCGCGTAATAATCGCCACCCACCGAGAGGGTTTGCCGGGCGTTGAAGGGGTCCAATGTCGTCATGTTTTGGGGGAAAAGCCTCCCGTCTATGAAGAAAACCCTTCACCACTCACGCCCGAGAGAGGTGCCATCCGCCACGACGGTGCTTCACCAAAATTGGTACCATGGTGTGGTCTGGGAACCAACGAACGTGGCTTTCACCAGCGTGACATCCTCTATTGGCTTGTCGTTGGCGCCCGTTTCGGTGTTTGAAATGGCGGTCACGAGATCGCATCCATCGGTCACCTTTCCAAAGACCGTGTGAACCCCATCAAGCCAGTTTGGACCCTGCCCGTTGTTGCTGTCTTCGGGGATGAGGAAGAATTGACTGCCGCCGGTGTTGGGGGCGCTGGTCTTGGCCATCGAGATGGTGCAGACCTCGTGAAGCAAGCCGTTGTCCGCCTCATCGGGAACGGTGTAGGACGTGGCTCCACCAGCACAGGCGGTTTCGGAGGCTGTGCCGTCGCAGTAGCCAAAGAATTTTGCAGCGTGGCCGCCGGTGCCGTCACCGTTGGTGAAATCGCCGCCCTGAATCATGAAATCATCGATCACGCGATGGAACGTGGTGCCGTCGTATTCCCCTTGTTCAACGAGGAGTTTGAAATTCTCAACGTGAACGGGAGCATCGTCCGGGTAGAGTTCAATCGTGACGGTGCCCGATGAGCCGCCGCCCCATGTCAACTCGAGTTGAACGATGTCGGTGGTGGTGTCGGTTTGGTTGGCGAGGTTGATGCCCGCCAACACCAAGACGACGGCGAGAAAGATGGCGACGATGCCAGCAGGAGTTGGCGTGCCGTCGTTGAGCAGACGGGGGAACGCCGTCTCGCTGATGCCTTTGTCCTGCATTTCGTTGAGCAGGTCGTTGTAGATGCTTCCGGCTTTCTTGTCGCGAGGATTTTTCTTGGTCGCTTCCCGAAGCAGGCTGGCGGCCTTTCTGTAGGTCCCTCGGTTGTGACCGTTCTTGGCTTCAAGCCACGTCGCTTGGCCAGCCAAACGCAGGGTGGTGGGCTCCGAACCGTCGGGGTCAATCTCTCGAAGCATCTTGAGGGCTGCATCGCCTTTTCCCTTGGCAATGGCTTTCTCTGCTTTGTCCCAAGCCGTTGACATCTTGTCGTCCGCCATGTTTCGGCGAGGCAAACTTTGGTTTTGAGCCCTGCCCCTCAAGCCTCAGCCAGCACCACCAACAGAATGCGGCAGAGGGAATGTGGGGGCAACATGTTGAAAGGGTGCATGCGAACCCCTGCCGGTAAGGACGAACCTGATGTCCGTCCAAGAGGATGTTTCGTATGAGCGCCATCATCAACGACTTCACCATCAACATCGCTACCGCCAACGGAACGGGGTCGCAATCGGCCAACCTCATCCTCCTGCAATCCCTTTTCGAGATGGGCGTCCCCGTCAGCGGAAAGAACCTGTTTCCCTCCAACATTTCCGGACTCCCCACATGGTACATCGTTCGTCTGTCGGACAAAGGCTACCAAGCCCCAGGCGATCGAACCCACATCCAAGTCCTCGTGAATCCTGCGACGTGGGACGAAGACCTCGCTGCGCTCGAGCCGGGTTCGGTCGTCATCTGGAACAGCGACACCAAAGGGAAAACCGTGGAACGGGACGACATCGTGTCCTACCCCGTCCCGATGAGTTCACTCGCACGCAAAATCAACCCAAAAATTGCCAAACTCGTCACCAACATCGTCTACGTTGGTGTGCTTGCCGAACTGCTGGGCATTGACCAGACGTGCCTTGAATCAGCGGTCGCCAAGCAATTCAAAGGCAAGGCAACGGCCATCGAACTCAACATCACCGCGCTGGGCCTCGGCCGGGGCTTCTGCAACGAGGAATTGACCAAAGCAGACCCCTACGCCGTCGAAAAGCGAGCGGTCACGAAACCGCAATTCTTCATCGAGGGCAACGAAGCCGCAGCCCTCGGCGCCCATTACGGCGGTGTGCAGTTGCTTGCCTGGTACCCCATCACACCGTCTTCGTCCCTCGCAGAAGGCGTCATCAACTACATCCCCCGCCTCCGCACCGACGACGACGGCAAAGCCAACATGGCGGTGATTCAAGCCGAAGACGAGCTCGCCGCTGCCGGCATGGTGCTCGGCGCAGGCTGGGCGGGCGGCCGAGGCATGACCGCCACCTCAGGCCCAGGCATCTCCTTGATGCAGGAATTCATCGGACTGGCGTACTTTGCAGAAATCCCCTCCGTGTTTTGGGACGTCACCCGAGTCGGGCCCTCAACAGGCCTTCCAACCCGCACCCAACAATCCGACATCGCCATGCTCTACGAGGGCAGCCACGGGGACACCCAACACATCGTCCTCATCCCGGGAACGGTTGAGGAGTGTTTCGAATACGGTTGGCGGGCCTTCGACTACGCCGAACGCTTCCAAACCCCCGTCTTCGGCATGAGCGACTTGGACCTTGGCATGAACCGTTGGGCGTGCGAGGGCTTCACGTATCCTGACCAACCGATGGACCGCGGCAAAGTTGTCCGGGAACAGGACGTGTTTGACGCCTTCGAGACCTTCGGTCGTTACCTCGATGTTGACGGCGATGGCATCCCATACCGAACCCTCCCCGGCTCGGGCATGGCGCCCATCCTCTACCGCGGAACGGGCCACAACCCCATGGGCGTCTATTCGGAAAAGCCCGAGGATTACTTCAACCTCATGCAACGGTTGCGAATGAAGATTGACCGTGCCCGAGACGAACTTCCTGCGCCCATCCTCCGAGAAGAAGAGGAGTGCGAAGTCGGTATCGTCTTCCTCGGCAGCATGGAAAACTCCATCCAAGAAATCGACGATATCTTGGAAGAGACCGGCTTGAAGGTCAGCCAGTGCCGTGTCCGAGCCCTGCCCTTCCACGCTGAAGTTGAGGCCTTTGTCCGCCGCCATGAAACCGTCATCGTTCTCGAAATCAACCGGGACGGGCAGCTTTACGGCATTCTGCGACGAGAGTTGCCCAACGACCTCGTCACCAAGGTCCATTCTGTGGCGTACAGCGACGGCATGCCGCCGCGTGCTCGCATCTACGCCGAGCGCATTTTGGCCACCCTTGAGGAGGTGAAGCAATGAGCGAAAAGCCCGCACGAGCCATCAAACTCAACGTCATCAACGAACCCAAAGACAGCTACACCGGCGGTCCATCCTCGCTGTGCCCAGGATGCGGTCACGACCAAATCTCAAGCGTCATCATCAACGCCGCGTGGGAAAACGGCATTGAACCCCATCGCATTGCGAAGATGTCTGGCATCGGCTGTTCTTCGAAGACGCCGGCCTATTACCTGGGTCAGTCCCACGGCTTCAACACCGTCCACGGACGCATGCCCTCGGTGACCACCGGCGCCTACGCCATCAACAAGGATCTCCTCTACCTCGGGGTCTCCGGTGACGGTGACTCGGCCTCGATTGGCATCGGTCAACTGATTCACGCCATCCGTCGCAACATGGACATGGTCTACGTCATCGAAAACAACGGCGTGTACGGCCTGACCAAAGGGCAATATTCGGCCACTGCAGACGTGGGCTCGAAGAAAAAGAAAGGACCCGCCAACGAAACCCAGCCCATCGATCTCTGCGCCTTGGCCATCAACCTTGGATGCACCTTTGTCGCTCGCTCGTTTTCAGGCTCAAAGAAACAACTGACGTCGCTACTCAAGGCGGCGATGTCCCACAAAGGCTTCGCCCTCATCGACGTGATTTCCCCCTGCGTGACCTTCAACAACAACGACGAATCCATGCGTTCCTACAGTTACGTGAAGGAGAACGAAGTCACGTTGCACATGGCCGATTACATCCCTCACTTCAACCCCGTCGAGGAAATTGAAGTTCCTGAAGGCCATTTCAAGGACATCACCCTTCACGACGGTTCAACGATTCGTTTGGAAACCATCTCCGAGGAACACGACCCCGGCGACGCTATGGCAGCCCTCACGGCGCTCCATGGGGCTGAAACCGGAGGGAAACACGTTACGGGCCTGCTCTATTTTGACGCCACCAAACCGTCGCTTGCGGAAGATTTGGGATTGGTTGACGGCGCTTTGCTCGATGTCCCCGATGAAGTCTTGCGCCCGAGTCAAGCCTCGCTTGATGCCCTGAATGCTGAATTTTTGGCGTGATGGGGTTTTGAGGCGACCTCTCATAAAGGAGCAGGTGAAAATGATGGTGCATGGTTGAACCTGTCACCACAGCGACCAGCATTGGTCTTGGCTCAGCAGGCCTCTACATGTTCGGTCGCTACTGGGCCAAACGAAGCGCTCGGTTGAGAGCGCTCGCCCTTGCTGAAAAATACAGCACGATCACCCGAATTGGCGCGCATGAAGGACGCATGCGGTTGCTGGTGAACTTGCCTCAGGTCGGTGAGGTCCCCACCAACGAGCAGACCGCATGGCAGGAACGGCAGGAGCGGCGAAACCGCAACATCATGGAACTCGATTTGATTCACCGCTTGCCAAATGGCGGCGAGGCCCCCGAGGATGAGCAGGACCTGAACGACGAAGAACGTCTCATGGAGTTGGAAGCGAGGGCGTCGTGGATCGATTCCAACGAACCCCCCATGAACCAACACGCCGCCCTTGTCGCTGAGGAGCAACTTGGCAGCGGCGTGGTCGTGGCCGAGAACAGCGATGAAGAGCTCGAAGTCAACATTGACGAGCGCCTTGAACGAGAGGGCGGTGCGTCGGGCGTTGTTCAGATTTCATTGGCTTGGGACGACTACAACGACTTGGACTTGCATGTCTTCTGCCCTTCGGGAGAGCGCATTTATTTCAACAACAAAACAAGCGATTGCGGCGGGGATTTGGACGTTGACATGAACGTCCGACCTGTTTCAAACACGCCCGTGGAAAACGTGGTGTGGAAGGAACAAGCACCGCTCGGACCCTACAAAATCGGCGTTCATTTCTACAAACACCACAAGAAACGACGCACGAAACGGACCTGCACCTACCGTCTTCGAGTGGTCACCCACGGCCGGAGCAAGGAATACATTGGGAAGATAAAATACGGCGAGGCCATGCAAATGGTCACGTCGTTTTCCCTCGAAGAAGCGCCTTAGGAGGAAGGGCCCTCGGAGGAAGGGCCTGTGGCAACCCAACAGGCCGCACCAAGCGGCCCTGCATCTTCGGCCAGGGTCGCTTTGACGAGTTCGGCTCGAGTTGAAAGCAACGGCTCAATGGTGTGCCAGTGTTCGGTGATGCCTCCGCTGACGACGATAAGGTCTGGATTGAGGTCGGATTCAAGAAACGTGAGCCCCTCTTGAAAGCGTTCACTCCACGCCTCAAGGGACAGGCGCTCGGTCCGCCTTGCTCGCCCCGAAAGATGTTCTTCAAGCACGCCGCTACGCCGAGGATGGGGAAGACGTCCGTGTTCCAGATTGGGCACGAGGACACCGTTTTCGTGCACGGTTGTTCCCAGACCGGTCCCCACCGTCAAGGTGAGGACACATCCATGATCTCCGTGACTGCAACCAAAACGGCGTTCGCCTTCTGCGGCGGCGTCGGCATCGTTCAACACAGCGAAACGGCCCCCGTGGAAGGGACGAAAGGTGGCTTCGAGGTCAACAGCGCGCCACGCATCACCGAGGTTTGGGGCCGTGCGAATGCGGTTGTTGACCACCGCACCGGGAAATCCAAAACCCATCGGGCCGCTCCAAGCCCGTTCTTCCAATACCTCCGTGATGTGAGGCAACACGTCCTCTGGGTGCAACGATGCTCGGTGCTCGAGGGACAGCAGCGGCTCCGTTCGATGGCCGGTCTCAACATCGTACACGCCGATACGAAAACCGCTTCCTCCAAGGTCAATGCCGAGCACCTGCACCCCATCAGCCCCTGGCGGAAAGCGAGCGCAGGATGGCTTCAACCAACGGAGGGAAGGTGTCGCCGTGAGGGTGAGGGGACACGACGTCGGCTGCGGCCTGCACCTCTTCAAACGCCTTGCCCACCGCCACCGACCAGCGAACCGATGCAAACATCGAGAGGTCGTTGGGGGCGTCCCCCACGGCCAAGGCATCGTCCAGCGACCATCCCATGCGGTCAAACAACGCCCTCAACCCTTGCCCTTTGCTGATGCACGGGTCCATGAGATGGATGGCAAAACCCGTCCGCACCACGCTGAGGTTCGCCCATTCGCTCGAGGCGAGTTCGTTTTTGATGGCGTGGAGGTCTTCATCTGGAAACAAGCACCATTCGCTTTCTCGCCATGCATTGGTGGCGATACCGACGCTGTCAAGACCGGGGAGCCGGGCTTCGAGCCATGAGGCGGCTCGCCGTGCTTCCTGACCTGAAGCCCGAACCACAGGACCGCCCCATTGAGGATGCCAAAGCACGCCACCGTTTTCACAACACATCGGCCCGCTTAGGCCAATGAATCGCCAGAGGCCATAGGTGACCGGGCGTACATTCCCGGTGGAAAGCACCACGGGGATGCCGTGGGCTTCGAGATCTCGGAGCGCCTTGACCGCAGGAAGCGAGAGGATTTTTTTGCCGTCCGTCACGGTTCCGTCGATGTCAATGACGACCACCTTCGGGGTCCATCCGTCAGGAAGCCACGCCATGAACAGAGGTTGGTTGAAGGACGAGGATGAACATTCGCCTTGAGGGAGACTGGCGCTTCCTTGAGCGAGGATTGATGAACACCCAGCATGTCCGTGGTCTATGGGAGGGAGCGACGAGGGTGAAGTCTTTCTTTCGCTTGAAGACGATGTGAAGGTGCCCTCCGCTCCACCACCATCACCATCGCCGTCGCCGGCTCTTGCCCCAGTGAATCTCGAGAACGATGACGCAAAGGAAGTGTTGGTCGCTGAGCGGGTGGACACCAGCATCATCGCCGAACCTTCGGGCTCGTTCAGCGTCAGTTGGCCGTTGTTGGGCATGGATTGTCCCGATTGTGCTGCCAAAGCCATGGGAGCGCTTCGCCACATGAAACAAGTCGCCACGTCCAACGTTTCAGCCACGTCGGGAGAAGTGAGTTTGGAGGTGAATTTGGAAGAGGGCCCGTTGTCCGAAGTCTCCTCCGTCCTCCGCTCCCTCGGACACGCCCCCGATGTGGAGCACCACGAACTTGTTGGCGTCCGTGCTAAGGCGGTGGCTGAGCGAAACGGCGTGCCTGTCGCCCAGTTGGAGCGGGTGGTTCGAAGGCAGCCAGGCGTGCTGGATGCGGAAGTCTCCGACGACGACCGCATTCTCGTCCAACTTGTTGCAAGTTCCGAACAGAAACTTGTCGAAGCCCGAAACCGTGCTCTCGAGCATGTGATCGGTACGAAACCCTCCTTCGCTGCGGCGACTTCAAACCGCCTTCGTCCCGACCAATGGCGCCTGATTGGCGGCGGCATCGCCTTGCCCGTCCTCGCCGTGGTGATGCTCGCAGAACTGCTCGGCTACCACGGTTGGCTCATCCCCGTCCTTGCCCTACCGGGGGTGTTAATCGGTGGGCTGCAGATGTTCAAAGAAGCCGTTGCTTCACTTCGGAATCTCCAAATGGGCTTCCAAGTGCTGACCAGTCTTGCAGTCCTTGGTGCCGGTATCCTCGGCATGTGGGAAGAGGCCCTCATCGTCACCATCCTGGTAGCGTTTACCGCTCACCTCGAAGGCGACGCCTTGCTCAAGGCCAGGGAGGCGATGCAGGGGGGCCTTGACCGCCTCCCGCGCACGGCCAGAAAAATCAACGACACCAAAGCCCTCTGCCTCACTCCCGAAATGACCATTTCCGCACCGGTTTCAGGAATCCAACTTCAGATGGCCGGCGGGCCCATGCTCGCCACGCCCGCCCAAACTCAACCCGAATCCGAAACCGTTCCCATTGACTCGATTCGGCCAGGGGACCGCATTGAGATTCGCAGCGGTGAACTCATTCCCGCCGATGGGCGCATCCTCGAAGGCCAAGGCGCCCTTGACAAAGCTCCGCTGACCGGAGAATCGGTTCCTGTTGATGTTGGGCCGGGCGACATCATCGAAGCCGGCTTGGTGCTGGCGAGAGGACCGGTGATTTGCGAAGTCGTGGCCGTAGGGGATGCAACGCGGCTCTCCGGCCTCATCGATGCGGTCCACTCCTTCCGTGAAGCTCCGCCTCGGTTGCACAGTGGAATTGAGAAATTCACGGCCATATGGGTTCCCCTGGTGCTCTTCGGCGCCTTTGCCGTGTGGTACTTCATGTTCCCCGACAACTGGAAGATCATCCTCCTGCTCTGGGTGGTTTCCTGCCCCTGTGCCCTGTTGCTGGCAACGCCTGTGCCTCACGCTGCCGCCCTGTCCAACGCAGCCCATCGAGGCGTCATCGTTCGCGGCGGCGATGCGCTGGAACGCATGGCACGTGTGAACCATGTGCTGCTCGACAAGACCGGGACGTTGACTTCTGGACGGCCCACTGTGGGCGAAGTTGTTCTCGGCAAAAACCGGCGTATGGATGCTGCCCTCAAACTCATGATGGGGCTTGAGGCCCGCTCCTCCCACCCGTATGCCCTCGCCGTCATGGACCACTGCGCGGGTCACGACCTCGGTCCTGCCAGCATTTCGAACCTTCAGGACATTGACGCTGGCGTCCAAGGGACGCATGCAGGAAGCCCGGTGGCCTTTCTTCGTCCTGACAAAGCCGCCTCGATGGGAATTGAGGTGGAGAAGAAACTGGATGAGGCGTTTGTCCAAGCGACCAAAGACGGTCATGGGGCCAGCCTTCTCACCAAAGACGGAAAGGCCGTGGCGCTCGTGACCTTTGTTCACGACGACACCCGGGACGGGTCAGCAGCGCTCATTGAATCGCTCAACCAACGGTCGGTCAATGTGGAGATTCTCTCCGGTGACCATCAACGAGCTGTCTCGGAATTCGCTCGTTCGGTGGGGCTTGCTGAGAGTGCGGCTCATGGTGGATTGAGCCCTGAAGACAAAGTCAAATGGGTCAAAGCTCGCTCATCATCGCACGTTACGATGATGGTGGGTGACGGATTCAACGATGCTGCAGCCCTTGCCGTTGCCGACGTTGGCGTGGCGGTGGGGACAGGAGAAACGGTGAACCTTGAGGCGGCCGACATCCTGGTCCCTGGCGACGACCCGAGAATGCTTACCGAGATGATCGACCTCGCTCGCCAAGCTCAGCGGACGCTGATGCAGAATCTGTTTTTCTCCGTCGCCATCACGGTGACCCTGGTCGTCGCCGTCATCCAACAGTGGTACGACCAACTGTGGGTGGGGGTGTTGATTCACGAAGCCTCGGTCATCTTGGTGATCCTCAACGGGGCGCGTCTGGCACAGAACGGGCAAGCCCTCCCGCTCTTGAAAGAGACATTGCGGACGATGGTGGACGACACAAAAATCGCCTTCTCCTCCTTTCGGGCTCGTTATTTTCCCACCAAAGCGTGAGAATCATCTGAACGAACGAGGGGACATCTTCAAACCTTGAGGACCCTTCATCCCCATTGGTGGGCGAATGGCACGAGTACGAGGCGACCCCATCACGACCGCCCTCGCCCATCCCACGCGCCGAAACGCCTACGTTGCCTTGTCCAAAACCGAGGAAATGAGCACCGTTCAACTCCAAGATGCGGTTGAGGTGGACCGTTACAACCTCTACCACCACCTCAAAAAGCTGGCCTCCCTCAACCTCGTTGAAAACCACCGTGACGAAGGGCGAGCACGTTGGTGGCGCGTTCAGAAGCGGGTCGACTTGCCGGAGTTGCTCAACGCAACGGCGCCTGCAGCCCCAACGACCTCTGCACCTCCAGCCACCTCGCCTGCCGTGACGGCGACCTTGGCAACGCTGGCCGTGGATGAAGAAGGGCGTGATGTCATCGTGTTGAACCTCGAAGGCTCGCGCGACCAAGTCAGCGCAAAGCAGTTGATTGTACGCCTTTCAGACGAATTCGGGCTTACGCTTGATGTGCCGTGGAATTTCATCCCCGAACAACTCGTCCTCTATTCAAAAGAGAAGTGATGGCCCATGACAGAAGAATGGTCGGTGGAGTCCAAGGTTGCGCCACCGGCGTTGTCCTGCCCAAAGTGCGAAGGCATGCTTCCGCTCGGTTTGGGAGAATTGACCTGCCAACTTTGCGATGCTCGGGTTCGCGTTGACCATGCTGTCACTCGACGCAAGTGGAAGGAGGAGAAACTCTCCTGCCCTTCGTGCTCGAAGGTTTTGGTAGCCGGCGTCGACAAGCGCCCTGCTCAACTCAAGTGCGGCATGTGCGAGTGCTATTTCACACTCGAAGCCCAAACACCTCGCGTGGAACTGGCCTGTCCAGGCTGCGAGCGCAACCTTCGCATGAAGCGGCGGCCCGGTGAGCGAAACATTGCCTGCCCGGCTTGCGACACGGAATTCGTTGTTCGTTTTTGACCCTCTCCGAGGCTTGCTGAAGGGTGAAAAAGCGACCGATTCAGCAGAGTGGGCGTCGCGCTCCTTATCTATGAAGAGAAGCCCATGAAGAAGTGGATGGGATTCCAATGACCACGAGCGAAAGCCATGACGGTGAGGCTTCAATCGCCCCACGGGACGGTTTGGACACCGAAGACAGGGTGACCTTGGCTTCGTTGCGCTCTCAGTTCACATCTGCCGGCACGACGTCGCTGGACGAAGCCGTGGGAACGCAAGCGCGTTTCCGTCAAGAAGAGCGGCTACGAGCGGACCTTCGACGGGAGCGCCGGCTCCGTCAACAGGCCATCACCGAGCGAGTCAACGCCATGAAAGCCAACATTGCCAAAGATTTGGCCACCCAACATGAACTCACCTTGGACGCTCTTGAACGAGACCTGCGAACGGCCATGGAAGCGGAACTGGAAACGATGGAACGGGACGCTCTCGCCCACGAAGAAGCCCGGGTCCGTCATGAATTGGACCTCCGCTTGCAACGCCAAGTAAGTGCGCTTCATGAACAGCATGGCGTGGAGCAACATCGCCGACTTGAAGAGCGAAAGGAGGAGATCAAAGCCTCCATCGAGACCCAACTCCACGAGGAGTATGAACGCCGCCTCGCCATTCAGCAGGAGCGTTTGCGTTTGGAATACAACCGCGAACTTCAGCAACGACTGCGATCCATCGAAACAAACCTGGAACAGGAAATGGAGCAGCGGTTTGAAGAAATGGAAAGCCACGAAATCACCCGATTGGAGGAGGGCCACGAAGCCGTGCTTGCAGAGCGTGAGGAGCAACTTCGCCGGGGCATCCGAACTCGCCTCGAACAACAACTCCGCCAACGTCTCAAGCAACGTGAAGCCCGCTTGAAGGTGGAATTTGAACGTCGTAGTTTGCGCCTCGAAGAGGACATTGCTCAGCAATTGCAGGAAGAAATTGAAGCTCAACTTCGCCGTGAAACCGACGACATGGAAGACAGAATGCGGGAAGATGTTGAGTTGGCCATCGCAAAACGAAGGGATGAACTTCGTGTTCAGATCGAACAACAACTCAACGAACAACAAGCCGAGCGACTCGCCGAACGAAAAGCACGGCTCAAGGCTCGGTACGACCTCACCTTCAACAAGGCGATCGACGACATCTCACGAAGCCTGCAAACCGAAATTGAAGCCGAACTTGAGCACCGAATGGAGCACGACTTCAACGCTTATCGGCATGCCCGCGAAGCAGAGATTCAGAACCGTCTCTCCCGGTACCGGTACGAGCGGGAAGCCGAGTTGCGAGACCAACTTGAAGCCCAATACTCAGCGAACAAGGTGGATTGGAGCGAACGTCTTGACCTTGAATTCCAATCTCGGGAAGCCGCCGCTCGAAAAGCCATCATGTCCGAGGTTGACGCCCAATTGCGCAACGAACGGCTCACCCACGAAACGGACCTTGACCTGCTCAAGGAAGAAACGACGCTTGAACTCGAGGTTGAGATGGAGGAGCGCCTCCGTGACTTCAAGACCCGCAAGGAAGAGGAGGTCGCCACTCAGCTTGAACGCCAACTCGACAAGCGAGAGGAAATCATGCGTAACAAAGCCCTCATCGATGTGCGCAAGCGGGAGGCTCAGATCCGTGCCGAAATTGAAGCCCAGCTCGGTTTGAAGCGTGCCGAAATCCGTGATCGCCTGAAGGGTCTTGCCGAAAAGATGGATTCCTTCAAGGAAATGGCCGAGGAAAAGATGCGCGAGGCGGTCACCACGCAGATTCAAGGCGAAATCGACGCCGACGAAGGAGAGTTGCGAGCCCGTGAACAAGAGTACTCCACGCTCCAATCCACGGACACTCGGGCTGAAAAGCGCCAAAAGTGGATGCAATCCATTTCCGGCCAAGCCCCTGCTGCCTTTGGTGCGGGCGCCATGGACCCCACCGCTCTTGGTGCACGACCGGACGGCTTGGGGGCTGCGGCAGGTCGCCCGCTTCGCGGCTTGATGGGCCAGCAAACTCGAGAAGAGCCTCGCCTCGGACTCGGTGGCATGCGAGCCCCGATGACAAGCGCAAAGCCGCTTGTCGGTCAAACCGCTCCACCCGCCACCCGCAACGTTCGCCAACCGTTGACACAGGCCGGCTTGCCCGAACCTGTTCGCACGGTTCGTCAACCGATTGCAGCCCCGGGTTTGGTTCCTCAAGAGGAACAAGCGATGGAGGACGCTGTCGAAGAAGAGGTCCCCGTTGGAGAGGAAACCAGCGACCTTTCATCCGCTACCCCGCTTGATTCAGAGACGCTCGAGGCACAAATCCACGATGAACCCGAACTCCTCGAGACCGAAATGGAAGTCGCTGAGGAGGAAACGGAGGCGTTGGGCGAGGCTGTTGAGGAAGCCATGCTTGACACCGAAACCGAAGAGTTGGACCTCGAGATGGAAGAACTCGCCTCAGAGGCGGTGCTCGAAGAGATGGAGGCAGGCCCCAAGGAGGCCATGTCGCCTTCAATGTCCCGCCCCACGGCTTTGCTCAAACCCATCAGCGGTGTGCTGAGGCCGTTGGATGAGGAGGAAGATGTCCGAACGGCCACGTTGACTCCCGTGGGTCACATGCTGATGCCGGCCAAGAACGAGCGCGGCGCACCACCCGCCGCCACATCACGCCCATCAACGGCCACCCTACGGCCCGTAAGAGGAACGCTTACCCCCGTTTCGAAACCGGCTGCCAAAGTGCTCAAACCGCAAGGCGAAGATGAAGACTCTGAATGACATCACAAGAAAGCGTCTGCTTCATATCTAACGTAGCCTCCCTTGGGGCATGAACCGCTTCAGGGCGTTGATGGTTGTTCTCCTGCTCACGGCTCAAATGACCGTTGCAGCCTCCGCAGCACCCGACTTATCGACCTTGACCGATGCGGGTCAAACCGATGTATTGAACGCTCCACTGGTGCTGTGGTCCGAACTCAACGACGGCAGCATCCTTACCGTGACCGAGGAAGGGAACGTCAGCTTGAACACGCTCAGCAACGCAGGCATCCTCTCGCTTCAATGGTCGGTCATGCTGGATGCAGAGGCCAACAAGGCACGTGTTGACGATGCCCAAGAACTGATCACCGTCGCTCACCAAACCGGTGTGTATGTTGTTCAAATGAGCACGCAGACCGTTTACCGCAACCTCTCCACACCCGATCCCGTCAACGACGCCGTTTACGACCAAGAGGGGAATTTGTGGCTCATGTACTCGGCAGGAAAGCGAAGAGCGGACCGTTACGACGCCACCGGTTTTACAGGGGCAAGCAGCACGACCATTCAATCGGGGATTTCAGCCTTTGAAATCCTGAAAGACGGCCGGATCGCCATCGCCTCCTACGACAAAAAAATCTACGTCCACTCCTCCGAAGGTGTTCTCATCCAGACGCTCACGGATCCCAACGCCATCGTCTCCACGTTGTTTTCACTGGACAACGGGACGATGCTTGCCGGCACCACCGGCGGCACGGTCTATGCGTACGCAACCGATTCCTGGACCGTAGCGACTCAAGCGCTCGGTCATACCAAACAAACCACGTATTTGGGGCACACAAACGGCTACGTTGTCGTCGGGGCGAAACAAGGCAAGGTCTCCTTCCTCGACGAAACCAACTTCACGTTGGTTGAGAATTTTGAAGCATCGGGTGAAATCATCGGCGTCTCCATGGCTTTCAATGGCCCCTTTTACGCCGCCGGAAACACGCTTGAAAGCACTAAAATCCGGTACTTTGACCTTGATTCGGACGGCGACACGGTCAACGACCGAAACGATGCGTTTCCAAACGACCCCACGCAGCGTGCGGACACCGACGAGGACGGGTACGGCGACAACCCTGACGGGAACCAAGCCGATGCTTTTCCAAACGATGGGACCCAATGGGAAGATGCTGACGAAGACGGCTACGGGGACAACGTCGCCGGAAACAACCCCGACGTGTTTCCCAACAACCCCGACCAATGGTCGGACGCCGACGGGGACGGTTACGGGGACAACAGCAACGGGGAAGACGGCGATGTGTTTCCTACAGAATCCAGCCAGTGGTCCGACAACGACCGTGACGGTTACGGTGACAATCCCGACGGGTTCAAGCCCGATGCGTGCCCCTCCGTGAACGCCTTCTCGAGCGCCGACAGGTACGGTTGTCCCGACAGCGACCTCGATGGGTATTCGAACCCCGATGAAAATTGGACCGTTGAGGACGGGGCGGATGCCCTGCCATCCAACCCCACGCAGTGGCTGGACGGTGACGGCGATGGATTTGGTGATGCTGCAGACGGTCAAGAGCCGGATGCCTGTCCGTGGGAGTTCGGAACCTCGCGCAAAGCCGTGAGGGTTGATGCAAACGCCACCAAGGGCTACGTGGCCGTTCCCTCCTTTGGCTGCCTCGACGAGGACGGCGACGGATGGGTTGACCGAACCGAGTCGACCAAGATGGAAGAGGACGCCACCGAGCACTTCGATGGTGACGCGGACGGTGTGGGTTCAAACGAGGACTATGACGACACGCGCCCGTTCATCCAAACCGAGCAAGACCATTGTTTGAACGAGAAAAACGACACCAGTGAGGCCTGTTTGGGCTGGAACAACCCTGCGTATCAAGCCTACCTCAAGTCGCTGGAAGAAGGCGAGACCACCCTCGGCTTCTTCGCTTGGAACACCTCGCTTCAAGACCCTGCCGGGAGCGATGCAGCGTTGAGTGTTGACGACGAAATCTTGAGCCAAGTCATTACGGTCGGTTTGGTGGCCTTCGTCAGCCTGACGGCCGTTATTTTGGCTGCGGCCTACGTCATCAACAAGCGGAAAGTGGCCACAACCACGAAAGAATACGGTGGAATCAACCCTCTTCTCTCGTCAAACGCCTCCAAGGAAGCGCTCGAGGGGCGCGGTGGGCTCTCTGCAGCTGGAGGCGTCATCTCCGATGCCTCGTGGGACGACGACATCGCTCAACTGAATTTTGACGAGAGCGAACCGGATGGATTTGCCGACATGGACCTCGTTTCCGACAGTGAACCTGCCGAAGCCATCAGTGTCACCTATGAGGAAGAGAGCATCGAAGCCATCGCTGGTATGCCCGCTTCCGTCACAAAGGCAACGGTGGCTGAGGCGCCCGGACAAACGATGCCCGACCAAGCCCCACCCTTGCCCGAAGGTGGTCTGCCCGAGGGATGGACGATGGACCAATGGCGCTGGTACGGGCACGAATGGCTGGCAAAGTACGGGAAAAATTAGATCCACACAATGGGCAGGCTGCTTTTGAGGGCTCCCAACTCGGGTCCGCTGTAAAGCGGTTGACCCTCCACCTTGCAGGTGTTCATCACCAACCAAAGGAAACTGTTCCAAACGGTGGCGTCTGCAAACAACTCAACCTTGCCTTGAATAGCGGCAAGAAGAAGCAAAGCATGCTCGCTCTCGTCGCTGCACAGGGCTTTGACGAGGTCCTTGGCGCTCAGTTGAAAGCCGGGTGGACGCCATGACATCATGCCGCATCAAACCTGGAATGGTGAGAGGTTCAAGCGCTCGGCGAGGTGTTCAACGTCCACATCGACCGCTAATTTCATGCGCTCGCGTAGCGTGTCGATTTCTCCTTTCATTTTGAGCATCTTGTGGGTCCGTATCATTTCGGCGAGCAGGTCGTTTACGCTCTTGTGTCCACCCGTGGTTCGCAAGGTGTTCAGTTGCCGACGAATCTCGTAACTTACGCTCACGGAGGTCATTCCTTCTGCGGTCATGGTTCTACCCGCTTATCGTTTGACTTGGGCCCATACTTAACCCATGCGAACGGAGGGGGCGTGCGAGGGACGGTTTCACGAGGCAGCGGAGAGCACCAAGGGGCCTTCAGCGAATGTCCCGCTCCGCCCGTAAACGGGACGCCTCGGTGACCCCGAATTCCCGACGAACCTCTTGCACACGCTGGTGAACTTCCTTGGCAAGCGTCCAATATTCCAGGCTGCCCGCCCCCGCCCCTGAGTTGGTGGGTTTGTTGAGAAGAACGGTCGGAGCACCGCTCCATGGCGCCTCGGCGACCTTGGCGAGGCGGCGCACCGTGGTGTTGAACAATTTGTTGGGCATTTTCTTGTTGACCTGGTCGCAGACGTAGGTGCTCAATTTTGAACGCCCATCCACCATCGTCATGACGATGCCGAAGATTTTCAGGTTCCGGTTGATGCGGCGCTGAATCATCTTGATCGAATTCATCAACATGCTGAAGCCTTCCAAAGCGTAGTACTCTGCTTGGACGGGCACCATCACCCAGTTGGCAGCGCACATCGCGTTGATGGAGAGCAAACCCAAGGATGGCGGCGTATCGATGATGATGTAGTCAAACTCGTCAACAATGGGCATCAGTGCTTCTTGGAGGCGGGTTTCTCGCCCGATTTTGTGACTCAATTCAATCTCAGCGCCAGAGAGATGGATGTCGCTCGGTAAAATCCAAAGGTGACCGGCATCAATGGATTCGGGCACTTTTTTCCCTCCGTTTCGGTTGCTCCACGCGTCGCGCATGGCCTTTGTGATCTCCTCGGGCGGGATGAGGTACTCCTCCATCAACGGGAGGTCCTCACCCGAATCGTTGGTGAGTAAATCGTAGACGGTTTTCTTGATTTTTTTCTTTTCAAGACCGAAGGAGGTGGCGCAATTTCCTTGGGGGTCCAAATCGACGAGCAGAACCTTTGCTGGAGGGAGCCCTTGTCGCCGTGAACCTTTTGCCAGGGCTGCTGCCACGTTCACAGCCGTTGTGGTTTTCGCACAACCGCCTTTTTGATTGGCGACGGCGATGACCATTTTGTAAGGATTCACGTGGCTTCACCCCCTGCACACAAGCCACCCACGGCCTCCTCTTTCAATGCGAGCCTTCCGAGCAACGGCATCAAGCGGGTTGAATGACAGGAACGGGAACTTCGGAGAGAATCTTCCGCACGATGTGCATGCCTGTGATGCCACGAATCTTGGCTTCCGGTTTCATGTTGATACGGTGCGAGATGATTTGCAGAGCGATGCCCTTGATGTCGTCGGGAATCACGTAATTGCGACCGGCAACGGCGGCAGCGGCTCGACCGGTCTTGAACAAGGCTTGGCTTGCGCGGGGCGAGGCGCCGTTGATCACACGGTGGTCCTCGCGAGTGCGCTGGACGATTTCGATGATGTACGAGAGGATGGCGGGGTCAACATGCACCGTTTCAAGCGCTTTTTGCATGGCAACGACCTTCTTTGGCGAGGTGACTTGTTCCACGATGTGCTCGTCCTGACCTCGCAGCTTCCGGCGAGCCAAAATGGCCTTCTCCTCTGCACGGTCGGGATAACCCATGCTCATCTTCATCAGGAAGCGGTCCATTTGGGCCTCGGGGAGAGGGTAAGTTCCTTCCTGCTCAATGGGGTTTTGCGTCGCCAAAACGACGAAGGGCGCGGGCAGTTTGTGCGTGATCCCTTCGATGGTGACCTGCTTTTCTTCCATGGCCTCAAGCAAGGCTGCTTGGGTCTTGGGTGGCGCCCGGTTAATTTCGTCTGCGAGAAGGATGTTGGAGAACAACGGGCCTGCTCGAAGCTTGAACTCACCCGATTTCTGGTCGTACATGTAGGTTCCCATGATGTCAGAGGGCAGAAGGTCAGGCGTGAATTGGACACGCTTAAACTTGCAACCCAAAGCTCGTGCGAAGGTGTTGGCGAGGAGCGTTTTGGCCAAACCAGGGAAATCCTCGAGCAACATGTTGCCGTTCGAGAGAATACCGACCGTGACTCGGCGAAGGTTCTCGTTTTTACCGATGATGACCTTGCTCACCTCGTTCATGAGGCTGTTGGAAATGGCCGAGACGGTCGCAATCAAATCTTGGGTGCGAGCACCCCCTGCTCCTGCTTGCATACTTGCTTCCATAACGAACCCTCGTTCTTGATTCAAGACTTTTTCCTTTCTTATATCAATGTGCGCGCTCCATCCTTCATGAAATGCTCATGGAACGGTCATTCCTTTGGCGATTAGCGTCCCCAAAAATGGTCTTCTTTGCGGTGAAGTGCAACGATTTCGTCAAGAATTTCTTCCTCAACAGCGGACAATTCCAGTTTCTTCAGCCGCTTGACATGACGCTCAGGCACGTCAACATAGAACTCGTCCAACTCCTCAATGTGACGGCCGACCGTGGGGCCTTGGACCGCCACCGCCACTTCCTCGCCCTGCATGGCTTCCTTCACGTCTTCCGAAGCCCTGGTGCGTAGGCTTTTGATTTGGCCCACGGGTGTTCCATCAAGTTTCATCAAGCGCTGACCGACGTGGACGCGACCGCCCAAAACGCGCATCCCAACGATGGCGGGACCTTTTGCTCGGAACGTGTGGTCTTTGAGGTAAAGCACCCTTCCGGGGTACACCAAGGATTCCCGTTGCTCATTCTCTATGGCCGCCTTGGTCTCCTCCTGCCATGTTTCGAAGGCATCCATGATGTGGTAAATGATGGGCCCGGAGATGAATTTCACCTCCGCATCGTCCTGGTCCAACCGTTCAGCGACATCGGTGGTGTTGGCTTTGGTGGAAAAGCCAAGGATGACTTTCTGCAACGGGTCCGTTGCCGTGCTGGCCATCAAGATGTCTTTTTTGTTCACCGGACCCACGGTGGCTTGGCGGACGGGGATGTTGCGTTGATGCAGTTCAAAGGCGAGCGCCTCGAGGCCACCCACCGTGTCGGCCTTGATGACCACGCCGTTGCGATCTTCCTCCGCACCGCGGCATGCGCCTTTGGCGGTGTGTTCGAGGAAGGTTGAGCGGGCAAAGATTTCGTTGCAGGAGGAACACATCACGGGCATGCTGTTGAAGATGGTGCGCCATTCTTCACGAATGGCCTCCTCGGCCACAGCGACTTCATCGGGTGTGTTGGCCAGATGCAACGTTGTTCCTGCGATGGTCTGTTCGAGGTTGGGGGCAACGACCTTCACGCCGCAGGCGGCCTCGACTCGAGAAAAGTTGACCCAACGCTTGCCAGCATCTCGCATCTCAGCCATCCCTTGCGGCCGCTTCAGCCCCTTGATGTGGGTTGTAAACGGCCCGTCCTGACCTGCGAGCATGACCGTGTCACCAACGTTGAGTTCGCCACGATAGAGGATCACGTCAACGGTCTTTCCCATGCCCACCTCGTCGCGCATCTCCAGCACCGTCCCTTGGGCCGAGCCGAGCGTGTCGGTCAAGCGGTCTTCGAGAAATCGCTCTGCGAGGCCGACGGTCACGGCAAGGAGGTCCTGCAAGCCCTCACCTTCCTTGGCCGACATGGGAACCAAAGCCACGTTTTGACGGAAATCGCGGATCTGGTCGTAGCGCTCAAGGTTGAAACCGTGTTCAGAGAACTGACCGACGATTTTCCAGTATCGGTCTTCAAACAATGCACGGACATCCTCTCGTTGCTCGGCAAAGGATTCGATAAATGAACGTCCTTGGTCGCACCGCCAACCGTGAAGCCGGTCAACCTTGTTTCCAGCGATGACAAAGGGCGTTCGTGTTTCTTTGAGAATGTTGAGCGATTCAACCGTTTGGGGTTGAAGGCCTTCCATGATGTCGATGACGAGAACGGCGATGTCAGCGACCGAACCGCCTCGGTTGCGCAACGATGCAAAGGAATGGTGACCCGGCGTATCGATGAAAAGCAAGCCCGGTGATTTGAATTGTTTTCCACCCAGCATGGCCGCACAGGTTTCGTTCAAAACATCCGCTGGGACTTCGGTTGCACCGATGTGCTGCGTGATGCCACCGGCTTCCCGGTCCATGACACTGGCTTGGCGTTGGCTGCCGATTGAGCGTACCATGTCGAGCAAACTGGTTTTCCCGTGGTCCACGTGACCGAGCACCGAAACAATCGGTTGGCGGTTATGACCACGCACCGTGGCTTCCACGACGACCTCTTCATGGTCTGCTGAGGATAGGTCTTCGGTCATGGTTTCACCTCGAACGGAGAGGTGGGGGGAAGTTCACTCGTACACCCAAGTGCCCATGGTGTTCTCCCATGACATCAAGCCTTCGGGGAACCACAAACCAAGCTCAAAGGCAGCGGTTTCAGGCGCATCGGAGCCGTGAATCATGTTGAAGCCCATGTCCATGCCGAAATCGCCTCGAATGGTACCGGGTTCGGCTTGGCGGCCGTTCGTGGCGCCAATGAGTTTGCGAGCGACGGAAATGGCGTCAACGCCTTCCCAAGCCATGCAAACAACGGGTCCAGAGGTGACGAATTTAATCAGCCCTGGAAAAAAAGGACGTTCCTTGTGAACATCGTAATGGGACCGAGCGATTTCTTCGCTGGGGACCATGGATTTCAGTCCAACCAACTTCAAGCCTTTTCGCTCAAAGCGGCCGAGAATTTCGCTTACCAGCCCTCGCTGGACGCCGTCGGGCTTGATCATCACATACGTTGTTTCCACGGTGTTCACCATCCCTTCCGAAAAGTGACCCGTTTAAGGGACTTGCTATGGGTTCGCACCCGCTTCACTGAATGCCGCCCTTCACGTAGTGACGGGTCCACTTGACCTTGCGGGCATTGCGCTTCAGCTGGAGTTGGTTTTTGCGGGCCTTGCTGTTCTTGAACCACAGCACGCTACCGTCCTTCCGGACAAACATCATGCCGGTGCCGGGTTCAATTTCTTCGCCCGTAAAGTTGCAAATTCTTCGTTCTGGCATACTTCATCACCGTGCGTTGAGTTTGCGGGCTTCGCGACCCGTGTCCTTGAGCATCAAAATGTCTCCAACACGAACGGGGCCAACCACGTTTCGGCTGATGATACGACCGACGTCCCGGGGGTTTGGGGCGTCGTTCACGCGGACCTTGACCTGCGTCGCCTCGCCCGTCATTCCGGTTCGGCCGACGATTTCAACCACTTCTGCTGGCCATCCACCAAGTTCTTCGCTCATGGTTCTCACCTCAGGGTTCAGTTCTTGAGGCCTTTGATGGCCTCAACAACGTCATGGAATTTCTCTTGGGCGCCCTTGGTGATTTCCATCACGGCAATCGAAGCAGCCGAGGTACCCTTGGGCAAACCGGCGCCTTGGGCAAGGAATTCTTGGCTGGGCACGTAGCCGAACGGGATGTCTTTTTCCTGGCAGATCAACGGGATGTGAGCGAGGAGTTCAGGGGGGTTCACGTCTTCAGCGAGAATGATGAATTGGGCCGTTCCGCGCTCGGCAGCCTTGGTCACTTCGTTGCTGCCTTTCTTCACCCGACCGTTCTTGTTCAGGTCAAGCATGGCATAAATCTCGTTCACAACGTCTTCTGGGGTTTCAAATTGCACGTGTACACTCATTGGAATCTCTCCTTCCTCATGATAGGGGCAGGCCTCCGCAGGACCACGCGGATATAAACGCAACGGAAGGGATTCAGCACCCTTTTGAGCAGGCGGAACCAAGAAAACCGTCCGCAGTCCTCGTTTGGTCGGTCTTAGACGTCCAGTTGCGCCAACACATCACGAACACCTCGGGCCAACGCCGGACCGCCTGAAATCACGTCGCGTGCGTTGGCGAGCGAACCCGTGGCATGGACGCCGTCAACATAGCGCAAAAGACGAGCGATGGCTCCGCCTGTGAACAGTCCGTGGCAGCAAGCTGCGTGGACCTGCACTGCTCCCTGGCTTCGAAGCGCTTCGGCGGCTCTGCATATCGTTCCGCCCGTGGCGATCATGTCATCCACGATAGCAACCGATTTCCCTGCAACGTCCAAGTCTTTAGCCTTGTGAACGATGGTGTGTGCGTCAATGCGCGTTTTTTCCAAATATGAGAACTCGCAGCCAATTTGTTGAGCCACGCTGGAAGCCCGGTCAATGGCGCCTTTATCGGGAGAGAGGATGAAATCGGGGTCAACGCTCTCTTTGAGGTGCTCAGCCAATTCCGGCATGGCTGAAGTAAACGCTACGGGAACGGTCAGGTGCTCGAGCACGGCCGGTGCGTGGAGGTCAAGGACCACCAATCCATCGCAACGGGAGGTCAGCATTTCCGCAATGGCTCGGGCTGAAACCGACTCACCAGGCTTGAACCTCTTGTCCTGACGGGAATAACCGAAATAAGGAACGGCCAAAATCACACCCTTTCCAACGCCGGGGAGGGTCTGAGGGCCAATTTCTCTCAAATTTTGCAAATCCCCGTTTCGCAGGTCTTGAACGGCGTCAAGCATCAGGAGGGTCTCGACAATTCCCGAATCGGGAAAGGTGTTGGAAACCACGACAACGGGTTCGTTCCGTATCGCTTCGAGGGCATCGGTTGGAATGCGAATGTAGCCTTCCGTGTCCGGAAAGCGACGCGTCTCGATTCGGTGATGAGTCCAGCCTAAGGCCTCTGCAAGCTGTTCGGCCATGGGGCCTGAATTGCTTCCCGATACGACGACCATGCTGTCCCCTTGACCGAGGGTGATGGCTGGACCTTCATGTTCTTTGCGAGCCGCATACGAACATGAAATGGTGCGCGAGGCAGGACTTGAACCTGCGACCTCCCGGTTATCAGCCGGGTGCTCTAACCGACTAAGCCACCCGCGCAAGGGTATTCCGGCCGACCAAACCCCCCGTCATAAGCATGACGGAGCCGGGTACACGCCTCGGCGAAGCCTTGGTTCACTCTTCTTCGAGGCTGTTGACGGTGATGTACGACGGCAACTGAAGGACTTTCTCGAAGGTTCGAGAAAGCACCACTTCGTCCAGTCGCTCTCGGGTTCGTGCCAAAGCTCCGATAGGAATTCGAATCTCAGATTCAACGCCGAATTGGGTTTGGATTCGCATCCGTGTGGAAACCACGACCCCCTTGTAGGTTCGCTTCACTCGGAAAAGACCGGTGATGACACCGATCTCTTCTCCTTGGTTGTCCAGGACGGCTCGGTCCAACATTTCATCGGGAGCGTACAACTTCTCATCAATTCGGACGGTGTTGCGCCATCGGCGTTGCAATTCTCGCATTGATTTTGACAATTTCACGGTGCCATCGCCCTGGATGCTGTGAACCAATTCTTTTGGCAGTGGAGCCAATTCTGCTGGTTTTCGCATGAATTCATCGGCGACGTCGGGCACCACTTGAATCCGCATGGACTTCACGCGGGCTTCGTTAGGGTGATGCCGCTCACCCACGATCGTTCCTACTTTTGTTCCGTTGACATACACGTCGCGTTGAAGCAACTCCTGAATGTCGTAATCTGTATTTTTCATTTCCCATCTCTCCTTGCCGTTTTGATGCGGCTTATCGTTAGGTCTTCCTCGGCACCTAATATATTCTTCCCTTCAAAAAATATCATTTCCAATTACATTTGACGCATAATTGAATGTTCAGCCAATTGAAATATAGAAAAAAAATCTCTTTTTCTTGTCGCATAACGCGTTCATTTTCAATAGAAAAACCTCTTCCATTGGATTTTTTGAAGAATGAATCTTCAATTGAATGGGGCCTGTTTTACGGAATGTTACCGATCATTTACGGCTCGGAGACGAAACTCAATTTTTTCTTATTTTTCAATTCAAAAATAAAAATTGAACGCCGCCGCCCACCATCAAGCCAGGGGGCAAGAACCATGTGGAAGAATGAACACACATGCACCATGAGCGTCCATGCAGTCGTGATGGAGCCGTTCAACCCCCTCTTGAGCGCTGTTATGGAACGAGGAATGCTTGCAGGCTACCGGTTTCATGTGCCTGAACACTTTGAAGAAGATGTTCGCACACGTTTCAAAACGACGTTAATCACCTGCCCCGAGGGTTTGCAACCGTGGTCAACCGCCCCTCAAGGAGCGGTTTGGTTCCTCGTCGGGGATGACGAGCACCTTTCGAAACACGGGCATGCGGTCCGCCTTCATTTCGATGTGAACACTCCAAAAGGTCCTGGCAAAGGATGCGACATCACGGTCCACGATCTTCTCCCCCCCCCCGCTGGTTCAGCATCAAGAAGTGTTTTCGAAGCTTGGATGAAGGGCGAGAAGGAACGGAAACATGGAGGATACTGGTGCAGTTTGCACGATGTGGCTTCCGCCATCTCCAAGGCGCTGCCCTACCTGTGCCTCACCAACGGGTCGCTGAACATCGCTGGCAGACGGTATTGGACGGGAGAAGACACCTATCGGGAATTCATGCCCCTTGTTCACCGCTCAGAGGCCGGAAAAACAGGAGATTTCACACAGCATCATTTGTCCCAACACCACGACATCCCCTTGACCGCCGTTGACATCGAAACCGAGGACCATCACCCAATTCGCCCCTCGATTAGCGAATTTCATCGCTTTCTCGAAAAACACACCGGTGAAGGATGGCGGCCTATCATGCCCCTGCGCCAGAGCTTCATGTTGGTGCTTGCTGCCCTCACAGAGGAAACTTCATCCTAATCGCAAAAAAGGTCCGCACCCAGAAGGGGCAAGAGCAGACTCGCATCGCCTTCAACGCAAACATGAGGTGCTTCAGGTCTCATTTTTCCCCACGAGATGGCTTCTCGTAAACGGGCCCCGGAAAGGCTTCCATCGTGTTCTGGTGCCGTGGTGATGTAAACAGCGCTGTCAAGGCCTCCACGGTACTGGTTCCACCAGATGACATGATGTTTTGAAATGCCTCCGCCAACCATCAGCGCATTGGAAGTCCCGACGTCCCAGGTCAAATCGCTCATCACTTGTTCATCGGCCAGCGTGTCGATATGGAAATCACGATGTTTTTGTCGGAACATGAAAAGCTGGGCCCCGATGGAACCGTCGGTAATGCCTGGTATGCAAACGGGAATTTTGTGCTTCGCCGCCCAATAAATGAGGGTATCCGGCGTCCCAATGCGGCGCCCCAACTCCCACACGAGGTGAATGGAGCCAAACCCAAGCCAAGCCTCAGCTCCCGTTTTTCCGGTGGAAGCGAGTCGATCGTTGTAGATGTCCTCGAGAACGGGCATCAGCACAGCCTCAAGGATTTCACCGTACGAAGCGTTCGGCACGATGACGTTGCCCAGCCGCATCAGTGCATGTTGTCCGAGTTCAACGTCGTCGAGGTCAAACGAGCCGTGGTAGTAGTGTTTGTAGGCCCGAGCGATGTCGTGGTCCAGGGTTCCGCAGGTTGTGGAAACAACGTTGAACATCCGGCGTCTGATGGCCTCAACGAAGAAACCTCGCGTGCCGGTAGCACACAAACAAGCCGGAAAGGACAGCCAATTCGCAACTTGAGTTGCATCGCCGTCCACCCGTTGGATGGAAGCGTTCATGTCGGCGAGAATGGTACGAGCTTCGGCGAATTTTGTCGCCGTGAAACCACCTGCTTTGCTCATCTGGTCGATGAGCGCCCGAGGCGTCGTGGCTTTCGAGAAGTCGTAATCAACCACGGGATCGTCAAAGGCATCGGGGTCCACCGCCATGCCCCAACCTCGGGGCTTTGCTTCATGAAGATGTGCCTGTAGGGAGTTCAATCCTCCCAGCGTTCCAGTTCATGCAGTCGGTCCCGCAGCCGAGCGGCTTGTTCAAAATCAAGATCTTTCGCCGCTTGCTGCATCGCTTCTCGGAGTTCTTCGATGAGCGCTTCCCGCCCCTCGGAGGTCAGCGACGAGGTGAGATCATCGGGCTCGTCATAAGTCAATTGGGAATTTGAATCTTCAATTTGTTTTTGCTCTGTAGAACCCCATGCACCGGCACCCAATTGAAGACGCTGAGCCCAATCCCCATCTCGTCGACCCCCTTTTTTGGCGATGAGGCGGCGGGTTCCGTCCCCTGCCGTATGGGTTCCGGAAATCAGCGCATCCTCCGAGTCTCCCATGACGGGCAAGGCTTTGACGATGGTTTTGGGCACGATACCCAACGCCTCGTTGTTGGCTTGTTGCCGTTGACGACGCTCAAGGGTTTGTCGGATGGCCGCCTCCATGGCAGGGGAAAACCCATCGGCGTACAGAAGGACTTTCCCGTTTTGGTTTCGTGCGGCCCTTCCAATCGTTTGCAGAAGACTGCGTTCGTTGCGCAGGAAACCCTGCCTGTCAGCATCAAAAATCGCTACCAAACTCACTTCGGGAATATCAAGGCCTTCCCGTAGCAGGTTGATGCCAACAATGACATCGATGTGGCCGTGCCGCAACGCATTGATGATCTCCGTGCGCTCAATGGTGTCAATTTCAGAATGAAGATGGTGGGCTTTCACCCCCATCCGGTTCAGATAGGCAGCCACTTCCTCTGCGAATTTGATGGTCATGACGGTCACGAGGGAACGTTCCTTTCGTTCAACACGAGCGTTAATTTCGGTGAGCAAGTCGTTCACCTGCCCAGCGGTGGGCCGCACTTCAATTTCCGGGTCCAGCAACCCCGTCGGCCGTAATTCCATCTTGGCGATGCCTTGGATGCTCTGTATCATGTCGTACATCGTCTCGGCTTCAGGATGCTTTTTGGAAAGGTCGGCTGAACCTGCTCCGCCCCCCGATGGAGCATGCAAAAGCCCGTTGGGCACGGACTGTCCTGTTATCTCGCACAAATGCCGCAACTCGCGCTCGCCAGGGGTTGCGGAAACGTAGACCATTTGGGGAACAAGTGCTTGAAATTCAGGGAGTTTGAGCGGACGGTTGTCCGCTGCCGTCGGCAAACGGAATCCGTGCTCAATGAGGCTGTCTTTCCTCGATTTATCTCCGTGATACATGCCGCCCACTTGGGGCAAACTGACGTGTGATTCGTCCATGATCACGAGGAATTTGGAGGGGTCGCCGTGGAATTGATTGGCGCAAGCAGCAAAGAAATCAAGCAAACAGTACGGCCGTTGGCCGGGTGAGCGCCCGTCAAAATGCAGCGAGTAGTTCTCCACCGATTGGCAGTGCCCGATTTCGCGGAGCATTTCCAAATCGTATTCGGTTTTCTGTTCCAAGCGATACCGCTCAAGCTCCCTGCCCTGCCGTGCAAACCACTTTGAGCGGTCGTTCAGTTCTGCTTCAATCGATTCCAAAGCAGCCTCAAAACGTTCAGGGCTGGTCATGAAGAATTCTTTCGGGTGAATCCAGGCCTCTTCGAGGTCGTCCAACGACTCCCATGAAACGGGGTCGCAAATCTGAATGCTGACGATGCCATCAAAATCAAAGACGATTCGTAGAGGGTCGTCCCGACTCGGCATCCAAACATCGACGACCTCCCCTCGGACTCTGCATTCTCCTCGTTTCAAGTCCGTCGTCGTTCGCCGGTATTGAAGCTCGATGAGCTCGCGCAGCAGGTCGCTTGTCTCGATGGCTTGCCCAACATGGCAGCGCAAATGGTATTCGAGGAAGGTTTCGGGGGGGTTCAAACCGTAAATGCAGGAAACCGAGGAAACGACAACACAATCAGGGCGAGAGACGAGTGAGGCAACGGCTGCAAAGCGCTCCTGCTCGATCCTTTCGTTGATGCTCAGTTCTTTATCGATGTACAGATCTCGCTTCGCAAGGTAAGCCTCGGGCTGATAGTAGTCATAATGCGAGACAAAGTATTCCACGGCGTTTTGAGGGAAATAACCGACCATCTCTTGATGCAATTGGCGAGCCAGCGTCTTGTTATGGCTCATGATGAGCGTGGGGATGTTGAGTTTCTGAATAACATGCGCCATGGCGAAGGTCTTCCCGCTTCCCGTCACGCCGAGCAAGACGCACCGTTCTTGGCCATTTTCCAATTGAGAAATCAATTCTTCAATGGCTTTCGGCTGGTCGCCTGCAGGTTCAAACTCGGCGTGGAGCCTGAACCTTTTGACGTCAGGACGGAGGGAATCAAGCGCCGCTCCTTCCAAGGCTTTTGAGAGGTCAAACGGGTTGCGTTGGCTCAGGTCAACCTCAAGAAGCGGTTGGTTCGCAGCTGCTTCAAAGGTGCCCTCATCGTCCCATTCGTTCACCATGAGGCCACCAACATCCCATCCATTTCAGGGGAGATAAAGTCCCCCGTTAACGTGAAGAATGGCCCCGGTGATGTAGGAGGAGTCGGGCCCCACCAAAAACGAGACCGTGGCCGCCATGTCCTCGGGAGAGCCCACACGTTGGAGCGGGACTTCGTTCTCGCGTTGTGCACGCTTCTCAGGCGAATCCCCTGCAAGAATATCGGTGTCCACATAGCCTGGAGCGAGGATGTTGACCCGCTTGCCTTCGGGGCCAACCGATTGAGCAAGGGAGCGAGCCCATGTCGATAGAGCGGCCTTTGAGGCAGCATAATCCGCGCCGTGCGGGGAGCCTCGCGTACCTAACTGGGAGCCGACAACCACCATCCTCGCATGACCGGTCAGATGAGGCTGAACCGCCTTCCAGACGGCTACGGCTCCTTCGAAGTTGGTTTTCATGGTCGCTGTGAGGTCATCCAGGGTCATGGCGGAACCCTGCACGCGTTTGTACACGCCGTGATTGAGCACCAAGACATCCACGCCCCTCTCCATCCAGGGATGTTGTCCCAAAAGGCCGACTTCACCGCTGTCAGCGCAATCAACCTTGACCGCAAGGGCGTCGTCCCCTCGCTCGCGAATGGCGTCCACCACCATCTCAGCGGGTTTTGAGGATCGATTGTACGTCAGCAAAACATCGTAACCATCGGCCGCAAGACGGTCCGAGATGGCAGCGCCGATGCCTCGGCCGCCACCGGTCACCAACGCTACGGGACGGCTCATGACGCACGCACAGCCTCATTCTTCATGAAACCATGTGAGGCGGTTTACTCGCCATCCGGAAGGAATGGCGCCAACTGTGGTGGTTGCCACCCTTCGGGTTTGAGGACTTTGCCATCCTCACGACGAATGACTTTCCCGTCCACCAATTTCGCCATGTTCGAGCGGTGCACTTCGTTGAAGGCATCGTCGTAGATGTGTTGCATGCCGTGGTTAATGATGGTTCCAGCAAGAATGTAGCCAATATCGGCCAGAGCATCCAAGACTTCGACCAAATCCCCCGCCCGGGCGGCCTCGGCGTATTCCTGAACTTCCTCCGTGAGGAGTTTGATGCGCAGTTCAATGAGTTCATCAGGACCCAAACCCGGCTTGTCGAGTTTTGGAATCTCAAAGGCTTGGTTGAATTCGAGCAAGGAAGCGACGATGGGGTTCATGGTTCACGTTTCTCAAGTCGGCTCAAGAACCTTCACCACCCTCACTTCGGGCTGAAAATCAAGGGCATCAATCATATGCAAAACCCGAGGGTTCGACCAATAAACCGAAGGCCAAGGCGGCCAACAACACCCAACCCGTGAGCATCGACACCCGAAACAAGACCGTTTGAAAGTCAGCAAACCGTTCCATACGAAGGACAACGAAGACGTTGGCCAGCGCCATCGCCGCCGCAGCGCCGAGGAACCAGATACCGTCCATCGGGTCAGCGATGGCGAAGCAGGCGAACCAGAGGAGCGAGAGGAGAAAGGTCGTTCGCGTGGTGGCCCGATCGCCAAACTTGGATGGGAAGGAATGGATGCCTTGTTCTCGGTCGCTCTCCACGTCCATGCGGGCATAGTTGATGTCAAAGGACGCAATCCACAACGCCACGCCAATGGAAATCGGCAAGATGGTGGGCGCCCACAAGAATTCGGTTCGCCAGGGCAGCAGACCGGTAATGGCGGCCCAGCCATGGACATCAGCGGCGATGGCAACCCAGGCTCCAGCGGGAGCGAGGCCAAGGCACAGCCCCAACCAAAAGTGGCAACCCCATGTGAAGCGCTTCATGTAGGGATAAATCACAAAGGTGAGCACGGGAAGCCACGCCATCATCAGAGCGACCTTGTTCAGCAAGCCGGCGCTGATGAGCAACATGGCCAAAAACACGGCAGCAAGACTCCAAGCCGTCCGCATGCTCATGCTGCCAGAGGCGAGATGGCGCCCCTGCGTGCGTGGGTTAGCGGCGTCGATGTCACGGTCAATGATGCGGTTGAGCGCCATCGCTAGACCACGAGCCCCAACCGCCGCCAGCAGAATCCACAGCAGGTCAACATCGCTTCCGGCGCCAAATTGACGAACAGCAATCATGTAGCCCATCAGCACGAAGGGGAGAGAGAACAACGTATGCTCGATTTTGATGAACGACAAAACCTGCTTGACGTCCATCACTCAGGGCCCCCAAAGGAAAGGTGGGGCGGCCATTCGTATTTTTTGAGTTCGGGATGAGAGGCGACCTTTGCCAGTGTTTCCTCATCGTGGAGGGTAACGGCAGGCCAACGGCGTACACCGTGCTCTTCGGAGGGAATGGGTGTCGTAGCGTCCCAACAGAGCCGCTCTCGTTCTTCGTCAAAGGTCAATCCACGCCCCACATCAAAGCGGGCAGTGAGCTGCCAAAGCAAGCGACGACGAGCTTTTGTGTGCGTCATGTCGAGATCGTCGTTGGTGATAAACAGCCAGCGGAGGTTTTTCTTAGAATCCAATTGCCAGATTGAATTTCGCAATTTGCTTATTTGTTCAATACGTTGGCCTTCAGCAGTGTCGTCAACGCCGTTTTGGCCTGTTCGGGGGCTGGGCGTGCCTTGAATGGTGGTGGAGACAACGAGCATGTTGTCGCGAAGCATGCGAGCTTGCCGCACCTCGGGCAAAGCTTCGACCGAAGTCAGACCGTCAAACGGTTCGGATTTGGCCTTCCCTTGACGCCATGCTGGTGTGGGCTGATTGTACGACCCTTCCAGGGGTTCGTCGGGCGACCGTGGATCGGTGGTGACGAGAGACGTGGCATCGATGAGCAACTTATCGTGGACATTCTCGTACGGTGAGGCGGCTTCCAAAGCATCGGCGACCATCCCTGGGAGCACCACCACGTCTTCGCTGATCTCGACTTTGTCGTTCAGGGCGTCCAGGAAGGCCTCAAGGTCCTTCGGGTTTTGTTCTGGGTCAATGGCGACGATGACTTTGAGGAACATCATTTGCCCGGCCCCCAGGAGCCCCAAAGCTGTCTTTCGCCCCTGACGAGGGTAGCGCTGTTTGGAGGCCACGATGGCGAGGTTGTGGAAGCCGGTTTCCAACGGCAAATGGACGCTTTTCACGTCTCGGTGTTGAAACTGAAGCACCGGAGAGAATTGCCTTCCAATGGCCTCGCCCAAAAAACCGTCCTCCATGGGGGGAAGGCCAACGATGGTGGCCGGAAGAATGGCGTCCTTTCGGCAGGTGATGGCCGTGACATGGAGGACGGGGTATTGGCCCGTCAGGGAATAAAAGCCGTAGTGGTCGCCAAACGGCCCTTCCAACTTGGTTTCCCTGGGGTCGCAATACCCCTCGATGATGATGTCGGCCTCTGCCGGAACCCAGAGGTCTTGCGTGAGGGCTTTGGTGATGGGAAGAGACTTTTGCCCCAAGATGCCGGCGAACTGGTATTCCGACAGGTTGTCAGGGAGAGGTGAAATGGCTGAAAAAATGAGTTCCGGAGGGCCCCCAATGCAGACGGCGACGGGCATGCGTTCACCTTTTGCTGCATGTTCAGCGCCGTGTTTGTGAATTTGCCAGTGGAGGCCGAGTTCGGTTTCGCTGTGAACTTGTGCTCGATACATGCCCAAATTGTGTTCGCCCGAGGCATCCTTGGTCACGACCAGGGGAAGCGTCACGAAATGGCCACCGTCCATGGGCCAAGTTTTGGGAATGGGGAGTTTGGTCAAATCGTTCTCGAGGCGAACCCTCTGCCCCTTGCCCTTGCGGACTTTTTTGGGCGGCATGGCAAGCGCATCTCGTAAAAGCGGCAAGCCCTTCCATGGTTTTCGCATGTAGAGGCCGATGTCCGGCTTCATCATCGCCACCATCCGGTCACCGATTTCGGTTTCATGATGTGCCCCGAGCGCCCGCAAGGTTCGGTCATGACTTCCAAAGGCGTTCATGAGAAGCGGGATGGAGGAAACGCTTCCATCGGCCAACTGGGGTTGTTCGAACAGGACGGCGGGGCCGTCGTTCTTCACCAGCAGGTCGGCGATGGCCCCGGCTTCGTAGACGACGTCAACCGGCCGATTGATGCGCAGGAGTTCGCCCCGTCCATCCAAGTGGTCAACCCACCGCCTCAAGGTTCTCCAAGCCACGGCCTTGCGTTGGGCTTCTTGGCTTTGAACCTCCGTATCTCTTCGGCGACATGGCCAAGCCAAAGGCAGGCAGGCCGACCGTGTTCTTCATGGGCTACCGCAGTCACCTTGCTCATTGAGGGCGAGACGGTATGTACGATGTGGTGGTCATCGGGGCAGGGCCCGGAGGAGGGTCAGCAGCGCTGCATGCTGCTCGAGCGGGGTTGTCCACCCTCATCCTCGAGGCCGATCCCGAGATCGGGACTCCCGTTCATTGCGGCGAATGCCTTTCGGAACTCGCCGTCCAAAACCTCGGTTTGAGCCTGCCCGACCACGTCAAGGCGCTGGATGTCAAGGGAATCCGTGTCATCTTCCCCGACGGAACGGACAAATTGCTCACCGAAGAAGGCTATGTCTTGGAAAAACACCTCTTTGAGCGATGGCTTGCAGAAGAAGCCGTCGCCAAAGGTGCTGAACTCAAGCTTCACCACAGGGTGACAGAAATGGTGCGTGTTTACAATTCAGAAAATCAATTTTCCAATTGGAAAATTGACGGGAGAGGCGATGGTTTTCCCCTTGAATGTCGAGCCATCATCGATGCCTCTGGCGTTTCAGGGGCCGCAGCAAAGTTGCTGGGCATGGGCGGTGAGGTGGAAGTCATCGCAGGCTTCCAGTACGAAATGCATGACGTCCCCAACGACGGTTACCTTGACTTCTACCTCTGGCCAAAATATTCACCACACGGTTATGTTTGGATGATACCAAAAGAGGGAGGTAGAGCGAACGTCGGTTTGGTCACCACCGACAAGAAAGGGGCCATCAAATACCTTGAATCCTTCATCGAGGACACCTACCTTGCTGACAAACCAACGGCCAACCCTCCGTGGCGTGAAGACGGCATCAAAGTGCGACCGTTCGGCGGCACCATCCCGATCTCAGGTCCACGAACCGCGACTGTGGACGAAGGCATCCTCTTGGTTGGCGATGCTGCAGGTTTCACTTCCCCGCTCTTTGAGGGCGGCACCCACCTTGCCCTTTGGTCGGGGAGGGAGGCTGCTCAAACGCTTGCCCAAGCACTTGAAGACAACGATGTATCAAAATCACGGCTCCTTCGCTATGAAAAAGCCTGGAAGAAACGCTTCCCGCCCTACCATAAAATCCTGAAAGGAAAAACCGCCCTCTACGATTTGACCGATGACGAAATGTCGGCCATGGCACGGTGTTTGCCCAAAGAACTCGGCAACATGAGCCCGGTAGACAAAGCCTTCATCGGGTTGAAAATCTTGGTTCGTAAACCCATGCTCTTCACAAAACGAGTGGTTGCCGTCCTGCTCTCCTTCGGTTACTCCCGGGCAAAATTCTTTGGTTGGTAGGGAAGAATCACACCCAATGGATGAGCAAAAGCCTTGAGGGACGCGGTCCGCCCAAGCACCATGTGGGGGCTCACGATGTGGCTGGCCCTCGGGGCCGTTGCATGGTTGCTGTGGGAACCAACCTATCACGAGAAGGCCCCCCGGCGCGCCTTCTTTCTCCACGGATTGCTCGTGCTCCCTTTTGCCACACTCGCAGGCCTGTTCATCGCCAACGATGCATCGGTGCTCCATGTCGCCGCTTTCGGCGGCGAGGCCTTGCCGCTCAAGTACCGGTTTGCAGCCACCTGGGCCGCACGCGAAGGCCCGTTGCTTATGTGGATGGGATGGATGGCTTTGCTTGCTTGGTGGTGGCGAAAGGCCCTTCCGGGAGAAGAAGCATTCGGGCAACACGCCCAACGATGGCGACTGCGGGCCGTTCACTTGATGACGCTCACGTTGCTTTTGGTAGCGTTTTCACTCGACCCGTTCAAGCCCACACCGGCGTTTTTCCGAGGAGCGGGGCTGAATCCGTTGCTTCAAACCGATTTGATGGTCATCCACCCACCGCTCATTTTCCTAGCATATTCGTTTTGCTTGCACCTCACGGCCATCGCCTTGGCTGCAGCCTACACCCATCAAAGCGCTGCCTTGGCCGAGCGCATGCTTCGGGTTGCCCGTCCCGGCCTGCTCGTTGCAACCCTTGGTATCGGCCTTGGGGGGCTATGGGCCTACCTCATCCTCGATTGGGGCGGATACTGGGCGTGGGACCCGGTTGAGACCGGCTCTTTCTTGCCTTGGTTGGCCTTGGTGATGTTGGTTCACCTTCGGACGCGTCCCGGTACCGTTGAAGACCGCGTGTGGATCGGTGCAGGCCTTGTGACGGGAGTTTTGGCGCTGTTTGCTACGACCGTAACAAGGGCTGGAGGCGTATGGGCGTCGTCCGTTCACACCTTCGTGGCCTCCGACAGCAGCACGCCACCCGACGACGTCTTTGGGCGCTTGATGGTGCTTAGGGGCGACGAGGCGGCAACCGAAGTGATGACCTACGTGGTTTGGATGTTCATGCTCATCGGGTGCTGGCTTGCTGTTGCCCGACGAGAGAAAAGCGATCGACCTCTGCCATCCACTGCTGCATGGTCGGCGACCTTGCCGGCGTGGACGGCCCTCATCGGCTGCCTCTTTTTTACCTCCGGCGATGGGGCGTCGTCGTCATGGACAGCGGTGCCTCAGGTCGTCTTTGTGTCGGTTTTGGTCGTTCCGTTGCTGCTCGTGCGCCCGTTCAAGTCCGTGGAAGAAACGGGTGAGAACCAAACTTGGGCGTACCATGCACGGTTTCCCGTCCCGCTGGACGCAGTGTATCCCCTCCTCGTCTATGGCCTCACCGGCGATGTCTTCATCGCCACCGCCATGGCGGTTCTCTTCGTCCCGCTTTACCGCTCCAACGATGCCCTTAAAGCGTGGCCTTGGGCTGCAGCAGGCGTGATGTTGGGCCTCTCCCTGGCTTGGTCACAGCTCCTTTCCATCGCCGTAGCAGGCGTTCTTCTGGTCATGTTCGTGCTTCCTTGGCTCGTCGCCCCACAAGACGGCGAGGGAAGGCCCCTTGAGATGAAAAAACGCAGAGGCCAACAAACGGTGGCTCTCTGGTCCAGCGTTGTGTTGGTGAGCCTCTACTTGGTGTTGTCTTGGACCCTCCTTTTGGCGAGCATCGACGCCGTGAATTTCGAGGCCCACGAGCTCTACGGAGCGCCCTTCATCGCCGGGCTTGGAGGTGCGCTCTTCCTCTACGCTCGCCGGAAGGATTCATCTTCAACGAACCTCGTCCTCCTTTCAGGGGCAACCGCCCTCTCCGTGGCGGGGTTTGTGCTTGCACCGCAGGCGTTTGGAAGAGATGCAGGCACCATGGTTTCCGAACACCTCACCCGCGGTCACCTCGTGTGGATGACCTTCCCCTTGCTCACCTTGGCCACGGCACCCATCGCTCGAGAGGTGGTTCGCCAGATGCAAACTGCTCGGGAAAAAGGGACTTGGAAACGAATACCTTTCGGAGCCCACGTCGTTCACTTGGGTCTCCTTTTGTTGTTGCTCGGTCACCTCTCAACCACGGTTCTTGTTGACCGAGGCGATGCTGCCCACCGGATTTCGCTCGTCAAAGACGAAGTCATCGTGCACGAGGGTTTCGGTTTGGTGTTTGAGGAACTGGTCCTCGAGAGCGAAGGGCTGGAGGTGGGCGACGGGTTCATCGGCGTACGTATCGGCATTTTCGAAGTCAACAACGGTGAGGTGGGCGACCGGTTGGGTGAAGTGCTTCCGGGGACCCTTCGGTTTGATGCTCAGGGCACACCCAGGTCGGAAGTTGACACCTTGACCCGGCTGACCGGAGACCTCGTTTTCATCTTTGATGGCAGTCAAGCCGGCGGGTTGATGGCCACCGCTCAAAGCGGCTCTCTTTCGGATGTTGACGTCGTCCGCGTGACGGTTTACAACCTCCCTCACGCACACACCGTATGGCTTGGATGGGGCGTTATGATGCTCGGTATGGCCACGGTTACATGGGCGGGAACGGACGCTGCTTCAAGGAAGGGGACCAAAGAGGATTCCAAACTTGAGGAAGAATAACTCTCGCCAATGGAATTATGAAGGGGGGGCGGGTCGCCGAATCATTCCCTTGGAGGCATCACTATGGAAGAAGGAACAATTGTCCACGTTGATTATGAATTGTACAACGGCGAAAACGGTGACTTGATTGAAACCACGCGCGAAGCCATCGCTAAGGAACACGAAACCCATCAAGAGGGTCGCACCTACTCCCCCATGGTCTGTGTTGTCGGAAGCGGCAACCTCATCCCTGGGTTTGAGGCAGCGCTTGCCGAAGCAAAAGCCAACAAGGAAGTCGAGGTTGTCATCCAGCCTGCCGACGCCTACGGTGAGAAGGACCCCGCAGAAATCGAGACCATCAGCATCGACAAGTTGGTTCGTGCCGTCCAAGACCCCAATTCACTCTACATCGGGGCTCCTGTGAACATCGGAGGACGACAGGGCTACCTCTCGTATTTGGCTGCAGGGCGAGCCCGCATTGACTACAACCACCCCATGGCCGGGAAGACGCTGAAGTATTCCTTCAAGATCGTCAAGGTCGTTGAGGGCAAGGACGAGCAGGTCATGGCCCTCTTGGAATCCAACACGGGTCACAGCGACTTCCAGGTGTCGTTTGACGGCGACGACCTCAACATCGTCTTGCCCCAAACCATGCTCTTTGACACCAACGCTGCCATGATGAAGTTCCGACTCGTAACCGTCATCCGGGATGCGGTCGAGTGCGGCAAGGTCTCCTTTATCGAGGTTCACGAGCCCCGTGGGTTCGGCGTTGAGGACCACGATCACGACCACGATCACGACCATGACCACGGCGAAAGCGAAGACTTCTCCAAACTCTCGGTTGCTGAGTTGAAAGAGCGGTTGAAGGCTGCAGGGTTGCCCGTTGGTGGCAAGAAGGCCGACCTCATCGCACGTCTTTCGAGTTCAGAAGAAGAGTGACGGTCGCAAGACCGATAGGGGGGCGACCGCTGGTCTGTCTCGCTGAGGGGTGATGGTGGTGAACGAAGACGCCTTGGAACACCCGGTGTTCCCACCCCCGCTCCCCGACGATGCTTACACCGCTGCGGAAAAAGCCGTCATTTGGACCGCTCTCGCTCTTGCATTGGGACTTCTTGCCGGGTTGGTTCTCGCTTTTGATACCGTTTGGACCGAAACCCTGCGGCCCATCATTTGGGAACCTGTGGTCAAGGATGCCGGCGCAGCAGGGGATGCGGGGTACACCCCACAGAACACCGCCATTTACACGCTTAGCATGCTGGGTTCGGTTGTGCTCCTTCAGGCGTTGTTCCGGAAATGGAAACTGCCCTCCGATGAGCGAATGGTCTTGGCTTTGATCGCTTGGGTTTGCCTCGCTCCTGTGCTTCGTGTGCTCGAAGACGCTGACTTTTTCTCGTCATCCACGGACGTTCTCTTCATTTCCCCCATCATACATCTTCATCTCGCCGGTTGGTTGGTTGGCGTGGCCACCCTCAGTCACATCCTCGCCGGGCGTCTCGATGGGCTCGCCTCAGACCGAGCAGAAGAACAACGTAAGACGCTTCTGTTCGGCATGCTCTTCGGCGTTCTCTTGGCTCACTGGTGGTGGTTGTATCGGCCGGCGTACGAAGGCCACGAAACCGTTGACTTCACGCTCGCCACTTGGGGGCTTGTCCTCGCGTCCATGGCCTTGTTCGCCACCTTGGTTCAAACCCGAGCGTGGCCGGCTCTGACCCGTGGCTTGGTGGCGTTCGCCAACGCCGCAGTGACCCTCGGCCTCGTTCATTGGTTGCAATTTGCGCTGACACCTTGGGCCCAAGAAAGTGGGAAAATGTCCGGTGACATCACGCTCTGGCCCGCTCTGGTGGTCCTCGGCTTGCCAGGTCTCGTATGCGCTCTGCTCTACCGTGCTGGGAAAGACGACGCACGGCAACTTCAGCTCACGGGTTTCACTGCCGGTGTCCTTCCGCCCGACATCAGCCTCAAACAATGGGAATCTGAAGAAGAAGTTTGGATGGACCACCCCGTTGAATTTCTCTCCAACAAAGCGCTGTTGGCCCACCCCATGGTGTTGGGCATGGTCTTTGGCCAGTTGTGTGACGGGTTCGCAACCATGATGGGCATCGACATGTTTGGTTATGGCGAAAAACACCCGGTCAGCGACAGCGTCATCCAATTTGGCGGGACCATCAACGAGGCGCTCGGCATTGGTTGGGGTGAGGGAGCGTGGCTCTTCGCCCTCGTCAAAGCAGCGCTTGTTGGCCTCATCGTTTGGCTTTTCGTTCAGATGAGGGTGGAGCACCGTCAGCAACATTTCCGCTTGCTCATCGTCCTCGCCGTGCTCATCGTGGGTCTCGCACCGGGCCTGCGAGACATCGGGCGCTTGATGTTGGGTGTTTGAGGGCTTCAAGAACAACTTCGCATGGGATTAAGTGCATGCGTGCATTGGACGGAATGGAGGGCTGAAGATGGACAGGTTACCCACAAGCGTCAACCCTGCCGACCCTGAGTACCTCAACCGAAAGACGACCAACCTCGCCCTTCTGGAGACGCTCCGGGAGCGGTTGGACACCGCCTCAAAGGGCGGGGGCGGCAAGTACGTTGAACGCCACCGTTCTCGCGGGAAACACCTCGCACGAGAACGCATCGAGCGAATCATCGATCCCGGGACGGCATTTTTGGAATTGTCGCCCCTGGCCGCTTACGACCTGTACGACGGCCGGGCACACTCGGCCGGCGTCGTCACCGGCATCGGCATGGTTCACGGACGAGAATGCCTTTTCGTCGCCAACGATGCCACCGTCAAAGGTGGGTCGTACTATCCGATGACCGTGAAAAAGCACATCCGGGCCCAAACTGTTGCCCATGAAAACCACCTTCCGTGCATCTACCTCGTTGACTCAGGAGGCGCATTTTTGCCCATGCAGGACGAGGTGTTTCCCGATATCGGCCATTTTGGCCGCATTTTTCGCAACCAAGCCCGCATGTCCGGCGATGGAATTCCCCAGGTCGCAGCCGTGCTCGGCTCCTGCACCGCCGGCGGCGCCTATGTGCCGGCGATGTCGGATGAATCCATCATCGTGAAAGGCAACGGCACCATCTTTCTCGCTGGCCCGCCGCTCGTCAAGGCCGCCACAGGTGAAGAAGTAACTGCGGAGGAACTCGGTGGTGCTGACGTTCACACCGCTCAGTCCGGGGTTGCCGACCATTTTGCCGAGGATGAAGATGAAGCGTTGAGGATGGTGCGGAATGTTGTGGAGAACCTTGGTCCGGTTTCCAAAGCCCCGGCTGCCATGCAAGCGGTCGAATCACCCGCTCACGACGTCGAGGATTTGCTCGGGCTGATTCCACAAGACAACAGGACGCCGGTCGATGTTCGGGAACTGATCGCTCGCATCGTGGACGGGTCCAGATTCCATGAATTCAAGTCCCGCTACGGGACCACGCTGGTTTGCGGGTTTGCTCATATTCACGGCTACAAAGTGGGCATTGTTGCGAACAACGGCATCCTCTTCTCCGAATCGAGCCAAAAAGGAGCGCATTTCGTCGAATTGTGCGGCCAACGAGGCGTCCCGCTCGTTTTCCTGCAGAACATCACCGGATTCATGGTCGGCAAGGCCTACGAAGCCGGCGGCATCGCCAAAGACGGGGCCAAATTGGTGACCGCTGTTTCCTGCGTCAACGTTCCCAAGTTCACGGTCATCGTCGGCGGTTCCCACGGTGCGGGGAATTACGGCATGTGCGGGCGTGCCTACGACCCGCGCTTCCTTTTCATGTGGCCCAACAGCCGAATTTCCGTAATGGGCGGACCCCAAGCCGCCGATGTTCTGGCCACCGTCAAACAAGACCAGCGAGTTCGGGAAGGGCTGCCACCGTTGGAGGGAGAGGAACTCGAGGCTTTCCGGCAACCGATTCTTGACAAATACGAAACCGAAGGCAGCCCGTACTACTCCACTGCCCGCCTTTGGGACGACGGCATCATCGACCCGCGGGACACCCGTGATGTTCTGGGTCTGTGCCTGGCAGCGGCTCGCAATGCGCCGTTGCCGGAGCATCGGTACGGAATTTTCCGAATGTGAATTTTGAATTGCATATTTAATTTTTCAATTGAGGTTTTGAGATGACAACGATGGATGAACCGCCCGCAACATCTCTGGTCAACCTCACCATCGCAGGCGACCAAGCCCACGTGACCCTGAACCGACCGGACAAATTCAACGCCCTGAACGTTGACATGATCACCGAACTTATCGACGTCTTGACATGGACCGCCGAACGAAGTGCTGGCCATCAAGACGCTCTTCACGACGGTGAGGGGGCGCCCTACCTTCGCTTGCTGGTGCTTCGAGGCGAGGGGAAGCACTTCTGTGCAGGCGCCGACATCAACATGATGCGAGATGCGGGCGCCAACACGCCCGAGGAAAATCGGGCCGACTCCGAACGCCTTGACCGTCTCTTCAACGGCCTCTGGTCGCATCCATGTTTCACCGTCGCAGCCGTCCAAGGCGTGGCGCTCGGCGGTGGAGCCGGCTTGGTAGCATGTTGCGATTACATCGTGGGAACAGCCAACCTTCGCATCGCCCTCTCGGAGGGGAAACTGGGCATCTTGCCCGCTGTTATTGGCCCCTATGTTTACCGCCGTCTCGGTTCGGCCGCCTTCCGCCGTTTGGCGATGCAAGCCAGCCGAATTGGCGCCGACGAGGCTCTGCGCATCGGGTTTTGTGAACAGGTTGTTGAGGGAGTTGACGGGATTGAACCGGCGATTGAAGCCGTGGTCAGCGAAGTCTTGACCACAGGACCCTCGGCGGTGACGCTTGCCAAAGAACTCACTTTGGGCTTTGACCGTTGGACCGGGACCGACGAAGCCCTGCGCGAATGGACCCTTGACTTCACCAGCAGAATGCGAGGGTCAAAAGAAGGGCAAGAAGGCCTCTCCTCGTTCCTTGAGAAACGCCCTCCAAACTGGAAGCCAACCGACGATTGAAAGGAGGAATGTGCATCAACGTCTTGGTGGCCAACCGTGGAGAAATCGCCTGTCGTGTGCTTCGGGCCTGCAAAGAAGCCGGGCTTGGAACCGTCGCTGTCTGTGCGGCCAACGATGAGGGGAGCCTTTTCACAGAACTCGCCGACCGTGTCGTGATGTTGCAAGGCGATACCATCGCCACCACCTACCTTGACCAAACGCAAATCATTGAAGCCGCCCGCTCATCAGGGGCAACAGCAATTCACCCCGGTTTTGGCTTCCTCTCGGAACGGGCCGATTTCGCTCGAGCGGTGGCCGATGCGGGTTTGATTTGGATTGGCCCCTCCCCTGAAGCGATTGAGAAGATGGGCGATAAAATGACTGCGAGGCAGACCATGCGTGCCGCTGGCGTGCCGGTCATTCCCGGCGAAGAGGTGGAGGAGATTGACGAAACAGCAGCGCTCGAAGCGCTTCGTCTCGCTGCCGAGCGAGTTGGCTACCCGTTGCTGCTCAAGGCATCCAGCGGAGGCGGCGGGAAGGGCATGCGAGCCGTGCACGACCCGGCCGATTTCGAACAGGCCGCTTTGGGCGCTCGACGGGAAGCCGTCGCCGCGTTTGGAGATGGCCGCATCTACATTGAACGCCTGCTCTCGGGCTCAAAGCACATTGAAATCCAAGTGTTGGCCGATGCCCACGGGCGAACGGTTCACCTTGGTGAGCGGGAATGCAGCGTGCAGCGCCGCCACCAGAAGGTGTTCGAAGAAGCCCCAGGCCCCACCATGACCCCTGCGCTGCGAGAGGCGATGGGGTCGGCAGCGGTGGCGGCCGCGAAAGCTGTGAACTACGTTGGTGCGGGAACGGTGGAATTTTTGCTGGCCACCAGCGGAGAATTCTTCTTTTTGGAGATGAATACCCGCATCCAGGTTGAACATCCTGTGACCGAATTGGTCACGGGCGTCGATATCGTTCGAGAACAACTCCGCATCGCTGGGGGAGAAGCCATGTCGTGCGGGGACCTCTTGATTCGCGGCCACGCCATCGAAGTTCGTTTGTATGCAGAGGATGCTGCCAACGGCTTCCTCCCCGCCGTTGGCCCGTTGCTGGTGTTCCGTCCACCCGAAGGGCCCGGCATCCGTCTGGATACGGGTGTGCGGGAAGGGGACGATGTCACGCCCAATTACGACCCCATGCTGGCCAAGCTCATCGTATGGGCGCCGTCCCGTCACGAAGCTTTGCAAAAGATGCGAAGGGCTTTGGACGAATTTGTGGTTCTCGGCACCACCACCAACATACGCTTTTTGCGCGAACTTTGCGATGTTCCCGCCGTGGTTTCGGGCACCACCACCACCACAACCATCGATGACGAGTGGCCCAACGGATGGTCACCGGCCACCAACGAGGACCTTGTCGCCGCATCGTTGTTGACGGCATCGGCTGCAGAATCGCTCGGCCTCCATCAGCGCACCAAGGCAGGCGCAAGCAGCGAGGCGGGCGAAGCACCCAGCCCGTTCCAAACGATTACGAGGAGGTTCCCCTGATGCAGCACCGCTTTGTTGGCACCGGCGACCCTGTTGAAGTCAATCTCGTGAAAGAGGGGGGGGCTTGGACGTACGAGGGGCAACGGCTCGAGCAGTACGGTGAACGCTTGAAAGTCACCTTGGCCGACGGGTCGGTGCACCTTGCCCACGCAGCCAAAACAGGGGATGTATGGTGGGTCCACCTCAACGGGCACACCTTCCGCTGGGAGCGTATGGAGGCCGGTGCATCAACAAAGGCCAACGACGGCGGGCTGACCGCTCCCATGCCAGGAAAGGTGCTTGAGGTCTTTGTTGAGGTCGGTCAAACGGTGATTGCGGGAGAGGCACTCATGGTTTTGGAGGCCATGAAAATGGAGCACCGCATCGTAGCAACCAGCGACGGCTTGGTGACGGCCGTCCACTTCAAAGCCAACGATCAGGTCACGCAAGGGGCGCCCTTGCTCTCCATTGAAGAAATCAATTAGAAAATTAATTTTTCAATTGGAGTTTTTCAACATTTTTTCCTCGTGAGAAAACAGGCGGTTATAAACAAAGTGATTGTGCAAAAATCATGGCAAATCCTTTCATGGCCCTCACGGATTGGAGCGTCAATCGCCCCAAGCAAGCCTTCACCGTCGTCCTCCTCTCGATGTTTGTCCTGGCCTCTGGCGGCATGCACCTTGAATTCGACAACAGCGAGGACGGCTTCTTCCCCGACGACCCGAGCGTTGACCTTCTCAACGAGGTCGAGAGCGAGTACAGGGCCAACATCGATTTCATCCGGGTGATCAACGAAGTGAACCAAGGTGACCTGCTGAACGGCACCGCATGGTCTCATCTTGCAACGGTTGAAGCCATGATGCTCAACGACAGCCAATTTGCGCCCTACCACTACCCCTTGTTCGGCACCCAAGCCAACAACGGACCTGCGGGCCACGCCATGCAATGGTTGGCTCTTCAGGACAAACAAAACGCCGACCCTTGGCTCAATCCGCTTCAAAACGCCGCTGTTGACGTCTTGTTGGCCGACGCCGAAAACCTCACGACAGCTCTCGCCAACCTGAGCGAAGCCGCAGCCCAGGTCCCCTCGGTTGAGCCCGTCACGGCAGAACGCCTCCTCGCCTGGGATCCCGGTGAGCCGAAAACCTGGTTAGAACGCCTCGACAACCGAACCAACCTCTCCAGCGATTTGGGGGCCCTGATGGGACAGTTGGATGGGATGTCAACCGGACGCACGCCTGCTCAAATCGGGCAAATCATGGCGGTCACCGGCCCCCTTCAGGGCCAACTCGGTCCGCTCATGGGGCTGCAGTCCGTTGACTTCAAGGGGGCCATCCTCTCAAGTTTGCCAACCGAGGACGCCGAAGACCCGTGGAACAGCGACGGTCCGGTCCTCGTGACGCTGGCGGTGTCCAGCGAACCTGCTGATTACGGTTATGAGATTCTTGGGGATGTTCAGGCAGACCTTGCGGCTTGGGCAGAGACATTGCAAGCGGACTTGGTGAGCGAAACAGGCGACGAAAGCGTCCGGACATTTTCCTTTGCCCAGTTCTCTGAAAACTCAAGCGCCACCATCGGCAAGGAAATCGGCATCCTCACGAGCGCCGCCCTCGTGTTGTTGGGCGTCATTCTTTGGTTCAACTTCCGCAGTGTTCGGGACACGGCCTACGTTCTCGTGTTGACCATCGTCGCCATCGCTGCGACCTACGGCTTGTCGGGGTGGTTGCAGTTTGCCGGTGTCGACATGACGTTCAACGCCGCCATGAACTCCATTCCCGTCCTCTTGCTGGCGATTGGCGTGGACTACGGGCTCCACGTGGTGCTCCGCGTCCGTGAAGAACTGAAGGAAGAAGAAAACCGAGACCCTCAGGGCCGCCTCACGCTTCGTGACTTTGACCGTGCTGCCCGGCAGCGCGCCGTTCGCCAGGGAACCACCCTCACCTCCATCGCTCTGCTCATCGCCATCACCACGGACGTCGTGGGCTTCCTTTCGTTCCGCTTGTCTTCGTTGGCGTTCTTGCAAGTGTTCGGGACGGTCATCGCCATCGGCCTCCTGCTCATCTATTTGCTCAGCATCTCAGCCCTTCCCGCCCTCATGCTGATGGTGCCGAGTAAACGGTTGCCGCTTGCCAAAGCGAGCAAAGTGACCGTTGGGCCGCTCTCCGCCAAAATGGGGACGCTCTCTCAGCGCCCTGCGCTGGTCGGTGTTTTTGCGGTGGCCTTGCTCATTCCGATGATCGGAGGCTTCCAGCAACTCGATGTGGCCTTCGAACAACGTGACCAGTTGGACGATAGCGTCCCCGTGGTACAGGATTTCTTGCTCATCAGCGACGGCTTTGGAACCAGCCGCTCTCCACTCTATGTCGTTCTTGACGGCGATGTCCTCAGCCCGGAAGGACGGGATGCATGGCAGCAGGCAACGGCGATGTTGTCAAGTCGCGAAGACGTGAGCGGGGTTCCCAACGGGGTTTGGGATGTATTGGAACAAGCTCGACTTCAGGACAATGTCCTCGACGGTGTGTTGATCAACATCGAAAACGGCGAAGCCCAAGGATGGGATGCGTTGCGCTCCTGGGCCCTTGAAAACACAACGGGAAGCGAGGCAACCAAGGGATTGCTCGCCCGAGACGGTGAACAAACCGTGCTCTCCTTCCAAGCCGATACCCTTGATTGGGCAGCGACCGTTGAATTAGCGGAGAGCATTGAATCCGCACTGGAGGTCCTCGAAGAAGAGATTGGGGGAGAGTTCACGCTCCGCTTGAGTGGACGCAGCCTCATCAACGCTCAAACCACCGCTGATGTGGCGACGGCTTCGGTGCAATCCACGGGAATTGTTGCTGTGGTGATTCTCTTCATGCTCGTGGGCATCCACAGCGCTCGTAACCAGAGCCTCTCGGAAGGCGTTCAGCGGGGCTTTGTCTCTTGGGTTCCTCTGATGATGGTGGTGGTGTGGGTGTACGGCCTCATGGGTTACACCGGCTACAACATCAATTCTCAAACCGTGACCATTGGTGCGCTTTCGCTGGGGTTGGGCGTTGATTACGCTGTCCACTTCACGACGCGACTCGAAGAAGAAGCGGAACACGCTCCCTTTGCGCTCCCAGAGGAATGGGTGGCGCGGTCCACCGCCACCACAGGTCGGGCCATGGCGGGGGCGGCGCTGACCACTGCAGGCGGTTTTGCTGTCCTCAACCTCTCGGCCCTCCTCCCCCTGCGGTTGTTCGGCCAAGCCTTTGTCGTCGCCATCACCTTGGCGTTGCTCTCGAGCCTGCTCATCTTGCCCGCCCTGTACTCGCCGTTCTTGAAGCGGACCGCTGCCGCTGCGGCCGCAAGCAGCGGGCAGTCGCCCATCCCAGCACACGGTGAAAACGAATGAAGCGAACGACGCTGTTTTGGGCCTCGATGCTCATCGGTCCGCTGATTTTGGCATCGTATTGGCGAGGTGTCAACGCTGTTGACGACCCGCTGGTGTATTGGGGCGATGTCCCAGCCTCCATGCAGTCGTTCATCGTCCCGTGGATGTTCGTCGCCGCTGCTGGTTACCTCCTGATGTGGCACCGGTTTTTCTTTGCATGGACCGAAGCCGAGGTCGCCTCCTTGCACTGGCCTTGGGCAAGCGATGACGGCCGGGGAGTTCAACGCTTGGCCGGCCTTTACGCTGCATTTTTGCTCGCCTCCCTGTTTTGGATTGACCTCACGAGGTTGTACCTCGAGGGGCCGAGTGACGTTGGTGCGGTCACCGTGGTCGTTGTGCTTTGGGTCGCTGGCTTGGCCTCGGTGGGTTTTGGTGTGCTGGTATGGCCTTCTCGCGACCGGCTCGTCGGTGCCCGCTGGGCGCTGGCAGGATGCGTGATGTTGTCCATTCAATGCACGTGGTGGGACGCTGTCTATTGGGTTGCCTCGTTCGGGTGGTAGGAACAGGCGTTCAAATACGACGCAACGGGACTTGAAATCATGAACACCAAGGGTTTTCTGGGCGTCATGGTAAGCATGCTGCTGCTTGCAGGATGCACGTCGGCTCCTGTTTCCGAAAGTGAAGAAGCCACCACCAACCCAATCTTAACGCCCGTTCCAGCCGCCCTTTCCTTCTCCGCTCCAACCTTTGACCGGGACGTGGACCAAGGCCCTGTGCATGACCTGCGAGCCAGTTTTGACGGACCCGTCTTGTTGCTCTGGGTGGCTGCTGGATGCAGCGGGTGCCATGATTGGACCGGGCTTCTCGCCGAAGAATTGGAGGCTGGAAACATCTCAAACACCACCAACATCGTCTCTGTCCACCGATACGCATCGTTCGAGTCACGCGATTCGGTAGCCGAGCGCTACGGAAACAACAGCAGCGCCACCTACACGCCCTGGCCGCTCCTCTTGCCGGATGAATCGACCACGGTGATCGACGCCTCCACAGGACGAATGACCGATGTGGGCCTCTATCGCGCTTTCCAACAGCCCGTCACGCCAACCTTGCAGGTGATTGACGAAGCGGGCCGGCTGGTCTGGACCTCCAAGACATATTGGGCCAACACTACCGTTCTTACAGAAGCCTTGAACATCATGAACAACGGGTCGGTTTGACATGCTCGCCTTCATCGACGTCCTCTTTTGGTTTTCAAGCCTCTATGTTCTGCCGTTTTGGCTGATGATGTGGTTCGCACCCACGCACGAACGCACGGCCGACTTGTTGCGAAACGAATGGGTCTACTTGGCGCCGCTCGCCGTGGCCTACACGCTTGCGGTCCTGCCGAACCTTGCCGACATCTTGCTGTTGCTGGCCAGCGATATGCCGACGCCCGACATCGTGGTTGGCTTGTTTGAAGAGCGCGAAGTGGTGCTCATCGGCTGGCTGCACTACCTGGCCTTTGACCTCTTTGTGGGCCGCTGGACCTGGCAGCGTTTGATGGCCACGCAACAACCGCTTTACGTTTCCTTCCCGGTCTTGTTCTTCTCCATGATGGTGGCGCCCCTTGGGGCTTTGCTTGGCCTCATCGTGACCCGAAAGCACTCGGACGAAACGCCTGAAGACACCGCTCCCAGCGTTTAATGTCGACTTTATGCATCGTTGTTCTCGGTGGCGGTCCAGCCCTCGGTGTTCTCGAGGTCCTTTCGGATTTGAGAGCCAATGTTGAGCGGTTCCATCGTTTGTCGCATGTCCTCAAGCGCCCGTTGCATGATGGCATCGCCCAGGGCTTCGTGTGTTTGGGGAAGCTGTTCGGCTGCCATTTCTTGAAAGATGCTCTCTGGCTTGTGCGCTCCGCTGTGGTAAATGATGCGGGCCGCATAACTTGAGTAGGACACCAGAAAGGTGACGATGGCCAACAGCAAACCGATGATGATGGCGGAACCGACGATGTTTTTGACATGGACAAGCAACAGCATGCACCACCACGTTGCCATGCCGTACATGGAACAGACGACCAAGTAATCCGGGATCATGGCCAGACGGCCGGTGGGACCTCGCGCGCTGACAATGGCCCGGAAATTGTCGTCGTCAACGGCCGAATACACACCGTGCACCACCAAGAGGCAATTGAGGTGGACGAAATTGATGACGACGATCACACCGCCCATCACCATGGTCCACCAAGCGAGGCTGGTGTAGGGCGTGGACGCCCAGTAGAAGTCCCTCGATTCCCCCGTCAACAGGCTGAAGAAGAGAGAAGCATTCATCGCGAGGACCAAAACTGCTGCGAGGGTGTTGACTTCCCACACCGCTTTGTAGCTCTCTTTGAGGGTTTTTCCACTTGGGTAGGCTTCGTTGTAGGCGTCTTTCCACAACCGGCGGTGGTCAATGGGGTAAAACCATTCAAGCACGGGGACGAGTTTGAAGAAATTACGAATCGGCCGATTTCGAAACGAGGGCGGTGCCTTCTCGTCCTTGCTCATGAAGTTTCCACAGACCTTCTCCAATATCAAATGGAAGCCTTTGTCAATGCAAAGAGGAGGGCTCTGGAAAGCGAGGGGTGTCGCAACGGTAGTCCGTGAGCGGACCCCCTGCGCAGACTGAACCCCCCTCTCGACCCTCC
>JAURDW010000070.1 GCA_030827745.1 Candidatus Poseidonia sp.
CTTGGTGCTGCAGTTTCAGTTCGTTTACGTCAATCCTTACCGCACGGGGGTCCTCTTTGTCAAGAAGCACACGCCTGTAAAAGACGGCTACATCGGCCATTTCGTCCGGCGTGAAGCCAACACGAGTCAACTCTTGGACGCCGAGGCGAAGACCGGATGGTGACAAGGCCTTTGTGTCGCCGGGCAACATGTTCATGTTCGTGATGATACCTGCTTCTTCGAGCAACGAGGCCGCTTTGGCTCCGGCCCCAGAATCCAAATCTCCGTGGCGGGTCAAGACTTGATGCGAGGCGGTGTACCCCCGCGATTCAGCAAGAACATCAAAGCCTTCTGTGGCAAGCGCAGCAGCGAATGCTCGTGCATTTGTGACGATGTCCTTCGCGTAGGCTTCTCCAAATTCTTTGAATTCAGCAAGCGCGAGAACTTTTCCTGCAACGTGATGAAGGTGGTACGAAGAGCAGACACCGGGAAACATCGCCGTGTTTAATCGGCGCTGGAACACCTCATCTTCGGAAGAAGAAAGCAGGAAGCCACCTTGTGGCCCGGGGAAGGTTTTGTGACTGGAACCCGTCATAACATCAGCACCCTCTCGAAGAGGGTCTTGAAATTGGCCGCCTGCAATCAAGCCGAGAACATGGGCCCCGTCGTACATCACCGAGGCTCCGACTTCCTTGGCAGCGTCTGCCATTTCCTTCATCGGCGTTGGGAAGAGAAACACGGACTGGCCAAAGAGGGCCACCTTGGGTTGGACCTCTCGAATCAACGCACTCGAGGCGTCCACGTCCGGCTCCATGCGTTCTGCATCCCAAGGATAGGTGGTCAGGGACAAATCACGCAGCCCAACGGCCCCCATCCTCGCATGAGATATGTGACCGCCGTCAGCCGTAGACACGGCCGTAATCTTATCTCCGGGTTTGGCGAGCGCCTTCAGCGCACCAATGTTGGAGACGGTGCCCGAAATAGATTGAATGTTGGCGAAAGGGGCTTGAAAAACCTCTTTGGCGAGCGTGATGCCAAGGCTTTCAATGGTGTCAAAATCTTCGCAGCCCTGATAGTAGCGTTTTCCGGGCAAACCCTCCGCATAGCGGCCATGGAGGTCGCTGCCCACGATGTCACGCACCATCGGCGAAACGATGTTTTCCGAGGCGATCATACCCAAACCTTGTGCGTAAAGCTGGCCGCTTGAACGTACGGCCCGCATGACCGTTGCGGCGTGGGCGAAATGTTCCCCAGAAGTTCCCGTTGGAGGATGAGAAGGAGCCATGTGTTGTGAAACTCCAACTCGGTTTTTGAATGCTCGTCAAGCGAACGCTGGGACATTAACCGCCTCGTTCACTGCGAATGGTGTTTTTGGGTATAAAGCGCTTTGGCACGATGTCATCTTTCCCTTCAGCGGCAGCATTCAGAGAGCCTGCTTCCTTTTTGCGAATGTAGTTTGTCCGACCACGGTAGGCGACAGGGCCGATTTCCCGTTCGAGCAGTGGCCCGGATTCGTTGTGCTCTTTCGGTCGCTTCAACCACCAAGCCTTGCCGAGCGTGCTCACGCGAGGTGTTTTTCCTTTCTCGATCTTGACCGAGCGTCGGCGAAGGCGGCCACGCACCTTCTTTTCAGATTCCTTGGGCAACCGCTCAAAGAGCCATGCAGGGAAACCGACATCGAGAACAACACCGTTCACCGACACCAAAATCCCGCTCATTAAGAGGTGGTTGCCAATGGGAATGTTGTCGGGACCCGGTTTGGCTTTGAACCGCCGCATACGCCGGGCATATTTGATGAGACCACGCTGGTCACGATGCTTGATTTGATGCTCCTGTTGGAGCGTGTATCTGTTGTAGGAAAAGTGCAGCGAAAGCAGACCTCCGAGCACTGCCAGGCCTTCCTCGGTCCCGATTTCTTGAAATGCAAGGATACCGAGAACAAACCAAAGGGGAATTAACACAAAAAACTGGAACACCCTAGAAAGGGGGCTTGGGGTGAAACGTGGCGGCATGGCTCTGCGCGTGGCTTCGTGAGCAGCCACAAGCACGTTGGCGTTGAGCGCCTCATCAATACCGCCTTTTTGCAGAAGAGCAGCATAAGGGTTAACGGGTGCTGCATCCATCCACCGACGTGTTGTTTTTGCATCGTCCACCAACAACGAAACTTCCATGTGTTCGTTGCCTTTTTTTCCGTAGCCAAAAATGACCCCAAGTGCCATCACGCGAGGGTCCTTACTATCGCTTTGAATGAGTTCATCCACGACGGTTTTTGCATCGTACCATTGCCCAGTGTCCATCAAGGTGAGAGCCACAGCGATGCGGGGACGAACACCGGTGGGGTCTGCCCGAACCAAGGTCAAAGCCAACTCAAGGGCTTCGGTGTACATGCGTTGCGCCCGCAACAAGGCCACCATTGTCAACTGACCCACCAGAGAAATCTTGTCGTTGTGAACCAACATGTCCTTGGGTTGGGGGCTCCAATACCGCATCATGTTTTGGAGCATTTGGAGATGGTCAATAACAGAATTGTTCTCCCAATCCCAAAGGTCGTCCTCTGTCACAGAACCATGCCAAGGATCCAACCACTCGCAGATGAAAGAAAGCAATTCAGGCTCATCGTACCCCTCGGGTTGTTGGAGACCGTGAAGGGCTTCTCGGGCGGCGTCCAAGCGGCGCAGAGCAATGTAGCCCGTGGCGATGATCATGCGCGCTTCGTCGTTATCGCCCCCCGATTGAGCCAACAACTTCCGGCTTTCTTCAATCGCTTGGGGCCAAAGACCCCGGAGAGCCTTTTCCCACATCGAGGCGCGAGACTGTTCTTGACGAATCAGGGCTTGGTCTCCTGGGAAATCATGGGTTTGAATCCGAATGAGAAGGTCAACGTCCTCGTTGTAAGCAGCGGTTTCAACCAAATGTTGCAACCTGTCACCCCCGGCAAGTTTGACCGCTCCCTCTCGGCGCTCGTCTGGGTTGAGGTCAAACCGGAGTTTTGCAAGCGAACCAAAACGACTGATGGAAAGCAACCATGCAACGAGGAAGACGGCTTGACCGACGGCGATGAAGAGCCAGGTTGTCAAGAGGCGCATTTCCTCATCAAAATCTCGCGCTTCAAGCCATGATGTCATCGGCATGAGGTCGCCAAATTCCTTGTAACAGACCAGAATCAACAGCAAAACCGTGTAGCCGGAAAAACCCGCAAACGCAAAGGTCAGTTGGCGTGCTTGAGCGGCTTTTTCAGCCCGAATCTCGCGGGGTGTATCCAACGTCACACCAAACATACCACCGAAGGTTTGCCCTCCGAGGATGAGGTTACGTGTGAGTTCAAAAATAAAGGCAAGACCAACGATGGCGATGTTCATGGTAAGGTACAGCGAGAGAATTTCAGGAAGGGATTTGATAAATTCCAACTGAAACAAGATTTCAGAAACCACATCGATGTTGAGAAAAATCGTGTATCCAATAATGCCACCGTAATTCAAAATCTCCTCGCTGTTTGGAGGATTGTTCAACATGACGTAGAAAACCGTCAAAATCCCGTTGAGGGCCGTAATCGGCATCGTTAGCAGAAACATCACGAGAATAAAAGAAAACAACCGACCAAGAAAACCGTTCTTTTCGGGGTCAATCGGGTTGGCCCGCCCACGAGATGTCCGCCATTTGCTGATGAGCAGCATATTCCATGAAGCGCCCATGATTCTCCCGTAAGCAAAAATCGTTGGCGCCATAAAAGTCAACAAACCGAAGGCAATCCATGTAGGCGTTAAGTCTCCTTCCAAACGTGCTCCGTACGCTAAAACAAGCGCTGTAGCGACCAAGAGCATGGCCAAGGTGGTCAAGCGCCTTACCAGATCGGCACCGATTGAACTTCGAGTCTCGCGCTTTTTGTTCGAGAGCAAACTGCTCAGCGACTCCCACGGAGAGATGAGAACGGGAATGAGAATCAAAATAGCGATGATGTACAAATTGATGCTCGAAAACACATCGGCGTTGAAGAGCAATTCAGCGATGAGAATGAGCACGCCTGTCAAACCCATCATGTAGAGAAGAACGCCGAAGCCGGTACGGCCTTCCTTGAGCAGGCGCCTTGAATCACGGAGAGTCCGTGTGATTCGGTGGACCTCGTAAAGGTCGTCATCAATCTCAAAAGCCACTTGAAGATTTTTGAGTTGAGCAGGGATGAACCAGCGACGGATGGCAAAAGCGATGCCGAGAGCAAGGCCAAGCGGTGCGACCAAGTCGACCGTGATACCCGTGCTTGAGGAAACGGTCGATGCACTGGCCTCTGGCGTGAAAAAAACCATGGCGAGGACGACAGCGATTGCTTGAACCCCCCAGCGCATGAATCAAACCCCGAGTTGATGCTTCATGAAATCATCGGATTACTGCCCGGTTCAGCGGTGCCTTTGGAGGAAGCGCTCAATACGCAGGAACGCTTCTTCGAGAACTTCCAAGTCTGCGAGGTACACCAAGCGCACATGGCCTTGGCCCAATTCAGGAGAAAAACCACTCCCGTGGACGAGCAAAACATGCTCCTCATGAAGCAGGTCAAGAACAAATTGTTTGTCATCAAGCGACCATTTTGGGTCGGTGAGTTTCACAAACATGTAGAACGCACCGCCGGGTGATTGCACCTCCAAACCGTCAATGCCATGAATACGTTCAATGCAATAATCCCGTTGACGCAAAACCCGTTCACGGTAGGCCTCCATCCATGCGCGGTCGCCGGTGAGCCCAGCGAGGTACCCCCATTGAGCGGGCGTTGATGCACAAAGACGCGAGCGAAGCAGACGTTCAAGACCGTCCCGCACCAAATCGAGACGATTTTCCGGATCATGCAAAGCCATGTATCCAATTCGCCACCCCGGGGCGTAGTAGACCTTCGAAACACCGTTGAGAACAACCACAGGAACGCCTAAACTTCGGCTTGCAGCAGAAACATGACGGCCCGAAAAATCAAGACCGTCGTAAATTTCATCGGCGACCACGATGCAGTTCGGATAGCGTTGGGCGATGCTCAAGAGTCGGTCGATTTCCTGAGGACCGCACACCGAACCGCACGGGTTGTTTGGATTGATGAGCACAAGCAAGCGGACATCGTCGTCCATCTTCGTTTCAATGTCATCGAAATTGGGGCGCCAATCATCCTCGGGGTCCAGGGCATATTCCACCGTTTGGCCACCGTAGAGTTGGGGGTACGCCATGTAGGGTGGATAATGTGGACCAGGTGCGAGCACTTTCAACCCCTCCTCAAGAACTGCAGCAAAGAGAATTTGCAGCGCCTCGGTCACACCGTGACAGACATAGACATCCTCGGCCCGTGCAGGCCATCCCTTCCTTCGTTCGTCTTCAGCCAATGCGCGACGAAGTTCAGGCAAACCGTAGGAAGGAGAATAGCCGTTACGACCGTTGCGCAGGGCGTTTGCATAAGCATCAACCATGTGTGGGGGGGTCGGAAGACCCGGGTAAGCAATCGGATCTCCAATGTTGAGTTTCAACACCTCATGGCCTTCTGCTTCAAGGGCCGTTGCCGGAACGACAACATCCCGAATGGCGTATTCGATGGCTGCTGCACGCTTGGAGACGGGGATGGAATGGTCCAATGACAACACCTCTTCATAGCTCATCTCGAGAAACGCCAGCCATGGACAGCACCTCATCAAAATGGGCTTCGTCAACCGGCTGCACCGACAGTCGTTGACCACGTCGCAGGAGAGGCATGCCCTCTAAGGCCGGATTGGCCTTCATCGCATCCAGCGAAACGGTGGAGAGGGCTTTGACGGGGGCGATATCGACCATGAACCAACGAGGGTTTTCAGGGCTGGATTTCTCGTCCCGATACGCGCTCTTTTCGTCCCACGAGGTGAAGTCTGGGTACCCCTCACGCACCACCTTCGCCACCCCAGCAACATGCGGAGGCTTGGTGTTTGAGTGGTAGAAGAGAATCAAATCTCCTTCCTTCATATCGTCCCGCATCATGTTTCTCGCTTGATAATTCCGAACACCATCCCAATGGGTTTGGCCATCTTCGACCAACTTTGCATAGGGATACACATCCAACTCGGACTTCATCAGCCAGTGGTTCATGCTCCCTCGGAATCCGAAGAGGTCTATGGAATGCTCGCTCACCATGCATCGACCACGTCGTCCAACAACGCCGCTTCCATCACTTCGTCTGCCACATCATGGGTCCGAAGCAAACCCAATTTTTTGGCCATGTTGTTTGAACCGCTTACCGCTCCGATACCCATCTTTTCGAGCGTCACGAAGATGGCTGGAAGAAGGATAAGCGCGCTGGCGGCTGCAACCCACAAAAGGATGAGAATCACCGTGATGAACGGCTGAATTTCTGGAATGGGAATGTTGTACGCCGTGAACATGCCCAACGAGGTGACAACGGCTGCTTCGAACAGCGACATTCCGGTGCCGACAGCTGCACTGCGGATGGCTTGTATGCCGCCGCCCAATTCCCGAATACGATTCGCAATGTGAATCGAAAAATCAACGCCCACGCCGACCAAGATCGAACCGATCATGACCGTAACCAGCGAGAGTGGGACGTCCATGCGCCACATCACAAGCCATTGAAGAGCGACGGTTGCAATCACCGGAGAGGTGGTCCAAATGGAATAACGGATGTCCCGAAACACGACGGCCAGCGTGATGAGGGTGAGGATGATGGCAAAACCAAGCGAAGTCCATTGAGAACCAACAATCAATTCGTTGACCTCAATGGCGGTTGCGGCGACACCGGTTAAATCCTCGGCCGTCTCACCGTACCTGCCTTGGAAGGTTGCTGCCTTTTCGTTGACAGAATCCACGCTCTTCGAGGTGTCTGCCACTGGGATAAAGGGCATATCAACGTAAATCAAAGAACGAGAAAAATCGTCACTCACGAAAATTTCCCTTGTCTCTTTCGTGAGCGAAGCGTAGAAAACATCAAGCAAGAAGATTTGACTCTGCTGGGAACCGGGCAAATTGAAATCGTCGGGATTGGTCAGAAGGTCCCAAAACGATGTATCGAGGGACAAACTTTGGTTGAACAAGACTTCAGCCGTATCTTTGATGTCTTCGCAACCGTCGTTTCCGCCACAAGGCACCAATTGGAACAATTCGTTGACTTGCTCTCCCGAAACGGTAACCTGCACACCTGAGGCCTTCATCAAAAACACCACGGAAACAGCGGTGGTGTTTTCCACCGTATTCAGCGAGGCTTCGAGGTTGTTGATTTTCTCCAATATCTCAACGGGGTCATCGTTGGATACATCCTCATCGTTGAAGTCACCGCTCACGTTGGCGTTGACGAGAATCATCCCGACCTGGCCTGCTTCGAACTCTTGGCTGTATTGCTTCATTTTCACGACGGGAGATTCCCCTTCGGGGGCCATACCGAGCAGGTCGATGTTCTCCTCCACGTTGGCTTGCCCGATGGTGGCCGAGAGGAGGATGAACAGGACAAAGGTCCCAATGACCGCCTTGTTGTGTTTGACAGGCAAATCCACCAAAACATCGAACGCCTTGAGTGGCGGATGTTTTGGCTTTTTCAAGTCCAAGATCAAGGTGAGGTTCGGAACCATGAACATGGTGAGGATGTAGACGATCACAATGCCTCCAGAGAGGGCGATGCCCACGGTTTGAATGGGGGCCATCGGGGTGAAAACAAGCGAAATAAAACCAATGACGGTCGTCACGGCCGAAAGGAAAACCGCTTTTCCGGTGGACGAGAGGGACGCTTTCATTTTCTCGCTCTTTGTTCCGTCTTCCTCAGCGTAACGATTGGTGATGTGCAGTCCGTAGGAGACCCCC
>JAURDW010000071.1 GCA_030827745.1 Candidatus Poseidonia sp.
GTCCCATGCTGCCCGACACCGTGCACAAACTCCCCCGTGAAGAGCGCTTTGCCTACGCCCGTTTGCTGGCCTTTATGGCGCGAATTGACAACGAACTCACCATTGACGAAATGGCCATGTTTGAACAAAGGCTTGGAACGGCTTTGCTCTCCCCCAATCAGCGGGAGATGATTCGTGCAGCTCTCAAAAACCCGCCCACCTTGGAAGAGTGTTTGGCGGACTTGAGCGGTGAAGCCGGACGTCTTGCGTTGCGTGACGCCGTCATGATGGCGGCGGCTGACGGCACCGTCGATGAGGACGAACGGGATGCATTGGAAGACATCTCAGAGCACCTTGGTCTGCGAGAAGAGGCCGTTGATGAGCTGCTTCAATGGACCATCAAGGGCTACAAATGGATGAAGGAAGGCTACGAACTTCTGGACACGCTCGAGGAATGAACGCATGTTCCCTGACGGGATTGGCAAGCGCACGCCGCAAGAACTCGTTCGTTATGCGGAGGTTTTGGTGTACATCGCTGCGGCCGATGGCGAACTGGTGCGGGAAGAAATTGGTGTTATTGAGGCGTTGATGGGTCGGGCGATGATTCACCCGGAATCGCGTGTCAAGGTCCGAAGCGGATTTGAGCAGCCCGTCCCTCTGGATCAGTCGCTCGCCGATCTCGATGCCGGACTCGTGCGCTTCATCCTTCGCGATGCTGCCTTGGTCGCTGCGGTGGACGGTGCCTACGACCGCAACGAGATGCGGGCACTCAAGGCCATTGCAAAGGCAGGCGGAATCGCTACAGAAGAACTCGCAGATATTTTGGATTGGGTCAGCAATGGATGGCAGTGGTTTGCAAGCTTCAACGACATCTTTGCGAACGACCCCTAAAACCGCCCCGAAAGGAGCCTTGTCCGAAAGGACACCTTCAAAGCGAGAAAGCCGTCCGGACGGTTTGGTGGGGATGATGCAAAACGGCGTAAGTGGATGGTATGCTCGACTTGACCGATGCCTCGCTGACCGGAAGCAGCAAATCGATATTTGGCTCACGACGTGGGAAAAATCCCTCAAGACCTTCCAGCCCATTGCGGCCCTCCTCCCCGAAGACTGGCCCACCCTCCCGGCCAACCTGTTGACCGACCCCGGTCATGTTCTCGACCATCTGCTTGCACGGCACGATGCCGAATCCGACGGACGCTCACCCCGTGGCGCCCACCCGACGCCCCCCCGGCTGGCCGACGCCGTTATCGCTTCGGAATTACGAGACTGTTTGGTCAACCCGACCAAACCTGTTCAACCGTCGAGTTTCTTGATGAGCAACCTGCCACCAGGTTTCCGTCAACACGTCGAACAACTCAATCTCCCTAACGCCACTCAAGAAACCGAAGTCGACGACGAAGCGGAAAAACTCGCCGTTGAAAACGGCATGCGAACGCTGAGCGGCATTCCTCTCCCGGTCGCGGACGCTGCTGCTGGCGGTGGTCTGTTCCATGCTCGATTGATTCGAATCCACGCCGATGCGCACGAAGAAGCCGAGCCAAGCGTCCAGAAGGAAGACACCCGTCGACTGTTTTCCAACATGCAACTTCTCGACATTGACCCTCTCGTCGTTGAGAGCACCAAGACCCGCCTCCTGCTGGAGGCCATACGCCACGAGCTCGTGAGTTTTGGACCAGAGACACCGGGCAAAATATCTCGGAAGGAAATGGAATCCCTGCTCGAGGCGGGCGTTCAACAGGGGGATGCCCTTCAAGGCGAGTGGCCTTGGACAGCACCTCGTTTGATGCTGACGAACCCTCCTTGGTTACGCATCAAAGACCGGTTCCGAGGCATGGAGAACGGCAGCCAGCTCCGCAAAGAACTCGGAGAGCAACTCCGAACCATCAACGACAACGGCACGCCACGCTTCTCGACCATGCGAGGGAACGTCAACCTCTACCGGCTTTTCATTGAACGCAGTCTGCAGGTGTTGATGGACGGTGGCCGCCTACGAATCGTTGCACCTGACAGCCTGTTGCGCGAGCAGTCTTCGCATCCGCTTCGAGAACTTCTCGTCACGCAGCACGCTTGGACACACGCTTGGGCCATCGAAGAAGCCAACCTCCTGTTCCCTGGTATGACGCAAGGTGTGGTCGTGCTCGGCATCTCGGCCAACGGTGACCCGTGCCCGCTCCATCTTCACGGCCCCATCGCCCGGGCCGATTTGAGGAAGGATGGCGAAGGCCTTTCGTCGCGCGTCCCCGTCTTCGAGCTCAATCATGAGCGATGGGCGTCGTGGGCGCGAGATACCTGGGCCGTGCCCCGTCTTCCCCGCGACCGTGTGGAACGAAAATACACCCTTGAGGTGCTGGATCGGCTCGCCACCTTGCCCCGCCTCAGCGATGACGAACACCCGCTCACCACCAATGAGCGCCACGTCCGTGTGCGCGTGGGTGAAATCGACCAAACGGCGCATGCGAAAAACATTGAAACATGGATCAAAGGAAAGCGAAGCCGCCCGTTCATACGGGGCGTTCACTTTTCCGAAAGCGAATCGGGTGAGGTTTTCATTCGCCACCCTGCGTTCAGAACCGATATCCCATCCCGAGCAAGTGAGCGGCAGTTGGCCATGTGGGTCGGCGAAGACCATCCCGTCTACGGACCAAGGTTGGCCTGCCAAGCGATTGTCAATGCTCATCAGGAACGTCGCCTGCGCTGGGCCGTCATTCCCGAAGGGAGCGTCTTGGGCAACAGCGTGAACCATATCGAACTCCACAAGGAAATTCAAGAACGCCTCACCAACGACCACGATTCCATCGAAAGCGGCCTGCAATGGTTGTGCAACCACTTGAACAATCAAGACCTGGACGAATGGGCTCGCGCATGGGCGGCCAACAACAACGTCAACAACTACGAACTGGAGATGCTCCCGGTTGAACTCCCCGAGTTCTTTCCGCAATTCAGCAGTCTCGTAGGTTGAACGGGAAAAAAGGCGCACTGGATTACCGTATGTGCGTCGTTTGAAACCTATAATTTATAGCAGATACCCAACTGGTCAACATTGCACGTTTCATTGGAGGACACGAATAAGATGGGTATTCATCCGAAGATTGGCATCACAGGTCTTCCACGCAGTGGAAAATCGGCCGTGATGGAGAAAGTCCTTGAGATGCTCTCCGACGAGCGCCAGCGAGAAATCTCCATGCGTGGCGGCACGAGCGAAAAGCCGATTCTCGGCGGCTTGCGCACGGAACCTCTCCTCGAAAACGGTGAGCGCCTCGGCTACAAGGTGATTGACATTGTGACGGGCGAGGAGGGGGTCATTGCTCACAAAGCCATCGATTCTCGCCTTCGCGTCCTCGGGTACGGGATCGATGTGGAAGAACTTGAGCGGGTGGCACTTCCAGCCATCGACTATGCTCAACATCACTGTGAGGTGCTGGTCATCGATGAAATTGGGAAATTTTCCGTTGAATCCGATGCCTTCGTCCAAGCCGTCCGGAGCGCTTTGGAGGTCGACATGCCAACCTTGCTCACCCTTCACAAGAAGAGTCGCCATCCCTTGCTTCAAGACATCCGCCGAAGAGACGACGGGCGCATTTTGGAAGTCACGCCCGTTAACCGAGCCCTGCTTCCGTACAAAATTCACAAATTGATGCGCGAAACCTACTGAGGGAAACCCAAGGCATCGGTTCTTTCTTGATGCCCCCTCGCTTCGTCCCGTCATGCACCCACCCGGCGTAGCGGTCACCCGTCTCCTCTACGGCACGGGCGTGGGCTTGCTGATGGGAGTGGGCTTCGCCCTCCAAGCCGGCCGTCAGCCCGGTGAACAACCGCCTTTCTTGCTGGGCTTTCTGGGGCTTGCTGCCCTCATGTTCCTGATGGCGTGGAGCGTCACCCGGGGGGTCGGCCCCTTGGCTGAGCGCTTTTCGTACGAATCGGAGGATGAAATGGCCCAACGTGTGAGCGACGAAATCAACGAAGTGCAACGTTCCGAATCGGTGAACGCAAAATGGGCGAGGTTGGAGGCGGACGTGCTCGCCCACGACCTCGGAGAAGAGGCGTAAGACGCCTCGCCATCGGTGGATTGATGAGCGTTCGGTCCGTCCATGGAACAACGAGGCGAGACCATGAGCGACGTTCCCGATGGATTGTACTACACAAAAGAGCACGAATGGATGCGGTTGGAAGGCGATACGGTGACCATCGGCATCACCGACCACGCTCAAGACATGTTGACCGACATCGTTTACATCGAACTGCCTGAAGCCGGTGATACCGTCGGCGACATGGGCGAGTTTGCTGTCGTGGAGTCGGTCAAATCAGCATCCCCTATTTTCGCTCCCCTTGCCGGCACCATCACCGAGGTCAACATGGACCTCGAAGACGCTCCTGAATTGATGAACACCTCGCCCTACGGCGACGGATGGATTGTAAAAATGACCCTTGAAGACCCTGCTGCCGTGTCCGGCTTGATGGACGCTGCCGCCTACAAAGCTGAAATCGGCGAGTGAGTCGGTTGGAGCCAAGTCCGTACTGGACCGTCTATGTGGACGGTTCATGCATGGGCAATCAAAACGTTGACGAAACCACACCGGCTTCTTGGGGCATGGTGGTCGTGGTCGGCGATTCCGGCCTAGGAAAGGGTTCGGGAGAACTTCACCACGAAGCCGCTGGGCCCGTGGTCACCGATGAAAACGCGGAGGGTTTCATCGGCGCAAAAGTGGGGTCAAACAACACCGCCGAACTCTGTGGTTTTGCCGCCGCTCTTCGCTGGTTGTTGCTGGAGGGCGGAGGCGATCCGGCCATGATTCGAGCCGACTCGACCTATGCGGGAAACCTCGCTTCAGGGGTGTGGAAAGCCAAGGCGAACAGGGAATTGGTGGCGCATGTTCAAGCCTTGTGGGACGAGGTCCAAGCCTTGCGGCCGCTGGCCTGGTCCCACGTCAAAGCCCATCGAGGCCACCGATGGAACGAACGCGCCGACCACCTTGCTGCACGGCACATGATGGGCGAAAGGCCGGAACCGTTGACCTTTTGGAAACCGGGTCAACGCTGATCTTGAAGTCGCTGAACGAGCCAAGCCTCGAAATCTGGAGCCAGATCGGCACGACGCAAGGCATGGTCCACTTGGGCTTGCAACCATTTGAGGGGAGCGCCCGAATCGTACCATTGGGTTCCTGTCAGCACCTCGCCGAAAAGACGCCCTTGTTCCATCAGTCGCTCTTGAAGGGCAATGCTCTGCAGGTCGCCGTGAAGTTCGTACGTGCACGATGACAAAATCGCCTTCGTGTCGGACGGGAAGACGTAGCGACCGCACAACGCCAGCGAACTGGGGGCGTCTTCGGCGCTGGGTTTTTCGACGATTTTGGTGACGACATCTCCCTGCATCCCCGCAATGCCGTAGTGGTGAACCTCGCCACGTCCCACGTCCATCAAAGCCACCGTGGCGGCGTCGCGGTCGCCGTGGGCCTCGATGAGGTGCTTGGAGGCGAGCGAAGGGCGATAGGCGGCCGTGGGGGCGTGGTCGTCCATCAGCAAATTATCACCCAGCATCACCAAAAACGGCCCTTCAACCGCATCAAGGGCGGCCTGGATGGCGTTTCCAACCCCCTTTGGTTCGTGCTGAATGTGGGTGTGGATTTCCATGCCCTCTGCAGCATGAAACAATTCAGCGTCCAAATGGGGGCGCAGCGAATGCAATGAGCGGCGGTCGTCAAACATGCCATCAAAGGATTTGGTGGGGGACACCACAACGTGGAGGCGGGTGATGCCCGCCGCTTTGGCTTCAAGCACGAGGTGGGTGAGGAGCGGGACGTCCACGAGGGGGAGCGTCTCTTTGGGCAAAAAGGCGCTGCTGGGGAACATCCGCGTTCCCATGCCAGCGGCGACAAGCACAGCATCACGAACCGCGCCCATGCCGTAGCGAGGGAGGAGCATGCTTTCAAGCGTCCCCTTCCAGCCAACACCATGGAGGACAAGCGGCTTGATGCCGTGCTGTTGGGTGCTGGCGTCCTTCTGGTGGGTCAGACCTTCACCGACCTCGCCCCCGATGGGCCGTGGTCCTCGGCCTCCTTTACTCGTGGCGTGCTCGGTTTGGCTGGCCTCCTCGCGCTGTACCTTGTTTGGTTCAAACAAACCTTCGGCGTCTACGGCATCGCACCGACTGTTGACCGTTGGGCTTCACCCTCAACGTCGTGGCTCAACGTCGTCCTCTTCGGTTTGGGGTGTTTGGTGGCCACACGGCTGATTCGCCTCTTTGATGACGGTGATGTGTTTCCCGAACCAGCGGGCCTCTTGCTCGCTTTGATGGGGTGCATGGCGGTGATGAACGGGGGATATGTTTGGCTTATCACCAACGGACCGCTCAACGACGAAGAAGAGTGAATCACTCGTCCAACGATTTCAACGCATCGTCGAGGTCGGGAAGGGATTGAGGCGCTTCCTTTGTTGACTCGTGAACGCTTCGTTGGGTGCTTGCGGGCGCATCGCCTTTGCCATCAAGCCAAGCCTTCCATGCCTCACAGCGTTGTGCATGACGAAGCATCATCGGCTCCCACAACGGGTTGAGGTCGGCCTTGGCTTCGTGAAGGGCTTGAATTTGGTTCGCAAAATGTTCTGGAGCGACCTCGTCCATACGAAGCAACAATTCGCGCAGGCGGATGCGAACCACTTCGTCGCCGTCCTGCCAGAGTGCGAAGAACAAACCACGGCGGTCGGCTGGGTCAAATTCAACGTATTCTCGAAGGTTGGGCACCAAATTGCGACGCACGATGGGGAGAGGGTGGTCCACCAGTTGTCGCAAACGGTCGGCCCACTGCTCCTTGTCGAGGAACTTGACATCGCCCACCGTAGCGCTGGCGGCAGCCAACACGCCTTCGTCCTCTGAAGCGAGCATGTCGTCAAGGAAGGGGAGAGCGTCCCACGTTAATCGACGGAACAGTCGGGTCAGCACATCGGCCATCGCCCGTTGAACCAAGGTCTCGTCCCGCTCGTGCAGGCGCTGAGCCAATTGGTGACCAAAATCCCGATCCGCTTCAATCGCTTTGGCCAAGCAAAGCGTCACACGGTTCGCTACTTCAGCCACGGGGTCGGCGGCTCGACGCAGCAGGATGTCCCTCAAACCAAGCGGTTCGATGAGCGGTGGGCGTTCGAGCAAGAGCCGAACCCACTCCATGAGAAGCAAACGGCGGTCAAGGTCGCCGCCCTCAAGACGCTCCAACAACCATCGGGCCGCATCCACGCCACGCTCATGGGCGACGACGGTGCTGGTCATCCGAGGGACGACCGCATGGGGGTTCCAATCCATGTGCTGAGGGCCGGCTTCGGGCTGGGTGTGCCAGGTTCCAGGGCGCTCGGCCAGCGCGATGGATTCAACCAGATGGTACCCTTGGTGAATCGGTTGACCGTGGGGGACCGTGGCCAAACCGTTGATGAGAGCGATGCTCAACCACCAACGGTCGGTGTTTGGTGCATGGGGGTCAAAGGCCTGGGAGAGCCAATCGGTGGCGATGTGGAACAAAAGGCGATGCGCCACGTCGTCCATTCGCCTCCGGAGCCACTTTTGATGAATCTCAAACGGGTCGTC
>JAURDW010000072.1 GCA_030827745.1 Candidatus Poseidonia sp.
GTCCACGACCAGCGCCAGCACCGCCGCAGTTGCAGCATATTCGGACTTATCCGGCAGGCGTTGTTGAAGAAACATGGCTCGCAATGCCCCCTGATGACCGGTTAATCCACCCATGAATCCAGAGCCAAAGCCCCCAATTCGGTCTTCGGCTTCGGGAAGCCGTATGGATGACCACGCTTCGGAAACCTTCAGGAGGGGAAGCACAACGAGGGCCAGGCCCATCAACAAGAGAAGTGGGGTGGAGGGAACGACGCTTTGCAGCAAAGCACCGAGCAACGCTCCGAGCAACAGAGCCCCACCAAATCGGCGTAGATTCTCTCGATTGATGTGGTGGCGCAAGAGCGAAGATTTCATCGCGTTGTGCGCACCGTGAACAAGGGCGACACCCGCAACGGCGTGGTGAGGCGCAAACCAGAGGAGAAAGATCGGCGTGGTCATCGTAGCAAGGCCAAACCCGGCTGGCACCGTCAAGGCGGCAGCAAGGAAACAAGCGAGAAGGCCCAACAAAACCAAGATGTCGCCCACGGTGTTTCCGGCCCCCTTTGAAGCACTGCGGGTGGGGAATTAAGGCCTTAGTCTTGAGATTCAATATGAACTTGAATCTGTCCGTCCAAATCCCGAGCCGGGTAGATTTTCAAATCCTTCGGGCGAGAGAACTTTCCAACCAGTTTCCCGTATGCGGGGAGGAGTGGAAACGGCGACCATTCAACCAAGCCGCCATCGTCCAGCCGGTGCGTGGTTTGGTGGAGCGGGCATCGAATGCAACCGTCCTTGATTTTCCCACCGTAAGCCAACGGCCAACGCATGTGCCGGCAGAGGGCTTCAGTCGCCATCACCTCATCGCCGACGCGGGCCAACATGACGAGCTTCCCCTTCACGGTCACCATTTTCTTTTTTCCTGGTTTCAAGCGAGATGATTTCAAAGCGTTTTCCCAACCCATTCAAGCTACACCCCCGGGGAGTGGAATACCCATGTGCTCAAGAGCGCGTTCAGCGCTGACCAGAGCGCCCTGAACCGAGGGATGGGTACGATGGTCGCCAACCAGGACGACCCCCTCGATTTCAATGTCAGGAAGGGTACGTTCGTGGTGGTCAGGATGGATATGAGGGAGAGCATGGCGAACCGTGGTGGTTGTCACGTACGACCATCCGTTGGCCTGATCACCAAACCATGCTTTCAACTCGTCTTGAACAGCCCTCAGATCAGGGTTGTCCGCAGCTGGACCCACGAGCGTGGCGACGATCCAATGTTTGCCTTCTGGATGCGGATGCAGGTTGGTGGGCACATGAACGTGGAGAACGTCATTGTTCGGTTCACCCCAAGACTCGTTGAGCAACAAGCGTGGCTGTTTAAACGGCGGGCGGCTCGCCTCAAAGACCACCGTCGAGGTTCGACGCTCAATGGGAAGGTGGTCGCTTGCGCTCGATGGAAGCAGGGCCGCAGCAACATGTTGAGGGACGGCGAGGACCACTCGGTCAAACGTGTGCTGAACCTCCCCCACCGCCACCGACGTCGCCCCAACTTCGGTCACGGGAGCGTTCAGATGGATGTGTGCGTTTTTCAAGCGGCGAGCAAGTTGCTGGGGAACGGCAGCAATCCCACCGCTCGGCACAACCATCTTGCCGTGGGACATGGCGCCCCATGTGAAATCAGCAAACGATAACCGCTCGGACAAGGAAGGATCCAAGGTGATGCCGGCGAACAAGGTGCTGAGGACGCGTTGGGTTGAAGGGGCAAAACGGCGTTGTTGCAAGCCCACAGCGATGGAGGGTGACTTCTGGCCTAAGGGGCGCTCCAGGTCTTTTGCCGTGGTTCCTAACCGCCACTTGAGGAAGCGAAGCCCATCGCCTACGCCGACAGAGCGAAGCGTCGGGAGCAGGTACTTTGGTGAACGGAGGGCATCGCCGAGCAGCCTTTTCCGACCGGTTTTGGGGTTGAGCGTCACCGTGCAGTTGTCCATCGCTTTGGCGTTGAGACTGGCCACGTTAATCCAACGTTGGACGGTCGGGTAGGCCGTATGAAGGACATGAAAGCCCTCGTCAAGAGGGTGGCCGTTGACGTGCGTTGTCGCCATTCGACCACCAACACGGTCTCCCGCTTCAAACAACGACACGGCGTGTCCGGCAGCTTCGCAACCGAGGGCTACCGCTAAGCCCGCCACACCGGCACCGACCACCGCTACCTTCACGTCGTCAGCCCCGAAGTGCGGACATGCCGCCGTCCAAAGGAAGAACGTGGCCCGTCAAGTTGTCTGGAGCCCCGGTGAGCAACCAGTGCATGCTGCTTGCAATTTCTTCCGGTTCGTTGATTCGCTTGAGTGGAATCATGCCCACCGAGGCCTCCCGAATGGCGTCAGAACGAAGCACGCTTGCCCCCAAACGAGTTTCTGTGAGGCCCGGTGCAACGGCGTTGACGCGAAGACCTCGCTGAGCGTAGGTGGAAGCGGCGGCGCGAACCATCGCTTCCAAACCGCCTTTGGCAGCGGCGATGGCTTCGTGATTCGTAAGACCGTAACTCCCAGCCACGCTTGAGGTGAACACCAATCGGCCCGATCCGGCTTTGAGCATAGCTTTGCCTCCCACTTTCAGACTCAAGAAAGCAGAGGTGAGGTTGGTCCGTAGCACCGCCTCAAAATCCTCCAATTTCGTAGCATGTGGCGGACGGAGGGCAATCGACCCCACCAGATGAGCCAAGCCCGCCAGGCCCTCGCCTCGACTGGAAGCGTGGTCCACGGCTGCCTTCACTGCTGCTTCGTCAAGAGCGTCCCCTTGGACGACTTCGGCGCCTTGAACCACCAAAGACTCGCAACGTTGGACATCCCTCGCCAGAAGGGTGACATGGTGACCGTTCGTGAGCAGCAACGACGCTAGGTGGTGAGCGATGTCGCTGCTTCCACCCACCAAAAGAAAGGATTTGCTCATGACATGATAACTTTTCACCTTGTTTTTATACTCCTGTTCCTCGGAAACGAACACCGGTTGAAAAGGCAACCACCATTCTGCCAACCATGCTTCGGGACGCTCATCCGGCCGTTCTCGAAACGGTCCGTCAAGCAAGGAGCATTCACATCCTCGGAGCAGGCATGAAGCCCGAACGCCCGGCGCACCAAGCCTTTCATGACCTTGATGGCAAGGGTTGGAGGTTGGTGCCGATCCACCCCCTCGACGCAGGTGGAAGCATTCTCGGCCGACCCGTTCGTTCGGAACTGGAAGCAGGAATTGTGCCGGAAGTCGTCGTGTTTTTCCTCGCACCCGAGCGGGCAAAAGCGGCCGTACGTGAATTGGTTCTCCGCTACGATGTCTCGCAAATGCCCCTTCTCTGGTTTCAGCCCGGCTCTGAGCATGAGGAGGTGCTGGAGATGCTGAACGAAGCCAGCATCCTCCACATCGTTGACGACTGCATCGTCCGGTTCATTCTCCGTCATCATCTCCGAGCGAACGTTTCCACCCAACCCGATTCGTGGTATTTGCAAACCGCTTCCAGCGACGAGAGCGGATGTTCGGTTTGGACGGTCGAATCCGCAAAGAACGATCGCCAGCCTCCAAGGACAGCGTTGGAATGGTGCGGCGACCTTGAAGATCTTCGTTCCTCCGAACACACCGTACCCCGCTACATTCGCAGTCTCCTCCAGCCGGGAGAGACATTGGAGCGTTTGGCCCTTCGCCTTGCTTAAGCCAGCCTACACTGCATTGATGGAAAACAAGGACCCACCGTTGCCAAACGTCGCATAGTACAGCGTGCCATCTGGATGAAAGACCAAGGGAAGCGGGGTGCCCGCATCCCATGCAAAGCGTGTGATTTCTGTCGTGTATTCCCCCACCTCAGCCCCCAAACGCACGTCGATTCGGAGGATTTCATGTCCTTGTGGCAGCAAGGTGTTCCATGAGCCGTACACCGTTGCGTAAAGCGTGAAACCTTCGGAAGGGTTCAAGCCTGGTAAATCCGAGGTTGGCGGGCGAAGATCAAGTCCGTTCATCGAAGTGTGCGGGGTCCATGTGCCGACGGGGGCTTCGCTGCCTTCGGGTACCGGGTGGTCAGGGTCGTCATCGGGCCATCCATAGGTCGCGCCCGGTATGAGGAAATTCAATTCCTCGGGAGGGTGGTCACCCTCCCAGTCACGGCCGTTATCGGTGAAGAAATACCCGTGCCCGCCGACCCAAACACCATCGAAGGAATTTCGAACACCGCTGGCGAGGACGCCGTGTTCACCCGTGCTACCATTGACCCAAAGCAGGGCGGCGTTGCGGGGGTCTTCCTCGTCGCAAATATTGCATGTGGAGCCGCTGTGCCAGAGCAGGGTGCCGTTGGGCATGATCGTCACTGCATTTGTTTGATGGTTCTTGGATGGAATGCCTTCAACAAGAACGGTTCGCTCAACGAACCTTCCATCCTCATCAAGATTGTAGGAACTCAACACTCCCGCTTCGGAAACATAAGCGACGCGGTCATCCAGCGCCAGTCCATGAGGCCGGTCCAGACCGCTGAGGAGTGTTCTTCGTTCGTCGGTGGTGATGTCCAGAGAGAGAATTTGACCTTCATCACGGTCACACACCAACAAGGTGACGGTATCGTACCAAACCAGGCATGTGGGTCCTCCCAATCCGGAAGCCACCTCCTCCACGACGTAGCCGTCGACCAAGGAGGGTTCATTCCCTGAGACATACGGGTACACCTGGCGCGTGATGAGCAAGGCGATGAGCACCATCGCCACCGGGAACGCATGACGACGCATCTAGGCCTCCGGCGACGGGGAAGAGATTTCAACGATTCGGACCTCGATGCCTTCGTAGGCCAGAGCAAGGACCAGCGGTGTTGTTGCTGACCTGATGTTGATGTCTTGTTCGTAGAGCTCAACCGTTTCAGAGGCGTTCCAATACGTCAGGTCCCCGTCGCCTGCCCGGATAAGACACGGTGCTGGTGAGACGAGGTTCGGGTCTTCAAGTGCCGGAAAAACGCTGTCGTTCAAGGCGGCAACAAGCATGGTTGGGTAACGACGCTCATCGTCTTCGTTGTAGTAGGTGACAAATTTCACCTTGTAGTGAGCATCTTCAAACTGGAAGACAAAAACACCACCCACCGGTGTAATGCGGTGAACGCTCAAATCATAGGTATACCACTCCAAACGATCTTCCGTGTTGGTTGACAAGGTGAGGTTGTCTGCTGAATTGATGTCCTCAAATGCAGCGTCTTCGAGGTACGCCCAAGAATGACCCTCCCCCACGAAGATGTCCGTTGAGGAAAACCGAAGCGAGTGGTTGGACTCGTCGCTTTCCCGCTGGTGGGGAATTGACAGAAACGTGAAGGTTTCTTCATCCGTCGCATCAACGACCGTCGTGAAGGTTTGACCGTCTGCTCCTAACAGAGGCTTGACCAAGGCCCCCTCAGAGGAAGGAAGCGATTGCTGGCCAAAGCCACAGGAATAGGTGGTGCCGTTCACAAGGAGTGACATCTCAACGGATGACCACAACAAAGGTTCGGCCCCGTCTTGAAACGAAACGGTTGCAAGGCGGTCGTTCGCACCCGATGTTGCAGGGTTTGTGACGAGCAGGTCAACCACGTTGTCCGTGCCTCGGTCAGGGGTGTACCCCTGAACCATCGACCACCAAACGAGGCAGCCAATGAACAAGGCAGCGGCCAGCGTTGCCGATGCTCGCTTCCACATTCAATCACGTCAGGCTCAGACCCGTCGCTCTCGGCGACCGGCGACCATGGCCGCACCAAGCAGAGCCACCAGGCCGGCTGTCATCAGGAAACCGGGGGTGTCTTCGGCATCGTCGGACGTGCTTTCTTCGGCTGCAGGAGCTGGACTGCCCTCACCAACAATGACCTCTCCAAACATGTTCATCCCAATGTGAGGCTCACAAGCGTAGTAGAAACTCACGTCCTCGGTGAACGTGTGGTGGAAGGCGACGGTGGATGCAGCAGCACCCGAGTAGACGCCACCCTCGAGGTACGTCGACGACGCGGGGCCGTCAACCTGTCGGACGTTGTGAGGCATGGAAGCATCTTCCCAAGACCAGCACACGGTTTGGCCGACATCGATGGTGACAGAGGGCACCGTAAACGCTGTTCCGGAAGCTGAGATGGTCACGGCGCAATCGACGCCGTCAAAGGGTCCAGGGACCGCATCGGCAGGGGGTGTGAGGACGGTGTCAATCACGTGAATGACGCCGTTGGAAGCGGGAACGTCGGCGATGGTGACGCTGGCGCCACCGACCGTTACACCGGTTGCATCCACAACGATGTCAAGGGCATCGCCGTTGGCTGCCGTCACGGTGGTTGTTCCCTCCGTGAGTGCCGTGGAGAGGGTTTCCCCAGCCACCACGTGATAGAGGAGAATATCGGCAAGTGTCGAGATTTTCTCTGGCGTGTCAAAGGTGTCCAGGTCAATGCCGGCATCGGTGAAGGCTTGGTCGCTGGGTGCGAACACCGTGAAGGTGTCGTTTCCGCTGAGCGTGTTCACCAAGTCGGCCTTCTCAAGAGCGGCAACCAAGGCCGTGTGGACCGTGGTGGCCGCTGCCGTCATGGCGAGGTCAACTGGAGGGACCCACATGTAGCCATCGCAAACAGCCTGTGAGGTGTTGGCGAATGCGTGGGTGATGCTGTTGTAACAGCCCGTTACGGTCTGGTTGTTCATTTCGTGGTTTTCGAGGTAAACATAAGCCTCGCAGGTGGCTTGGTCGGCACCGACGACGATGGTGTGCGTCTCGATGTTGTAGCAGATTTCGCCGGGAGGGCCTTGCGGAGCCTCGGGCTCGTCTGCAGGTGG
>JAURDW010000073.1 GCA_030827745.1 Candidatus Poseidonia sp.
GTCTGCTTCGGGAAACACAACGGGGTCATGACCGGAAAACCATGGTTTTTCTTTTCTCATGCAGCGCTTGAATCCGTCCGAACCGAGATGCTCGGCCAGCCAGGCATGAACATTGGCCCAAGGCTGAGCGTCAAACCACGCCCGGTCATGATTGGCGAACTGTCGCACAAACGGGAACAGGGCGTCGTTGAGTTGGGGCGCGAAGGCCGGCGACTTAGCCAGGCGGGCGTCAAGGTCCCCGAGGTAAGCCGAAGCCAGCGTGCGATGTTCCGCTTCGTCGACGCCCTCGTAGCGGTTGGGGTACTTGTAGCGGTCCAAATGGAACTTGAATTCCTCATCGTTGCGCTCGACCCAGTGAGATTCCTCCTCGCTGAGTTCCCAATCGAGCACGTGCTGCATGATTTCGAGGCTTTCCTCAATCACCGTGCCGTCGGGCAGCAAGAGCACGGGGACCGTTCCTTTCGGTGAAATTTCCATCATGTGGTCGGGGCGGTCTCGAAGCACCACTTCGCGAAGCTCAACCTGGAATCCCGTGCGCACGAGGCTCATCCGCGCCCGCATGGCGTAGGGGCATCGGCGAAAGGAGTAGAGGACGGGCAGCGACACGGCGACCCTTCCTGCGTCACTCGGGGGGCGTGGGCGGAGCGTAGCCCCCGTCAACCGCTTCCTGAACGATGGCCATGTCGGAATCCACCATCATCTGAACGAGTTCCTCAAAGGAGGTTTTTGGCACCCAGCCCAGTTCCTTTTCGGCAAGGGCAGGGTCGCCAATGAGCAGGTCCACTTCGGCCGGTCGGAAGAACTTGGGATTGGTTCGCACACGAACAACACCGTTCTGGTCGGTGGCGATGGTGTCAACCCCATCCCCCGACCAGGTCAAGGCCATACCGACGTGAGAGAAAGCGAGGGTGATCATGTCGCGAACGCTGTGTGTTCGCCCCGTAGCGACGACGAAATCTCCGGGCTCGTCTTGCTGGAGCATGCGCCATTGCATCTCGACGTAATCCCCGGCGTAGCCCCAGTCGCGTTTCGCGTCCACGTTGCCAATCCACAAGCATTCATCGAAACCGTGGGCGATGCGGGCCGCCATCATGGTCACTTTGCGGGTCACGAATTCAAGCCCGCGACGAGGGCTTTCGTGGTTGAAGAGAATGCCCGTGCAGGCAAACATGTCGTAAGACTCTCGGTAATTTCGAGTGATTTCGAAGGCGAACACCTTGGCACAGCCGTAGGGCGAGCGGGGATGGAAAGGCGTCAGTTCGGTTTGAGGTACGTCGCGCACCTTGCCGAATTGCTCAGAGGAGCCCGCTTGGTAGAAGCGGCAGTTCGGAGCGTTCTTTCGAATGGCTTCCAAGCAACGTAGGGAGCCAAGACCCGTAATATCGGCCGTCATCATGGGCGACCGCCACGATTCAGGAACATAGGACATGGCCCCGAGGTTGTAAAATTCGTCGGGTTGGGTTTGGCTCACGGCGTTATCGATGGAATTTTGGTCGGTCAAATCCCCGTTGATGAGGTGGAAGTTCTCGTGATTCATCAGGTGGTTGATGAGGCTTCGACCGGAGGTGGGTTGCGAGACGCGGCGCACCAATCCGTAAACGGTGTACCCTTTGTCGAGGAGAAGTTCTGCGAGGTAGGAGCCGTCCTGCCCCGTGATGCCGGTCACCAGCGCCGTCTTGCCGCTCATGGCGTAGCGTAGATGCCCCCCTTTTTCAAACGGTCGTGTTCAATACCGGCATGAAAACCCGCCTCAATTTGCCGTCCACAACTCAAATCCTTGACCGCTTGCTGGGCGTCTCGGAGTTCTCCTAACTTGAGTTGTTTATATCGGGTTGCGAAACAGGTATACCGTGAACGCTGAACATACCCCAAAAAACCTGCTTGTCGTCGGAGCCGGCGGCATTGGAACCCAACTTGTCGAACTGCTTGTGGCTGGCCTGCGGCGAGTGAACCTCGGCGGCACCGTCACCCTGATGGACGCCGACATCGTCGAAGAAGGAAACCTCGGTCACCAAAAATACAGCCGAGATGACATCGGACACGCCAAGGTGACCTGCCTTGCTCAACGGCTTGACGACGAAACGAGCAACCTTCGGGTTCACGGCACCGTGGAGAACTTGCGGACCGCCGACCAATTGCAGGACGCAGACCTCGTCGTGGTGTGCGTGGACCGTCCCGAACCCCGGCGACTCGTCCACGGCCTCAATGTTCCTTGGATGGACGTGCGATGCAGCGGCGACGGTTGGCTGGTGCTTTCCTCACAGAGCGCCCCTGCCTTGCTGGACCGTTTGACCCCCGACCACGAGCCCAAAAGCTGTCAGGTCGAGGGCGCTCTCGACGCTGGCAACTTGGAATTTGGCTTTGCCGTGGCCGCCGCCATCGGGGCCCAGTGGGCCCTTCAGCAATGGCGAGGAAAGCCCACGCCCGTGCAATCCATGGGCAGCATTACCTACGGTGCGCTTGGCTTTCCGGAGGTGAGCGCATGATGGGGCTCCCCGATGCCCAGGACTTGCCGATTGACGACGAGGCGTGGGAACGCGCCTGCATCGCCGCCAGTGAGAAGCGGGTGGACGATGTGGACCTGCTCGAAGTCCAAACCGTGTTGGCCCAAGCCCGTCGTTGGGACGGCGTCTACATTCTCTCCGTGATGGCCGCTCTCGAAACCTCCGTTCTGATCGACGCTGACGACAAGGTGTTCATCGACTGGGGAACCGCCGGCCAGGTCACCCTTCAGCCCCCCGTGGGCGGTCGCTTTCCGTTCAAGCTCTGGGTTCACACCCACCCACGGTTTGCCTCCTATTGGAGCAGCACCGACACCAACAGCCTTGCTTTGGGTGCTGGCATCCTTGAGACCGCCATGGTGCTGGGTCAACCAGGACCCAAACACAGCAGCAACCGAACCTTTGTCGAGGTCGAAAACACCTCCATGATTCGTGACAACGGTCCGCTGAATTGTTGGACCGAGGAAGCACCCCTCGCTTGGCCAGACTGGTACATTTCAAACAACATCGCCGTGGAGGAAGCCCAATGACCGCACGAAGCCCCAAGGACGACGAAGAACGAATCAAGGCCATCCTCGCCATCATGAACGGCCACGGACGGAGCATCGCTGACGTGATTGAAGAAGTAACGGGCATCGCGCCGACCGAGGAAACCGTGGAGGCCGTGACCAACCGACTCCGCATGGCACAGGAAAACGGTGAGGACGTCGACATCGCTCAACTCGTTGGCGCCATGAATGATCTCGCTGAGCGCTGGGTTTGACAGCGCTGCCGTTTCGAACGTTCAGTGATTTTGGTAGGTTGGCCGACGGTTTTCAATCAGCGCCGAGAGGCCTTCGAGCGCATCCTTGGTTGCAAAGATGGTGTGCAATCCGTCAAGTTCCATCTGCAAGCCGTCCTTGAGGGATGTGGTGGCCGTTGCATCGATCAAGTCGCTCGCCATTTGCAAACCGATGGGAGCGGTGAACGAGAGGCTCTTGATTTGGCGGGCCACACCCTTCTCTTCGGGATTGAAGCCCTCTGGACAACCGCCGTTCATCAAAACACTCATGTTGGCGTCCCCGAAGAACGATGAAGCGAATTTCACGACCGGGGAAGCAGGATTCGCCGGCACGCCGGGATACTTGTTGTCGGGTTTCCCGACTTGAGCGAGTTCAGCGATGCAGGTGTCCACGCCAGCAACGTCAACCAAATGCGTGACCAAGCCCAAATCCGCCGCCGTTTGTGCGTCCATGAAGTTCCCCGCCAAGACCGCCCAGCGAGCGGCGGGGATGCCGCAAATGCGAGCGGGGCGCTGCGAGCCACCGAGGCCCGGGTAGATGCCGATGGAGGTTTCGGGAAAGCGGAATTGGGTGCGACGGGTGCCGATGCGGTAGTCACAAGCCAGAGCGAGTTCAAGCCCGCCACCCAAAGCGAGACCGGTCGTCAGGGCCACGGTGGTCTTTGGCGAGGTCTCCAGTGCTTCCAGCAGGCCGTGGCCCTCAGCCGTGAAATCGTAGATGTCGGGGATGGCGTCGGCGCGGATTTTGTCCACGAAGAACTTGACATCGGCACCGGCAACGAAGGCTTTCCCGGCGCCGTCGAGCACGATGGTGTGAACCGCATCGTCGGCGTTGGCAGCGGCGACGGCTTGGGTCAGCTGATGCACCACGGTGACGTTGAGAGCGTTCATGGCTTCGGGCCGGTTGATGGTGATGGTGGCGACGCCGTCGTTGACGACCGTGTCCACGTAAGAAAAGTCCCATGCGGAGGAGCCTTGCGTTGCGAAGAAGTCGGGGACCGACCAGCCCTCTCCGGCGACTTGGGCGTACGCATGGGCCATGCGGTGCGCTTCGTCAACCCCAATTCGGTTCATCATTTCAAAGGGACCGCGGGCCCAGCGGAGGCCGACTTTTGCCCCTCGATCAACGTCTTCCATGCTGCAGATCTTCTCGTCAACAATCTGTGCAGCCACTCCGAACACGACGCCGAGCAAACGCTCGGAAACGGTGGTGTATTGTTCGTCGGTGAATTCCGACGCTTCCGAAACATCCCACTGTTCGTTGGCTTCAACCAGAGCACGCAGGTTGGCAGCGCCGGTGTAACGAGGGGTGTGCAGTTGCTCGGCAAGATAGTCCGTGGAATGGAGGGCGATGGGCGGGCCGGTGAGGTTCATCAAACCGAAGGGGCCCAATCCGATGCGGAACGCCTTGCAGGCGATGGCGTCGATTTGAGCTGCGTTGGCGGCGCCCTCTTCCAGCAGCAAACACGCTTCGTTGAGCCAAGGCACAAAGAAGCGGTTCACGACGAAGCCAGGTCGGTCGGCACAGACGATGACGACTTTGCCCAACATCTTGCAGTACTGCACCACCTTGTCAACGGTGGCTTGGCTCGAGGCTTGAGCAGGAATCACCTCGACCAAACGGTTCTTGGCGGGGTGATAGAAGAAATGGAGGCCAACGAAACGGTCAGGGCGACCGGTCGCTTCCGCCAGCGCGTTCACGGACAAGGAAGAGGTGTTTGAGGCCAAGATGGTCCCCTCCCCGCAGGCTCCATCAAGTGCCGTGAAGACCGCGGTCTTGACGTCAAAATCCTCGAACACGGCTTCGATGACGAGGTCCGTGTCTGCAGCCGTGTTTTCCACCCCGACCACACCGGTGATGCGTCCTCGAACGGCTTCCACCTGTTGAGGGGAAAAGATTCGACGCTCGACCGCCTCCTCGAGGAAATTAGCGATGATGGATTGGCCTCGCTCAACCCATTGGAGTTCACGGTCAACCATTTGCACATCAAATTCTTCTTGCGCGCTTTTTTGGGCGATGCCGGAGCCCATGTTGCCCGCCCCGACGACGGCCACACGTTGGATAGGTGCTGTCATGTTCCCAGCGACTCAAATGCCGCTCATGAAGGATTTGGAGCCTCAGGATGACGAAATTTCGTCCCAGGCCTTTGCCATGTCCCGATAAAACCGGTCGGGCGATAGAAAAGAAACATGGCTCATCAATTCAGGAGATGGTGGTCGAGGGGCACCGTTGCGGGCTTTCCACTTGCGATGCACATCGACGATGGCGTTGCGCCACGCCGCAGCGTCCTCGGGAGGCAAACACGCCCCATCGGGCATCAACTCGTTGTGCGCTGGGCGATTCGAGGCCAACACGGGTTGCCCAGCGGCCATCGATTCAACCGGCGGATAACCAAAACCCTCGGCGGCAGAGGGGAAGAGCAAAGCCTCGCAGTGCCAACGGTATCGGTTGAGAACCTCGTCGCTTATGTCGGAACCAACGTGCTGCCAGGTGACCCCGTGGCGTGCTGCCAGGGCTGTGGCGGAGGGATGGCCTGCAGGGGAGGTGTCGTTCCCGATGTGGTGAACTTTGACATCACGGGCCACCGTCTCGTCCAAGCCACCGAGCACTTCCATGAGGAAGGCGAGGCGCTTTCGAGGGTCATGGCTGCCCACGACGAGAAAGTGGCATTCGGAAGAGCGGAGGTTTTCGGGAGGAGCGGGGAGCGGGCTTGGTGGCGCATAGGAAGCCACATCAAGCGCATAGGGGATTTGGTAGAGCGGGATGTTGGGGAAGTGCTGGCGGCACAACGAGGCCGTGGCGTCGGTGTTGCAGATGAAGGCGTCAGCTCGGCGCAGGCCCTTCATGAGGCGGCGCAGGTCAAGGCGTCGAACAAGAGAGGGGTTTTGTTCGCCCACCTCGACCTTCTGTCCGGAAAGCGTCACGATGGAGGGGAAGAGGTGGAAAAAATCGTGAACGTAAACGACAACAGGGATTGGGGAACCTTTGGGCGTCAAGTGAGCTTGTTCTTGGTCGCTGACGAGCACCAGGTCGGCGAGATTCTGGCGATGGAGGTCAGCAATCCTTTGTTTGACCCTTCGGGGGTGGGTGGTCCATCGCTTACGCAACCGTGCCAGTGGTGAAGGACGTTCGCCCAAATCGTACTCCTCAACGCCAGCCGATGACCACGATCCGATGTGCGTGCCCTCAAGGGCCGTCCGGAGGTCAT
>JAURDW010000074.1 GCA_030827745.1 Candidatus Poseidonia sp.
CCATGACATTCTCGAAGGGATGCCCGAGACATTGCCGCCGATGCCAGCACACGATGCGGATGTGGACCATGCACCTAGTCGTCGCCAAATTCTTTCACCTTCAGAAAAAAAACTCGCCGTCCAGAACGCCTTGAGGTACATTCCTGAACGTTTTCATGAAACCTTGTTGCCCGAATTTTTAGAGGAACTCAATACCTTCGGCCGGATACTCATGCGGAGGTATCGCCCGACCTCAGCCCCCATGAAGGCGTATCCGTTGGAGGCGTACCCTGCTCAATCCAAACAAGCCGCATCCATTATGCTGATGATTCAAAACAATCTTGATCCCGCCGTGGCCCAATTCCCTCACGAACTCATCACCTACGGGGGAAACGGTTCGGTGTTTCAGAATTGGGCCCAGTATCGCTTGACGATGCAATATCTTTCCAAGATGAAGGATGACCAAACCTTGGTGATGTATTCCGGCCATCCCATGGGGCTCTTCCCGTCCAACCCTCACGCCCCCCGTGTCGTGGTCACGAACGGCATGGTCATCCCTAACTACTCAAAACCTGAGGACTATGAACGGATGAACGCCCTTGGCGTGACTCAATATGGACAAATGACAGCGGGCTCGTACATGTACATAGGGCCCCAAGGCATCGTCCACGGGACCACCATCACCCTCCTCAACGCCGCCCGTTTGCACCTCGACCTTCCCGAAGGACGTGATTTGGCAGGCATAACCTTCGTCACGAGCGGTTTAGGCGGCATGTCCGGTGCACAGGCAAAAGCAGCGACCATCGCTGGTGCCGCCAGCATCGTGGCTGAAGCGAACGCTCACGCGGCCTACAAACGACATCAGCAAGGATGGTTAACCGAAGTTACCGATGACGTCGACATAGCAATCGATTTGATGAGTGACGCAGCCAAAGCGCAGAAAGCCGTCTCCATTGGCTACATTGGCAACATCGTTGATCTTTGGGAACGGTTGGTTGAACGAAACATAAAGGTCGATCTTGGGAGCGACCAGACCAGCCTTCACAACCCCTACCAAGGCGGCTATTTTCCAGTAGGGAGGACCTACGAGCAGTGTGTGGCAATGATGTCTTCAAACCCTGAAGAATTCAGGTCCGAAATTCAAGAAACGCTCCGACGTCACGCAAGAGCCGTGAACACAATGGTCGAGCGAGGCATGTATTTCTGGGATTACGGGAATGCGTTTTTGCTCGAAGCTTCTCGTGTCGGTGCGGACGTTGTCAACGAGGACGGTAGTTTCCGTTACCCATCCTACGTTGAAGACATTATGGGACCTCTGTGTTTTGATTACGGTTTCGGCCCCTACCGGTGGGTTTGCACGAGTGGAAAACCGGAGGACCTTGAACGCACCGACGCCATCGCCGCGGATGTGCTCCGGACCATGCTCAACGATGCGACGCCAGATGTGCGACAACAAATCAGCGACAACCTGCAGTGGATTGAGCGGGCGGGAGAAAACAATCTCGTGGTTGGCAGTCAAGCGAGAATTCTCTATGCCGACGATGTTGGGCGGCGGGAAATTGCGTTGGCGATGAACAAGGCCATCCAGCGAGGAGAAATCGGTCCCGTTGTTTTGGGAAGGGACCACCACGACGTCTCCGGTACCGACAGCCCGTACCGGGAAACGGCCAACATTCAGGACGGTTCCATGTTCACGGCAGACATGGCCGTGCAGAACGTTATCGGCGATTCATTTCGCGGTGCCACTTGGGTTAGCCTTCACAACGGCGGAGGAGTCGGGTGGGGCGAGGTGATGAACGGTGGGTTCGGTATGCTTCTCGACGGGTCCAAGGAAGCTGAAGTACGCTTGCAAAGCATGCTCCATTGGGACGTCAACAACGGCGTCGCCAGGAGAGCATGGGCACGCAACACCGGGGCTCGTTCCGCCACCTTACGGGCCATGGAACGAGAGCCGAAATTGGAAATCACGCTACCAAATTTGGTGGCGGATGACCTGCTGGACCACTATTTTGGGAGCGATTCTCCATGACAGGAACCGTGGTCTTTGTTGACGGTGCAACCTTAACGCTGGCTGAAATCATGGCCGTCGCCGAAGAACGGGCGAAAGTTGCCGTATCTGAGGATGCTTGGGTCAACATCCATGCTGCACGCAGCGTTGTGGAACGCATTGTCCAGGAGGGTGAGACCGTCTACGGCATCAACACCGGATTTGGTGCACTGGTCAGGGAACGGATTTCTGCAGCGGACCTCTCGCAGTTGCAAGTCAATTTGGTTCGATCCCACGCAACAGCCCTCGGCGAACCCATGCACGTCCCCTCGGTCCGTGCGATGATGCTCGTTCGACTAAATTCGCTCTGCAAAGGTCATTCCGGAATCTCTCCCGAATGTATTCAGCAGCTCGTTTCGTTCCTAAATATGGGAATTCACCCGCATGTCCCCCGAATTGGAAGTTTAGGTGCAAGCGGTGACCTCGCCCCGTTGTCTCATCTCGCACTCGCCCTGATGGGTGAAGGATTCGTGGCAACTGAGGGAGGGAAGCGCCCGACGGGCGATGTGCTGTTTGAGCACGGTTTAATTCCTGTGGAACTCACGGCGAAGGATGGATTGTCTCTCATCAACGGGACGAGCCAAATGACAGCGTTCGCCACCCTCGCCCAACAACAACTGAGCCACCTCGTGGTCTACGCCGACCTCGTCCTTGCTACCTCCATGGATGCTCGCTCATGCAGCCTCACCCCAACCCACCCCTTCATCCACAAGGCCAGACCGCACCCCGGTCAGGCTTTGGTTGCAAATCGGTTGCGCCAGATTCTCCACGGTTCCGATATACTCCTTGGTCATGCAGATTGTGACCGAGTGCAAGACCCCTATTCGTTTCGTTGCGCACCTCAAGTTCATGGTGCGGTTCACGAAACGTTTGGACGCCTTACCGACATGCTCAAGATTGAGGTGAACAGTGCCACGGACAACCCTCTCATTTTCCCAGACCCAGCAAATCCAGGCCCTCATGAAGTCATGTCGCAAGGGAATTTTCACGGCGAAATTGTTGCGCTCACGTGCGATGCAATGAGCCTTGGCTTGTTTGAATTGGGTTCGATTTCTGAACGGCGCATCGACCAGATGTTGGATGCATCTCGCAGCGAACTCCCCGCGTTTTTGGCGAAGAACAGCGGCCTTGAATCTGGCTTGATGATCGTCCAATATGTTGCTGGTGCTGCGCTCGCCGAATTGCACGGTCAGGCATCTCCGCGCTCGGCATTTTCAACCTCGACCTCGGCAGGACAGGAAGATCACGTGAGCATGGGTGCAACAGCCGCATGGAACCTGTTATCCGGTGTTCGTAGATTGGCTGAAGTGATCGCTTGTGAACTCCTCGTGGCCTGTGAGGCACTGGAATATGCGACGCAAACATCCTCGCCCCACGTCGAAGGCCTCCGCCACCTGGTGCGCAGCGTCGCCCCTGCACTTGACGGAGACCGGTCAACTTCTGAAGAACTCATTCGGTTGGCGGATGAGTTGCTTGAGGGTCGATGGCTCGCCCGCTTGGAGGCAGAACATGGCCGCTTACCGCGTTGAGATGGCGTCGTTAACGAAGGCCATGCTTTCGTCAAGATCCATCAAATTCATGGCTCGGAAGGAATGAATTTCCTTTTCCGTGACGGTAAAAAGAGTCTCGTGATGCTCAAGCAGACGCAAGGTATCGATCGCCTGGGTGATTTGACGTTCGGTCTGAATGTACAATTCGTAAACTTGGTCCATGTCCTTGATGCTCAACGCTGGCTCAAGGGCACTCAAATCGAAGCCCATACGTTTCCATTGAAGCATGCGTTTGTTCAACAACCCCAGCGAAAAACCTGCTCTGGGCAGGGAAACCAAATGAATCACCGTTGGTTGGTCCTGGTGCCCCCCGACATCGTCACTGTGGCTTTCTCCTTCCTCTTCCGCCGACGGATCAAGTTCACCGCCCAATGGAGGCGGAGAAGGCATTGGAGAAGGTGACTGCGTCGATACCGTTTCTCCATCTCCATGAAGAGGATATTGCGGGGCAAGAGCCCGAATTCTTGCCCACAGCCGGTGTTCAAAAGCCAACGGCTCGACGGGAAAAACGAGGGAAAAACCAACCTTTCGAGCAAGCGAGTCGAGTTCTTGCAATCCATCAAGCACAGCCGCCGGCCCTGAGTGTTGCACCATCCAATGGAGGGCATCGATGAGGACGATATCACCGGATAGTGGGGTATGGCTCCGGAGATGTTGGAGAACATCACCCACCTGTGGCCTCACTGCGTTCTCTGCGGTTTGTTCAGTGATCCACCACAGGCCACCGCGATTGCTTGCAACATGGCGTAAGAGTTGCCGCATCGGCAACCTGCTGTAACAATGGAGGGAACCGTTCCAATCCAACTCGGAAGGTTCTATCGCTTGAAACACAATGTTCGGGTCAACCGAATCCAGCGTGAACAAACCTTGCATGGACGCCCCTCGTGTGTGAGGGGGTGGGTGACGACCTATGGAATTACTCCCGTAAAGGCCGCCATATCCATCAAGCATTATATTGTCCGTCGTCCTGCAAGATTTAGGTGGAACCATGGCGGATGAAGAAAACAACACGGTGCCCATGGCCGAATGCGGTGCATGTAGGACGGTTATCCCGCTTGACTCCTCGGAGTGTCCAGAATGCAAAACCAAATTTTCGGGCATCTCCGATGAGGCCCTGGGGGAGTGCGGTGCCTGTCAAAAACTCGTACCACTTGACTCCACCCGTTGCCCCGAATGCAGTGTTGTTTTTGTAGCGGATGATGTCGTTGATATCCTTCGTGGATGGGTGCACAACACCGGCATCAACATCCGGAAATTGTTTGAAAAATTCGATGAAAACGGAGACGGTACCATCGATGCTGACGAATTGCGCAAGGGCCTGCTCGGTTTGAACCTCGCCGACCTACCGCCTTCACAAGTCGACCGGCTGGTCCTTGAAATTGATGCTGACGGGAACGGCGTTATCGACCTTGACGAATTTGATGCGATCCTGATGGGCGATGAAGGCCACGCTAGCGAGTCAACCGATGGCCAGATCACGGCCAACGAACCAATGGATGGGGAGCAAGACACTTCCGCAGAGGGTCACGATACCGATGAGGGCGAAGCTGAAGAAGAAGATCACGAAGAACATGATGAGGAAGACGCCACCGACAACACGCATGAGGACGATGCAGATGTTGAGGTTGAGGACACCGACGAACCAACGGCTGACGATGATGTTGAAGACGATGAAGCGGAGGACACGGAAGCGTATGCCAGCGAAGAAGACGACGGCGAAGCTGGTGCAGCATTGCATGCAGATGGCACGTCGGAAGGAACGGAGGAAACCGACGAGGGCGCAGCAGTCACGACCGTTCACCCGCTTCAAGCCTTGGCAGACATGATGGACGAGCACGAAATATCTGCTCAACGCATGTTTAACGAGCTTGATGTTGACGGAAACGGTCAAATTTCACTCAGCGAACTTTCGAGCGCTCTCGTTGAAAAATACGGCGACATGATCGATGTGGAGAACGTGGAGGAACTCATCGAGGGCGTGGATACCGACGGGGATGGGATGATTGACATCACCGAGTTTATCGAATCGTTGGAGACGCTTGAGGACCATGAAGAAGTTGTCAAGGAAGAAAAACCACCCAAACAATTCCCCACGATTTGGCAGAAACGGA
>JAURDW010000075.1 GCA_030827745.1 Candidatus Poseidonia sp.
AGACCCGAGGGAAGCGGTTGCTGAACGACTTCAACGCTTGGCAGCAGGGTGAACCTCCCAACGCCTTCATCGAAGTCGTCCTTGGAATGACCGACCCCACCATTCCGGACACCGACGGCGACGGGATGTACGACGGATTTGAGTATTGGTTCACATCGTGGGATTTGGACCAAAACCGCTGGTCGATTAACCCGCTCATCGACGGTGACGTTAATTTAGACTCCGACCAAGACAGCTTCGACTGCAACGGTGACGGTGAAATTGATGCCAACGAATCGTTTTCGAACCTGCGTGAATGGGAATCCAGAACATGGGGGAAATTCTTGAACAGAAACACCGTTCCTGCTTCCATGGGTATCATCGACTTCGGTGAAGATGCCATGCTCGCCTACCAGGAGTCGTTGGGCTACTCGCTCATACAGGCCCAAGCAGCGCTTTATCAGGACTTTATTGAAAAGGGTCAAGAATCCACTGACCGCATGGCGAAAATCAACTCCTTGGAAAGTGAGAACTTCAACCGAAGCCTTCGTGGGGTGGCTGACCCGACGCACCCAGATTCCGACAGCGATGGCATCCCTGACGGTTGGGAATACTGCTATGCGATCTTCGGTATGAACGACATCACCACACAAAACCATTGGGCTGCGAACCCCCTCAATCCTTGGGACGTCGATTATGACGGTGACCACGACGGTTGGTACGACCGGACAGCCTTTGACATCCCCGCTCAGCAAGGTGTGTGGGATGAACGGGTCTTTACCCCGTCAGGCGTGGTGATTCAGAACGGTGTCGGGGACCTTCCCTTTACGAACGCTATGGAATACGACAACAACACTCGCCCAGACTTGAACGACAGCGACGAAGACAGCCGCACATACATCACCGTGGTTGAGAACGGAGCCGTCGTGGCCCACGACCTGGATTACAACTACTCCGACGGTCGTGAGGTGTTCAAGTACGGTTCCAATCCCAGCGATAACGACACGGACGGCGACATGCTGCCCGACTGGTACGAGTACAAACTGGGTTGGAACGAGAGCAACGATAATTTCAGTTCATACCTTCAAATTCAGGTCGTGTGGATTGACGTCGCCACCGGGGGAGCATGCGATACGTCAACGACCTCTTGTTTGCCACTTTCCCAAGACGGCTCGGGAGGGACGCTGAGCCGGCCCGATGTTGAGATGGCATGGTTCTCACTTGATCCCGCCAATCCCGATGACGCCAACCAAGACCCCGACCAAGATGGGAATTGGGACTGCACTGGAGCTGGTTGTACCTACGAGCCGTACACCAACTTCCAAGAGTTTTACGCCATCACATTGAGCGAATATTCATCCCCCAATGCGGTGCGGCTCAGTGGCTTGACCTACGACGGTTCGCCTGTGAGCGAAGGTTGGCAATTCCGGGCGGCGATTCTCGGGCTTGGCCAATCAAACGAGTTGGTCTTGAATTATCTCAAACTGGACCGTTATGCGGGACCTGACCGCCAATACGGCTACCTCGTAGACGATAAGGACACCGACTTCTTGTCGGTTGACCCCAGCGATGATGAGGTCTTGATGGCCGGAAACCGAACCGACCCCTGGGAGATTTTCTTCACGGGCTCACCAAACACCGCACCGGTGCGGAGTGTGGGTGAGCATGAATTTGGTTGGTACTTGCTCGATTTCGATGATGACCATTTGGCAGAAGGGTCCAACCCGATGAATTGGGACACGGATGGGGATTGGATGAACGATTGGTTTGAAGTTCGGGACGATGAAGATGACGGTGTCCGTGGCGACTCTTCTCCCATTCGGTACGACTCACGCCAGACCAGTTGACAAGCGCTGTGCGGTGACCCAAAACCGCATGGTTCAAATTGTATGTCGGCTGTCATAGCAGCATGCAGGGTGGCGGACAGCATACAATTGGAACACGTGGCATATTTTTGCTGCTTGTTGGCCTGATGATCCTCACCCCGCTCGGCCCGCTGGCGAACATGACGGTGCTTGATGCTGAAGCCGCCGCAGGCACACGGCACGTCTACGCTTTCAAGGACGGTTCCAACGAGCACATCGCGCTTTACCAAGGCGCCAACCCCGACTTGGGGGCCATGGTTGAACTTCCACGAGGCGCCTTGGTCACCGATGTTAGCATGACCCTGTCCGGCGCTTCCGCCACCGGCTGGTCTCAAATTATGGCCGACGACCGAGTGCATTGGGTTCGTGGCGCCGCCACAGCTACCGACGACCGTAGCGGTGAATTGGCTTTGGGTCTCTCGAACGTGAGCCGAAACTTCCTCCCACACGGCAACGATGCGTACCAGAACCCGAATTCCGATGCTTGGCTGGACAACGGCTCCTACGCTCTCAGGCAACCTCACACCTCAAACGCCACGGAAACCCTCTTCTCCCAGCAACTGACGAAGACTTCGTCCTCGTTCATGGCGCAAAGCCAGGGCGCCATTTTGAAGCACCACGACTGGTTGTTCCTTTCCACGTGGTCCTCCTCGAGTTTCCACAATGTCGTGGAACGCCTCTACCCCAACAACGCCACGCGCGAATCGGTCATCACGCTCGACCAGGCTTCATGCACCCTTCCGCAGAAACACTCCTCCTCTTACTACGCCTACTACGGATTCCGTGATTGGACCGTGACCGACGACGAACGCTTGTTCGGCATTCTCTCGGGCTACCGCTACACCTACGGCTCAACAGCACCCGTGAACTACCACCGCGTGATGGAAATGGACATCTCCCGGGACGATATCTGGACATGCATTGATTCCTACGATATCTCGCCCTCTGTTGGAGAGTACACGGGTATCGCCTACGACCGTGATACCGGTAAAGTTTGGGTGGCTCACAACGCCATGAACCGGCTTTACGCCTACGATTTCGCCGGCGATGGAACTTCCACCTACACCCGCAGTCAGGAATTCTTCTCCTACACCTCATCATCCACCTCCACTTGGGAGTGCGGCGGTACCACCACGAACAATCAGAAGCAAATGCTCCGTGGGCTGGAAGTCAACGGCTCTACGTTTTACATGCGCTGCCAAAAAGACTACTACTACAACGACCGAGACCAACTTGAAGCTTGGTCTGTCTCCGGTTCCTCTTCTGCCCTCATTCCCGAATCAACCGTTCGCCAAATTTCCCGCCTCGGCTACGGCCTGCAATTTGACGGCGAGCGTTTTGTCACCGTTGACAGCGGGTACTCGACTTGGTCGGGCGCAACGCTCTACTACCGTGAATTTGGGACCGGATGGCTCTACGAAACCACCCCTTCACCTGGGACCACCACGTGGTACGGCGAAGTGATCCAAACAGGGGACGCCGTCCTCGCAGCCAACGTCCAAACCTACTGGTCGGCGGCCTCGATTGGCGACCGCGTGGACTATTGGGTTTCAGCCGACAACGGAACGCACTGGGAGGAGGTTGAATCCAACGCAACCATTCACTTTGACTACCCCGGAAACGAATTGGTTTGGAAGGCACAACTCATTGGATCTACCGCCGTATCCTGGTGGGTCGACATGGATTACGCTACGGCTTACACCGCCCAAGGCGACTGGACCTCACCTCATTTCAACACCGGCACCAAAGTGGGGAAGGTTCGTCCTCAGTGGACCGCAGATGTCCCAGCGGGCACGACGCTGACGGTTCAAGTCTCCAACGACAACGGCACCACATGGCTTGACGCTCAAAACAACGCAGAAACGAGTTTCTCAACCGAGGCTGCCGGCAACACCCTTCGCTACGCCGTGGTGATGAGCACCAACGATGTGACCCTCACTCCAAAACTTGACCGCTTCGTCTTGGAATACGAAGAGGGCTACCCCGATCGACCCATGCTCGATGTGGGCGGTGACGGAACTTACGACTGGGAATCGGACATCTTCTTGAACGAATCTTCGGTGGTGGCTTCCGACGATTCACCTGTTGGCGAGATTGTAAAAAAGGCACCAACGCTCGTTGACGCATTTAACGACCACATTCCCGAAAACGGTGACGGCATGGTCACCGTTCCCATCGGCGTCAAGGCGGCGAGTGCCGGAAGGGTGAAGATTTCCAACATTGACATCACCTATGCAATGCAAACTCGGGCCGTGGATGCCTCCTTTGAGGGCGGCCTTGCGGCACCGGACGGCATCTACCGGAATTTCATCGTACGGGTCGCTCCTGGCGATGAGGTTGACCGGGTCACCAAAGCCATCGTGGCTATCGACCATTCCTATGGCGAAAATCCATCCTTTACCTGGGAACGAGGCGACGCCTGCACCGTGAATTCAGACGGTGGCGGCATCGTCGTGTTTGACGTCGCCAACTGCACCTCGATGGTTGACGCCAACGATGTGGTCTCCATTTGGATGCCGACGAAAGTGAACTGGAGTTGGAACGACGAAGCACGGACCGAGGCCATCATTTCGGTTGAAGATGACCTTGGACCATCGGTGACCCAATGGATGACGCCGGACATGAAGTTGGTCGTGGAAAACGACATTCAGCTTGATGGCCTTCGTGTGTGGGAGGAAACCGGTCGTCAACTCTACCCGATGGACTGGGTGCGAGGCGGGTTTAACCTCAGTTTCAGCGGCTCAATCCACTTCCAAGATTCGCAGTTGATGCCCCCAGCGGGGAGTTTCTCCTTGCGCGTCATCGGTCAGAACGTCACGTTTGACGGGGACCCCATGGGTGAACCGTCGGTGTTGTATGAAGAAGTCAATCCGGCCTTTGGTGCTTACAACATGACCTTCACCTCCCCGATTGAATCCACGCCCGGTGGCATGATTTTCTATGTTCAAGCCGTCAATCTTGAGAACGGCTCAACGTTCACAAATCCAAATTACAACAGCATCCGGTTGATTCTGGACGGAAACTCTCCGCTCGTCTTGAGCGCCACGCCCCTTGACGGGAGTGAACGGCATGCAGGGGCTGCTGGCGTCGGTCAATCCGTTTCCATCGTCGTTCAAGATTCGGTCGACCCTCCCCGACAATTGAATCTTCATTATTGGGTCGGGTGTAAAGCGAGCGACGCCATCGGCTGCACGGACTACAACTTCGACGGGCTTCCAAACGAAGACGAATACGAAATGACCACCCTCTCCTCGCCGGAAACACGAGCAGGTGGCCTCAACATCTTCGAGGGGCTGATTGACGATTCCATGCTTCTCCACCGTCAACGCGTGTCGTTCTATGTCTCAGGTGAGGACGAACAGAACAACCAGATTGCCATGGGCCAAGGTCCCGTCTGTCCGGCATCAACCATCACCTGCGGGTTCCGACCCGGTGAGGTCCTACCGGACTGGAACGCAGATTTGGTCACATATCACATCCGTCAAGAATTTGAACCTCAAGTTGATTTGGGCAACACCTCCATTTTGGGTCACGACGACTACGAACCTCTTCATCCAGGCATCC
>JAURDW010000076.1 GCA_030827745.1 Candidatus Poseidonia sp.
GGTTGGTTCATCACTTTTGGGGGGGTCGGATGTTCTCTCCCAGTTCATGGCGGAAGGATGCGAGGCAAACAAACAAGCCTGCGACGAGGAGGTACTCAGCCGGTGCAGCGAAGCGGATGCCCGCCTGGGCTTCGTTGAGGAAGGCTTCGGTGCTGAGACCCGTTGGGTCAAACGTGTTCACGGCCAATTGGAAACTCACCACCATCACCGCAAACCCACCGAGCGACAGACCCGCCCCCAAGCGACGTAGGCGGCCGCCTTTCGCCGTTGATTTGGACCCCAAGCCGACGTGGGCGAGGAAGGCCCAAAGAATGCCGCCACCAAAAGCCGACATCGACGTGAAGATGTGGGGATTGATGAAATCGTACATGTCAAAATGAGCCACGAGCACCGTGTTGGTTGCGGCGAAGAGACCAACGAACGTGGCTATCCTCCACAAAGCCTCCCGTTCAACGTCCAATTCGTGATACAGGTGCCATGCAAACGCCATTTGGACGAGGCCTGCAAGGGTCAAACCCGCGGTAAAAACGAAGTCTGCCGCCCCTTTTTGATCGGTTTCTGAGATGAAAAAAGGAACCGCTCGAGGGTTGTTCGTGGCGTGCAAAAGGGTGGCGAGGGCGATGGTGGATGCAGCGATGATCCAACTTGCTGAGGCCAGCCTCAGCCCTTGCTGGTGGCTTATTGGAAGGCGTCGACCGTGTCTTGGATGCATGTATCAAGGTCCTCCCATTGCATGCCGAGAACGACTTCGGCTTTGGTGCTTGAGTAGTTGGTGTCCCCTCCCATCATGTTCCGTGCCACGGCACGGGTCAGGTAACGCTGGCGACCAAAGCGGCCACCGAGCCAATCTTGGAACACAGCAACGGGAACGAGAAGATTGGGCAAGGCGAACTTGGGGGCCTTGCTTTTGGGGTTCAGCACCCGAATACGCTTGCAGATGCCCGCCAGCGTCAAATTGGTGTGGGGGGCAAGGACAAATCTGCCTTCGGCTTCGTCGACTTCAAAGGCTCGGCGATGGGCCTTGGCGACATCTCTGACATGGACGGCCGCCATGGGGAATTTGGGAACGACCGGGTACTTCCCCGCCAGCGCATCCGCAAAGAAATCCACGCTTGGCGTAGGGCGAGCAAAGCCGCCGCCCAAGACGGCCGTAGGGTTGACCACCCGCAGGTCAAGGCCGAGTTTCTCGGCCAAGGACCACGCCAACCGTTCCGACTGGGTTTTCGCCGTTGTGTAGGGCAACGAGGTGTCGTTGTTCCACACCGACTCGTCCTTTACCTCGCCTTTGGGAAACGTACCAACGGCTGCGGTGCTGGAGGTGTAGACCACCCGGGAAATTCCAGCCTCGGAAGCGGCGTGAAGCAGGTGGGATGTTCCCTTGTTGGCCGTGTCGAGAATGATGTTTGCTTCGCCTTGCGTAGCGTAGACCGTGGCGGTGTGAAAAAGTCCATCGCATCCCGCCAACCGTTCGGTCCAGCCATCGGCGTCCAACACATCGCCTTGGACCAGTTCAAGCCGGTCTTCCCCCCCCAACGCCACGGCGTGGGCTCGGACGTGGTCGGTTTTCTTCGGGTCGGAAAGGTCGCGCACGGAACCTTTCACGGCGTAGCCGTTCGCGAGTAAATCGTGGACGATGTGATTCCCGATGTGCCCGTTGACGCCGGTGACAAAAATACGCAAAGGTGCTTCGTTCACCATATGGAGGGGCGACGGGCCGGCCCCGTATGAACCTTCAAGTGCAGCACCGACGCAGGGGCAAGTGAAGCCTATGCCGATTCGTGTACACGACACCCGCCGGCGAGAAAAGGTGGACTTTACCACCCTTGAGCCGGGCAAGGTTTCGATGTATGTTTGCGGCGTCACCGTCTACGACCGGTGTCACTTGGGGCATGCCCGCTGCTACTTGGCCTTTGATTTGATTCACCGATGGTTGGAATCCAGCGGCTATGACGTTCATTATGTTCAAAATTTCACCGACATCGATGACAAGATTATCCACCGTGCAAACGAGCTGGATGGAAACTGGAAGGCGCTTGTCGACCAGAACATCGAGGCGTACTACGAAGACATGGACGCCCTCAACATCTTGCGGGCCGATGCCTACCCCCGCTGTACCGAGTACGTTGACGATATGGTGCGAATCACACAAGACCTTATCGACAAGGGTCACGCTTACGAGGCCAACGACGGGGTGTATTTCCACGTTGAATCAGCCCCCGAGAAATACGGCCAATTGACCGGCCAATCCATTGACGCCGTTCGTTCTGGAGCCGGAGGTCGTGTTGACGAGACGGGTTCAGGCAAGCGCGATCACAAGGATTTCGCCCTTTGGAAGGCAGCGAAGCCCGGCGAACCCACGTGGGGTTCACCTTGGGGTCCGGGCCGTCCGGGATGGCACATTGAATGCACGGCCATGTCCTTGGACCATTTCCAGAAGGAGTTTGACATTCATGGCGGCGGTCACGACTTGCGTTTTCCTCATCATGAGGCCGAGATCTTCCAAGGCGAGTGCCACACGGGCCATGCACCGGTCGTTCACCATTGGCTTCACAACGGCTTTGTCAACATCGATGGAGAAAAGATGAGCAAGTCGTTAGGGAATTTCTGGACCATTCGCGACATCCTCGCTCAGGTGGACGCCATGGTGCTCCGGTTTGCCCTCATCAACGCCCACTACCGGTCGCCCATCGACATGAACGAAGCCCTCCTCAACGACGCGGAGCGAAACTACAACCGGTTGTTGGCGTGCTATGTTGAGGCGCTCAAGGCGAGAACAGACGGTTTCCCTGTTGCCCTTCCGCAGGCCGACTTGGCTTCGCCCCTCCCCCTTGCAAAATCATTGGGGTTGCTCGAAAAAATGGGTGAAGGCTTCGCCAGAGCCATGGACGATGATTTCAACTCGCGTGAAGCCGTTGCCAAGGTGCTCGGCATGGTCCGGGAAATCACCAAAGTGTTGTCCGGGGACTTGGAGGCTGCCGACAGAAACGCTTTCGCCTGCTACGCCGTTGAACTCTTGGAGGAAACGGCTGCACGCGTTTTGGGTGTTTTGCCTCCCCAAGATGTGGCGCTTGCTGAGCCTGAAGAGGACCCTCGAAAAGCCGAACTTGCCGATAGGGTCGAGGCCTTGTTGGTTCAACGCAGCGCAGCCCGTTCTGCTCAACAGTGGGACGTGGCCGACCGTATCCGCGACGAATTGCAGACGCTCGGTGTCGTTGTCACCGATACGGCCAACGGCCCCGAATGGGATTTGGCCTGATCACTCCTCTTCTTGCAGATGTGCCAGAGGAGGCGGCGCAGGGACAAAGGGTTTGACCGAGTTCTCCTCTTCTTCGAACGGCGCTTCACCTGATGCTTCGTCCCACATTTTCTCAATGCGAACTTCGGCGGCCAGTGCATCTTCGTCACCTCGAGAGATGAAAAAGAGGGCCACCAACAACACGGCAACCACGCCGCCGAGCAACAGCATGGCGTTTCGTTCAACTTCGTCTTCCTCTGCCTGAGCGTTGTCGGCAGGGGTGGTGGTCCCTTCTGGCGAGGCGGTGGTGTTCTCATCGATGGGCTCCGTATCTTGTACGGTCGGGTTGTTTTCGTCTTCCTCCTCCCCGTTTGTGGTGCACGGAGGCGAACTGCCGTCGGCGCAAGGGATTTCTGCGGGGGCTTCGACGTCCTCAAAGATGGTGATTTCCGTCAGTGTTTCAGCACGGTCGTAGTATCGGTCGTAGAGCAACGCCATGTTGAGTTGAGCGTTGGCCGTGCCCGAGCCGTTGATAACGGCGAAGTACCTCTCGTCACCGTAGGTGTACCACGGGTCAAGCCCAACCTCGGTCATGCCCGATGTCACGCTGTTGAAATCCGTTGCATCGCCAAAGGCAGCGGTCATTTCCTCGAAGTCAAAACGCATCGCCATGGTGAGGTTTTCGGTAATGCTCGCCCAAGTTTGAGCGCCTTCGGGTGCAGCAAGGAAGGTCACGTCAAGCACTTTACCAAATTGACCAGCAGGCTCGTGGTCGTCGCCTTTCAAGGCTGTCATCAGGTCCTCGTCTCCATAGAGAGCCAACCCGCCGACGATGGAAAGGCGAACATCGGGGTCGACGGCGTTGATGAGGTTGCGGTAAGGGTTGGCATGCAGGTTGTCCACCACCACCAGGTCGGCCGCTGTCCCGGGCGTGATGGTGCCGACATCGGCCTGCCAGTTGGTCGCCTTTGCAGCCCCGGAAGTGACCATTTCCACCAGTTCGTAATCGGTGAACAGGTCGCCCAACATCTCATCGTCCCAAAGGTCGGCCACTTTGAGTTCGTGGAGGGGTGATTTTGACCCTGAAGGCGCCCAATCGGGGGCCAGCGTGATGTGGACGCCGGCTGCTTTGGCTGCAGCGACGTCCGCTGTTTGCCCGTACAAAAGCAGGTTTGACAGGGGGGACCAAACCAAGGTGGAGCCAGCGGCCGCCATTTGCTGGAATTCACGGGGACCCAAGGCCACACCGTGAATCAGCACCAGTTCACCAACCAACAAATCGTTGTTGACCAGAATGTCAAATTCGGCACGGCTTGACTCGTCCACACCCTCGGCGATGTGAACAAACCAAGCATCCAAAGTCCCGCTGGCGTTTCCAGTTTTGATGTGGTTGCCCACGTAATCCGTTGTCAGTTCGGTGACTTTTGTGTGAATTTCATCCCTGCCGAAGTTGTAATCCTCGATGTTTCTTGCAAGGACGGTGGCGTAGCTGTCGTCGGGGTTGCTCGGGCTGCCTTGGGCGGCGGTCGTCCCACCAACGATGGACTTCATCTCGATGTATTTCATGGCTTGAGACTCCATGTTCCAGTAGGGCCCTGAGTGCACCAGCATCTTCGGCTTCGTCACCTGTTCGCTGTAGTCGGGATGGTTTTTCCACTCGTAGCGGTTGTTGTAGCCACCCCACGCATTGCGCTGGTTTTCGGGGAGGTGCGGCGTCATGTCCCACAAGGGCGCCTGGTTGTAGTGAAGGTGGTTGTGAAGGTCGATGAGTCCGGGATAAATGGTGCCGTTGGTTTCCAAAACGGGGACATTGGTGAGTTGAATGTTGGACGGAACGGTGTCGCCCCAAACCGCTTCGATCATACCGTCCTGAATCAGAACATGACCTTCGTTGATGACGTCGGCTTCGCCCGTCATCGGGACCACCCTGCCTTTCAACACGTAAGCACCCGCATGAACGTTGTCGGTCATGCCGTAACATCGGACCATGTTTTGAGCGACGCCAAACGACCCTTCATCGCCCCAGCCGGGTGTGGG
>JAURDW010000077.1 GCA_030827745.1 Candidatus Poseidonia sp.
CTGGCATGTAAGGCGATGGGAGAAGAACATCGAACGGTGGTCGTTCCGTTCATACCCACAGCGGAAAATCTTGCGAAATGGGCATTTGAGGCTGTGCATCCACACATACGTTCGGTTTATGGAAACCAATTGCGATTGGTGGCGATGCATTGCAGGGAAACCCCGAAATCCACAGCGACATGGCGACCCTCAGCGTAATTTACGCCGGTGGTCTTTCTGCCAATTCGGATCACCAGAACTAAACTCCAACGCTGTTGTAGCCTCAACCAAGGCACCGATGACCCGGGTTGATTCTTCGTTGGAGGGTGTTCCTTTGAGCAACGTACGTTTCAGTGTCTGCTCAATGGATTTTATTTTCTCAGGGGATCCACTGAGGCTTGTAGAAAATTGGTAAAGAGCATCAAGGAGGGTTTTGCGAAGCTCTGGTGATAGCACCTGGTCAACGGGAACAATATCTGGGAGAGCAGGGTCCACTCCTTGGTCTGCCAAGACTCGCGCTCGATGAGCCTCGTACAGCAATGCATTCACGGCGTGGGACAGATTGGCTATGGGATAACCTTCCCATGTTGGCAGCGTCACGAAGTAATCGCAGGCTGTCAAATCCTCTTTGGAGAGGCCCTTTCCCTCCTCTCCGAACACAAGGGCAACCCTCCCCCCAGCGCGTTCTTCTCGTGCGACCATGTCCCAAGGGTAGAGGTAATGTCGAAACAACGTCTTTTCACCGATTTCACGCTTCCCGGACGTACCGATTACAGCCCGGCAATCACGAACAGCGTCTTCGAGTCCAGTATGGTGAGATGCGCCGTCCAGAACACGCTGAGCGTGTTTTGCCCGAGCCCGCGTTTCGTCATCATCAACCGAACATTTGGGATTGACCAAGCGTAAATCTGCGTAGCCGTAATTCAGCATCCCTCTGCAGATGGCGCCAAGATTTCCAGGATGCGTGACACCAACCAGCACCACGACGATCTCAACATTTCCACGAGGGAGGGGGAGCGAGAGGCGTTCGCCCATCATGCTCCCTCCTCAAAAGACTGGTCAAGGAAGGAGGCAATCCAGCGAGGGTCACAAACCTGGTAGATGAAGAAGAGAAAACCATCGTTTTCTCTGTCAGCCATCACGATGGATCGTTTTCGGACATTGTGTTGGTTGCGCAGGTGGAGAATCAAGCGTTCAAGGATGGCGGCTTCTTGAGCATGCACACTGACAGGTTGACGGTCCCAGTCAACCCAAAGCGTCACTCAGAACACCATCAATCGGTGCGACGGTTCCGGTAACGAGTAACGTAACCTGCAATCCAATTTCGAAGCTTTTTGTTGGAGCCAACATCGGTGAGTTGCTCCACCATGAGCTTGTTGTGGTCAAAGTCATCGGTAAACTTCTCACCGTGTTCTTCGCAAAGGCGAATGGCTCGGATTTTGATAAAACTTGGTCGAATATTTCCCATTGCACTCACTCCTTCATCAATTTGACTTCAACCGGAAAGTCGGGTTCGTCGTGCCGAATGACCATCAAACGGATTTTTCGAGGCGGATTTTCAATGCCCCGCTTCCAAATGAATTCGTTGACCTCGGGGTCGATGTAGAGTTCTTCATCTTCCCGAACTTTGAGGTGACGGATGACCTGTTCGCGAATAATTTGCATGGCGCGAGGTGCCCGCTTGTACCGGGTGATGTTCCATGCATTCCTGAGGGGGACAATGAGTTCGGATTCGTTTGCGCGTGCCATGACTCATCACCTCATCGCTGCAGTTTGCTGCGTCGCCATTGGTGTCGCTTTGGGTGCGAAACCGTGTTTCGGTCGGTTTTGAGCATGACCCAGACGGGGACACGCCGATTCTGTTTGCCTGCCTTCAAAAGGCGGATTTTCTTTGCTGCTGGTTTGTTTTTTGACATTTCGAGCACCTTCTCAGATTCTTCGGATGGACGCATTGCTGCGGCTCTTTGACTGTTGGGCAAGCAACGATTTGATCGTTGCATCGGAGACTGGAATGTTCATTTCGCCAGCCTGGCAAAGGGCTGCGATGTGTTCCTTGATGGTCTGAGCCCGGGTGGGCTCGACAAGGGCTATCCGGGCGAGGCGGGACCGTGCTTCGGACGAGAGGAACTTGCGCATCATGCCGTCAAGGTTGGCGTTGTGTGCGGCGGTCTGCTGGGCTTGCTCTGCAGCTTCGACCTGAGCTTGTGCTTGTTGCGCAAGTTGGTCCTGCATGACCTGAAGGCGTTGTGCACGGATGGCTGCCAGTTCGTCGTCCTGGGTAGCAGCCATGGTAGTCACGTCCTCTCCTCCGTTCAGTATTTGTCCAGACCGGGGTACATGGCTTCCGCCTCGTTGCGGACGGCATGTGCGACGTTGTCAACGAGACTTTGGCCCGCAGCCGTCACGCAGCGCCCGTGGTAGAGTTGGAGTTTTCCGTCTTCCGTTTCGATTTCCTTCTTGAGAACTTTCTCAACAAGGCCGGCGTCTTCGAGTTGTTGAAGAGCCGTGCGAATGATGTGTCGGGAGGCGACGCCGGGCGTGTTGGGCATGACGCCGTTGTCTTTTTTGCCCCCAAATGCTTGAGCGAGGTGGGTAACGCCAACGGGGCCGTTGCGAGCAACCTTCCTGAGGATGGCGGCCGTTCGTTGATACCACCAATCGGATTGCGTAGGTGGGCGTTCTCGGTCAACGGCCGTTTTGACATAATCGCCCCACTCGGGCATGGTGATGGTCTCGTTCTTTGCCAATTCATTGGCCAAGGCGGGGTTGAAAATGTCTGCAGGAATGTCATAGACGGTCGTCATTGTGAAACACCAAGCAACATGGCGACCGTCCGCCCCTATATGAAAAGAACGGCTCAGGCCTGCGATTCTTCGGTCTTGAATGCCCGTGCATTTCTCGCCAGATGCAAGCCTTCTTGAACGCCCTGCGGGTCCATCAACTCATGAAGAAGGCTTTGGCGCAAAATCCGAACCTGCTTCGGACACTCATCGGGCTCTCCTTGACGCTCATATTCATGCTTTCGTACGCCGTCTATGGCGCCACAGTCTCCCCATCCGTCTACATTTACCAAACCGAGGCAACCGTGAACGAATACACGGGTTCCGAAGCCGATGAGAACGTCGTCCGCACCTTCGATGAGGACGCCAACACCACCACTTGGGCCTGGCAGATCAGCGCAAGCGGCTCCAATTTAACATGGGTGAACGTGACGGCCACCGAAGTGTCAGCCGGCACCGTGCTCAGAGTCACCAACGGTGCGAAGCTCTTCAGTCACGAACTCTTGGGATCCACCTACGATTTGAGCAACCCACATGACGACGAATTTTCGTGTGCCGAACAGTGTGCGCACGAATCGAGCCATGAACGAACCAGCGAAGATGGAGGTGACATGAGGTTTTACGCCCTCACCTCGGTCGATCCTGCTCGAAGGACCAACGGGAGCGTTTTCGCTCAAGATTTGGGAGAGGCGGAGGAAAAATCTCGAGCGATGATCGCCTACACGCACAGCCCCTCGCTCATTCGTGTTGAGCTCATAGAACAAGGGAACCGGTCAACCCAACCAGGCTTGACCGCAGAGACGGTGAACGAGGCCTTTTCGTCTGTTGAGGTGTTTTCGGTGGACGCAGCCACGGAATTCCTCTGGGCCCTCGCAGCCGTGGTCGGTTGTTTTTCCATGGTTCTCATTCCCTCGTTCACCGTGTATTTTGCGGCCCGTGCAAAAGAGAGACGCGATGAGGCGAAACTCACCCTCTCGAACGCCTCTGTGGAGGCTGAACTATCTCAAACCGACTAGGTTTGAGGTATGCTTGGTGAAAAAATTAGCCAAACCTCTGCTAATTGGTGCATCATCGCTCCTAAATACATAGAGGCACTTTGCCTAAACGAGCGACATGAGACGGTTCACAGCCCTTGCCTTTTTGCTCCTTCTTCTCTGCATGTCGGCAAGTCCTTCTGTGAGCGTGTTAACAAAAGATCAATCCTTGGCGAAAAGCCCCTCCAATCCGACAGGCGTGGATGTACTCGTCACCGATGTAGCGGTGGCCTACACGAGCAGTTCGGATGCGTCAAAATACAAAATGTTCTCATCAAACCATCCGATTTTGGGCTTTAATCGGCCTGCTGAACTCTATGTTATCGACGGGATGCTCAATGTATCATCCACGCTAACCATCACCGTTGAAAACATTGGAACCGCTTCATCGGGCGTCATCGACGTGAATGTTCTACTTCTGCACAACGAATACACGTACTTTGAATTCGTCAACGAGAGCACCCAAATGGCAACCTTGGGCGGGGGCGACAGCAACACCATCACGGTACCCATCACACCGACCTACGCAGGAAATCACACCGTTGTGGTTCGAGCGACGTCCACGGTCTCAGACGATGTACCATCAAACGATGCTTACAATGGTCCGTTCACCGTGGGCTCGGATTACTTCAATTGCGATTCAACGGCTGCCTGGGCCCTCAACGGCGGTTGGGCGCTCAGCACGGACACATCGATATCCCAAGGAAGGAGTTGCCATGCAGGCAACGGGCAAAGTTCAACGTACAACAACAACATGATGGCGAGCATGACCACGCCTGTGATGGACCTTTCCGACGCTCTTCTCAATCCAACGAGGACCAACGGTTTGTCGTTTTTCTACACGGGAAGTTCTGCTGCCAACGACAAACTCACCATGTACGGGAGGAACGCCTTCGGAGCCTGGAGCGAAATCGGTTCCGTATCCGGCACAATTGACCAAACCTTTGCTGATGGCGCCAACTGGCAAACGTTCAGCTTCAACAACAAAGGGGCCTCGTCGCCGTTGATGCCGGTCGCCCAAGACCTCTTTCACAGCACATCGCAGTTCAAGTACGAATTCACTTCAGATGCAACCGGGACGGACCTCGGATTTTACATCGATGACATCGTGATGGTGTACGATCAAAAAGTGCGGCCCAGTGAATACAATGTTTCGGCACAAGGCGTATCAACAACGGGTGCCATTCCGGGGGAATGGGGAAGCATCACGATGAAAATTGTCAACACAGGCAACATTACCGAAACGTTCACCCCCA
>JAURDW010000078.1 GCA_030827745.1 Candidatus Poseidonia sp.
CAATTCTACCTTAGCGGCTAAACGGACGTCATTCGCCCATGGCAAGCGGGTTAACCGACGACGAAGAGCATCATGGGTTGCGATGAAAGGCCGCGCTTGGCTGAGGGAACGAGCGACGTCCATCGCATCCCCCGGAACGAGGTCAAGCCAATGCCCGACCAACCAACCCTGTTCTGCCAGTTGTTGAAGCTCATCTTTGAGGGCTTTGAGCATGGAAGCGCTCAATCCTTCTTCTGCGGATGGAGAGGTGCTTGGATGGTGGCGTTGAAGAGAGCCGATGTAACGTTCAAATTCCTGAAGGCTCATACGGTCGGTGTTTCGTTCTTCAACGAGCCTCCCCGCTCTTCGAACGGCGGCCAATTCATCCTCCAGCATGGTCCGGTGGCGTGCCTGCCTTCGCTCAAGCCGTTGTGTAAATTCTTCAATTTCGTCAAGCACTTCATCGTCAAGGTTTTCGTTGGAAAGGAGATGACGACGAACATCCACATCGTCCATTCCGGAGGATGAAACATCAATCTCACCGAGACGGCGGAGAAGGACCACTCTCCTCTCCCAAACGGACCGCGTTGAGGTCAACCGTTCAAGCGCATGGAGAGGGTCCTCAAACACGAGGTTCCGCCAATCAGCGACATCAAGCCCAGCGTTTTCGTAACCTTGGAGAACATCAAGGGCATCGAGCTCCACCTTCTTCCAAAGATTATCCAAGTTTTCCACCGCTTCCAACAACGCTTCCGTCTTGTCCAAATGGCCAACGAGATGCTCCGATGCGGCGGTTCGGGAAGGCCAATACGTGGCAAAGCGTTTCCACCGTTCCACCACCGCCAAATGGCTCTCGACCGAGGCTTCGACCATGTCGTGATTGGTTTCCCATTCCAGCAAATCTCCCGGGCGAAGTTCACCTTCATGGGGGAAAACAACGCCTTTGCTGCGCCACGATGCAAGACGATGAGAAAGCGCTTTGCGCCGTTCCTCAAGGGTGTGGGCGAGATGAGCGACTTCCTCTTTGAGCCCCCCAAGTTCGGCCCGTTGGTTTGGCTGGAGAAGACCGTGAACACGTGTCGAGAATTCAAGCGCAAGGTCTGCATCAAAAGGCTCGATGAACTGAGCGACAGAGAGTCGGACCCGTTCCCGTTCGTCATGAAAGGCCTGCCAGTCTTCCAAGGCCCCCAACGCATCCAAGAGGGACGCGGAGGCCAAATCACCCACGTCCATGCCCCGCTGGCGAAGCTCGGCAACACCTTCTTTGATGACGGCGCGTTGTCGCCGCTCATCTTCTTCCACGGTTTCGAGGTGGCGAAACATTTCATCGTACCGTTCAGGCTCGCCAAAGAGGTGGTGGAGGAGTTCAACCGCAGGACTGCTCGAGGGGTCAAGCCCCGCCAGTCGGCGATAGAGCAGGTTCCATGTTTCGCCGAGCCCTGCGTGATGCCACAACGAACGAACACGGTTGAGGGGGGGTTCCCACGACGCCACGCTTCGGACCGCCCGTTCAAACGCCCGGTGAACATCATCCATTTCGAACGGATTGCTCAACTCGGTGCGAAAAGCCTCCACCGATTCAAGGCCATACGAAACAACTTCGGAGAGACCGACGATTCTGTCCTCAATTTCCGAAGCCACTTCACGGCGCCCGTCGAGCCATTCCAGACGAGCCAAAGCACCGTCGGGATGCTCGTTGACGAAGCGGAGCATCCGCTCCCCATCAAACCCAAAACGCTCCAGGGCGGCAAGGCGCTGGGCCACTTCGCGTTCCAGCTCGCTTGGTTCGTCCATCTGTCCCCGAAGGCCCACGGGATACGGGAGGTTTTCAATATGAGCGGTCATGATGCCGCTGAGCATGGATTCTTCGCCCGTTGCTTTCCAACGGCGGTGAAATCGGGGTCTTGAAACTGAACCATTTGCCTTGTTATCTTCCGCAGACCATAAAGCCACGAAGGCGCGGTGGAGGGCAATGAGTTTGTTTGTTCTCGGTCTTGGTTTGGTTTCCACGGCTGCCGCGGCAGCCACGGGCTATTGGATGCTCACCGTCCATCGACGCATGATTCGTCTCCTCGACATGCAAACCGTGCTCCGAGAATCGCAAGCCGCCCATTTTCAGCAGGTGAACACAGCGAACGATGAACTTGCTCAAAACCTTCACACAGTTCAGGACACCATGGGTGCACTGCGAGCCATCCATCCAGAAATCGATGCATCTCTTTCTGCCCACGACTTTCTCCTTCGCCATGAAGGTGGAACGGAGGCCGTTGTGAACGTTGACGAGGCCTGCAACGTGCTCCGCTCGATCGTTCAGCACCAAGGCATCGGTGACGAGCCACAAACCTTCCTTTCGGTCACCCATGCAGCCTTGCTTCGCCGTCTGCTCGCCGTGTTTGAACGGCAGAGCATCACGGTGGACATGTTGCATTTGGACGGCGATACAGCGCACCGTTTGGGCCTCGCAGCAAGCCAGTTGCACCACTATGACTGGGCAGACCTCGCCCTTGGCGTGGCGTATCAGCGGTCGCCGGGACACCTCTCGGTTTTGGAGGGGTTGGAACACATCGCCCGGCTTCGGGGCGACGACGACCTGTACCGACACTGGCTCGAAGCGAGAATGAAAATCACGCCCGACGACCCGGATCTGTTGCGGGCTCACGCACACTTGCTGGCCTCGCAAGGCGATGACGGCGCAGAACGCGCCGTTCGCCGCTTGGAAGCTTTGGGCGTCGATACGGCCGCTGACCGTTCCTTGCTTTCTGGTCTCAGAGCGCGAGCAGGCGCTCGAACAGAAGCCATCGAAGCCATCCTTCAGGCCTTGGAAGAAGATCCGAGCCGCTCAGAAGATTGGTTGCACTACGCTCAGCTCTTGGAAGCCGAGGGCGAGGAGGAAGTTGCGCTGGAAGCCAACGAGCGCTGCCTCACGCTCGACCGCCAATGCGGTGAGGCGTGGGCTCTCAAGGCTCGCCTTCTGGCCAAGCGGCAAGGCAACGAAAGGGACGCCTTGAAAGCGGTTACCCACGCAGTAGCGCTGGACGCCGGCGGAGTGGACGCTGTCTTCTTGAAAGCAGAATTGCTGGAGATTGAAGGCTCACCGGTGGCCGCTGAAGAGACGCTCTTGAAAGCGATTGAGCACCAACCAAGCAACGGTGAACTTCGCGCCCGCATCGCTTCCCACTACCTGATGAAGCACCGCGTTGAAGACGCCGACGCCATGCTGGCAGGCACCCCAGACGGGATTGATCACGCGCTCTTGCATGCGGTTGAGGGACGTCTCCATCTTGCGCAATCCGACCGTTTGCGAGACGGTACCGGGAAAACCGACGAAACCCTCCTTCAATCCGCTTTGGACGCCTTTGAAGGTGCGCTGGCATTGAATCGGGAACTTGGCATGGCTTGGTTGGGACTTGCACGAACCCAACGCTTGCTGGGTCACCGTGAAACGGCGGAAGAATCGTTGTCTCGAGCCGGCCGCTTGATGTCTGAAAACAACCCCTCGGTCTCTTGTGAAGCCGCTTTGCTGGCTTTGGACAGCGGCGATATTGAACGGGCCACCTTCCATGTTGACGCAGCCGAAGTGCACGGCCAAAACGCAACCACGGCCTACCTTCGAGGAAACATTGCCGCCTCGAAGGGCCACCTTAAACAGGCGCTGTACCATTACAGCGATTGCCTCACCCTCGACCCGGGCCACATCCGTGCTCGCCTTAACCGAAGTTCGGTAACGCTGGGCTTGAACGATGCTCAGGCGGCGCTTGACGACGCAGAGCATCTGCTGGACCTTGCCCCCCAACTCGCCGTGGCCCGCGTGCGAAAGGGAGATGCTTACATGCACCTTGCGCAATGGGAATCCGCTTCAAAAGCCTTCAAACAAGTGCTTGAACACGCACCCCACCACACGCACGCGCTCACCCAACTCGCAGCGTGCTACATGAGCATGGACCGCCCCGAGCGGGCTGAAGCCCCCCTCAATGAAGCGCTGCGGCAATCTCCCGACCACGCACCTGCATGGCATCAACGAGGATTGTATTACCTTCATTTCAACATGCTTGACAATGCCCTTTCGGATTTTGAAGCCGCTGCACGGTGCGATGCTCACCATCTCGATGCTCGACTTCGAATTGCAGCCCACCATCACGGCCTGGGGCGCCACCAGGAAGCCGAGACGGCGTGGAAAGCCGTCCTCACCCTTGAGCCCGACCACCAACTCGCAAAGACCCGCCTTGCAGAATGCGAGAAAAACTTGATGACAAGTGCGTGAGAAGGCAAACCGTAGGGGGCTTGCATCTTGGAGACGGTCGATGAACTCAACTTGACCGAGATTCTCACGGCGCTGCAAGACTTCATGACGCAGGACGGAGCCATTTCGGCTGAACAACGAACGTTCTACAAGGCCTTTCGTGAAAATTTGAACGGTCACGAGGGCGTGTTCAGGCTTGATGACATTGAACGTCTGCTTGCCACAACAAAAAATGAAGTTCCCGAGATATCGGAAGAAGAGTACGTCGACATGGGCGAGGCGATTTTGACAAGATACCGAACCAAGAATGCAGATGCCCTCAACGAACGCATCCGCCTTGCTGCCGAGGAGGAAGCACGCAAGCGCGCCCTTGCAGAAGCCGAACAAAAAGCACGAGAAGAGGAAGAACGTCTTCGCGCAGAGGAGGAAGAACGCCTCCGCCTTGAAGAGGAGGAACGCCAGCGTCAAGCCGAGGAAGCCGAACGCCTCCGCCTCGAGGAAGAGGAGCGGCAACGTCTCGAAGAAGAGGCACGGCTTGCCGAAGAGGCACGGCTTGCCGAGGAAGCCCGCCTGCAAGCTGAACTGGAAGCGGAAGCGGCTGCCAAACAGGCTTATTGGGATGCTCAAAGCGCCCTTCCGGCCGAAGAAGCCAAAATCGTCCCCGACCTCCCGCAAAACTCTGGAAGTTTGGATGCTGAAGAGACCGAGAAAACCTCTTCTTTGCCGAAGGTCTTGGCCGTTGCGGTAACCGTGGCCATTCTT
>JAURDW010000079.1 GCA_030827745.1 Candidatus Poseidonia sp.
ATGAGGACCGTTGGTGGGATGCTGCAGCCTATGAAAACGGTGAATGCATTGAATTATCAAAAGAATTTGTCCGCTCGCATTACATTGGAACCGGTCATCAAACAGCACTGAAACAAGCACGTGATGCGGGCACCGATGAGCCTCCAATCCCCGCTCTTCCTCAGTCAGTTATCGATGAGACCGCCAATCTTTACGCTTCCATGTACGAGCGCTTGACTTCGCAAACGTTCTGATCAGCGGTGCGTGCGCAAGGCGAGACCAACTCGGCGACGCTCAGCTGCCTTGAGCAAAGCCGAGAGGTGTTTGGCAACGTCTCCCACACCACCGTCCAAAGGCTCGTCATACGATGCTGTCCAAGCCCTGGATGCGAAATCTTTTCGAAGCTGCTGGACCGCTTCCGCTGTGAGGTATCCGTGGATTTGCATACCACCAAATCCGTTCTCATAACGGTCGTGGCCCCTGTATGCGTCTTGACAAGCATGCGATAAGTGCTCAAGTCCGTCTACCATTCGGTCGTAGAGAGCTTGACCGTCGTTATCGGTGATGCTCCGATTGGGTCGAATGTGTTCAAGCAGGTACGCCATGGCGGAACCGTTGCCGTAGGGAAACCTCCCAAAGCGTTCTCGTGTTAGGGTTTCGCCCAGTGCAAGGGGTCGCCCGTCGTTGGTCAATTCCACGCATGCAGTGAACAACAGCATGGCGTTGTCCCACTGAATGCTGCGAAAAGACTCGGGGGATTCAAGGCCTTGGTCTCGCAATCGTTTGGCTAACGAATCGTCGTTTTTGACCAGTTCTTCCCAGAGATGACCGTTCCCTTGCATGGCGGCTTCAATGGCCAACATCACGGCGGTGGCTCGCTCACCGTTGAAGGCGTCCAGGGTGTAAAATGGAGAAGTCGTGGAGAGCGCTCTTTCGTCCATGATAATCGGGCGGGAACCGCTCGGTTAAGACCTTGCTTTCTCGAGGTTCATCGCTCCCCAAAGAAATCCTTCATCCTGTCTTCAATGGAGCCTTTTTCGTTCACTGTGCTTGTTTCATCCATTTCCTCACGGAGCGAAGCAAGACGACCGCTTGCCGTCGCTGGCAGCTCAGGCTCTTCTTCGACCACTTCAATGACCTCCACCACCTGTTCTGAGGTTTCAGGACTGGGCGAGGGTGGTTCTTCCTTTTCGGTTTCCTCAATATGGACTTGGATGTCCAAATCGTCCTCGACAGGTTCGGGTTGCGATTGGAGTTTGCTGCTCTCGGAAGCCTCAATGTTTTCTTCTTCGTATTGGTCCGTTGTTCTGTTTGGATTTCGGGCGACTCCCTGCTGTTCACGATGAGCGTTGCCTTGGGGCCGGATCATGCCACCAAACCATGCACCTGCGAAAATGAGGGCTGCTATCCCGAAAATCCAACCGGCGTCGTTGGATGAAACGCTCAACAGGCTTTCGGATTTGTAGAACGTACTGGTGCTGTCATCGCTGGGGTCGTCGTCCAGGTCAAACGGGAGATTGCATGCAACTGTTGCGGTGATTTTCTCGTCCTTCTCAATCTTCTCGGGGTTTTCGATGGAAATCACCGGGGCAAACTCAGCATAAGCTACGTCGACAACATAGGTGGTGCTCCACCCGCCCGAGGCCTCAACCTTGAGTTCGCAGACGGCATGCTCGAGCACGCTGTAACCTGTTCGTTGGATGCCCACGGTGATGTCTCCGTCTGTTGTCAGGGAGTTGATACCAATGTTCCAGTTTCCGGCTCTCGCGATGGTTTCCACTTCCTTCCGTTCCAGCTCCCGGCCGTATTGGTCAAACCCAACCAATACAAGGTCGAACATGCCGGGTTCTGGCGTCCAATCATCGAGGCTGAGGTTGACGGTTTCTCGAAGCCCGGTGTTGACCGTCCAGAGGTCGGTCTGAACGGGGATGCGCTCGCCCCTTGATGTCACGAAGGTTATGACGGCCCGCAAGGCCGCTTCATCGTCCGCTACGAGGTCGCATTGAGCAACGGTTCCACGCACAGGGGTTCGCCCTAGATTCTCAAACACTCCGGGTAAAAACGCACAATCCATGCTCGCTTCCGGATAGGTTCGGGGGAGGACATACAGCGAGAGGTTGCTGGTTTCGGCTCCGTTTGAGAACATCACTTCGTGTTCTCCTGTCGTTGAGGGTTGACTGAATTTGACGGTCTCTCCTTCCATCGTAAGGGACAGCCCAGACGAGGAGGAGAGGGCTCCGTTTCCAATCTGGTGGTACGCAATGGATTGTACGGTGCCGACATAGGCATCTTTCACCGGGCTTTGCGCCCAAGTAACCGAACCGTAGGCGACTTCCAAATTGTGAGCAAGGGTCCCCAAAAGCGGATGGTGAACGTTCACGGTTACCAAGAAGCGCTGACCGTTCCAATCGCTTGCTGGGACGAGTTGGAGGGGCAAGCCCTCAATGTCACCGGGTGCCAAGACCATCTGCGTCCCCTGTTCGGTTGACCATCCGTCGGGGAGACCATCGACATCCACGCTCAGAAGAGCAATGTCGTTTCCGAGATTTTGGACCCATGCCGTGGGATATCCACCCCTCTCGTTCACGGTCCAAGTGCTGCGGTGGTCGACGAGGATGTTGGGTTCTGCTCCGACACGAACAGGAATTTCTTCCTCGATCATCCCGGAGGTGTCGTTTCCTGTAATTCGGATGCGGAGGACACCGATTTCCCCGGCGACGGCGTCGTTTGGAGGTTCAACAAACACGGTGAAAGTGGTGCTGGAATAAGGTGCCACGGCCTCTGTTTCACCGGGGAGCGTAATGTTCCATCCTGCACCGGCTTTTGCGAAGTAGGCTGTTTCATGAGCGTTGCCCGTGTGCTCGAGGTGAAGGGTGAGGTTTTCCCCTGAGGGGTCGATTTCCAAGTCGGCTCCCGTGAGATTCAATCGCCAGCCAGAGACGGTAAGAACGTCCACGGTCAGCACCGTTTCGCCGATGACGTACCCGTTGGCCATGTGCAACAAGGTGACCTCGGCTTGTGTTCCTGCCCAAGCCGCATCGGGTACGAAGAGACTGAATTCCACGGTTTGCGTTGCGTTTATGGCCAGCAATGATGAAGAAACAGCCTCTGCATGCCACGAAGCAGCATCGCCCTCAACGGCATTGACCTCAATGACCGGGGCGAGTGTGAGAGCGTCAACCGCATTTCCGAGATTCGTGACCTCCATTGAAAGGTTGAGCAGATCACCGGGCGCAGCCCCGTGGCTGGTGCCGTTGCGTGAAATCACCTCCCATTCGTGGCTGGGTGCAGCTTGGAGATTGACCGAGACGGCATCAACAACATCACGCCCGCCTTCGGAAGTCCACGTGAACGTCACCTCGAAGGGAACTTGGGCAGGGACATCCTCCGAAAGGAGCACATCAACGGTACCAATTCCAGTAGCGAGTGGCCCTAACATCTTCACAGGGTCGTAGAACGTAAACGATACTTCCGGGGCAAGTCCAGAACTGGAGTCAACGCTTGCCTCGAGCGTGAAGGTGTCGGGCCCGTTCCCGGGGTTGCTGAGAAAAAGAAGGAAACGGTGCGGTTCTGATACATTGAGGGATACAAGATCTTCTGAATTTTGAAGGACGGGTTCCAAAAGCGACAACTCGGACCGATAGATTTGCAAGACATGTAGGGAGGCGTTGAAGATGGCGTCGCCGTCGTTGGGGTCTACCCCTCCGAATGCGTGCCTTCTTGGCTCGGCGTTCATGGGCAAAACAAGTTGGAGTTCACCCGTGACGGTTTGACCAGGGGTGCCTTGTGCCTCCAGGTAGGTGCCGTTCATGGACCAATCACCTGCGAAAGACCATGCCCATCCTGGTTCGAGAAAACCCAACTCGGCCATGTTCCACTGGGTCATCCCGTTGCTGGGCAGCGTGCCGGTGAGGATCCAGGTGAGGGTGGCGTCGGGGAGTGAGCGTTGGTGGTTGGGGTCAAGGACGAATTTTTGCGATGTGAAAACAAACGGCATGGATTCGCAGAGAGCATTTTCTCCACTTCCCATGCACATCGTGAGTGTGGATTCGGTCGAGGTTCCGTAACTTGCTGAAGCGGGGGTGGGGAGATGAGCAACAAGCTCCTTTGCTTCACCGGGTGCAAGGGTGATGCTGAAGAGTTCGTTCCCAACGGTGTCGTAAATCGAAGGTGACCCACCCCATGAAGGGGCCGACCATGTGATGGTGGTCGTGGTCTCCTCAGCGTTCCCCAAGTTTTCGACCATGAACCATGCTTTGGCTGCATTGCCCGGACGACCCACGCCCTGCGATGCATTGAGGCCCTGGGGACCGGTTAAATCCAAACCTCGTGTTCGCAACACTTCCAACGGCAGTTCCAAACTCACGTTGACCGTTGAATCGCTGCCCAAGGTCAGGAGGAGCGAGACCACACCGGAAGCATCGCCGAGCTCGCCTTGTGGCACGCCGACTTCAAAAGATACGGTCCGTGGGGTTTGGGGGACAAGTTCGAACGTCATCGGTTGACCAACCAAAGGAGCAAAAGTCCAGTCTTCTGGGAGGTCGTCATCGGTGTAGGTGAGGGACCAATCGGCGGTTCGTGATCCAGTTGAGGTGACGATGATGTCAATGGTCTCTTGCTCTCCAGGAAGCACTCGGGGTGGGTCCAGAGGTCCGCTGAGTTCTGCGACGTAGGGTTCTACCACCAAGAAATCGGCCGTTGCACGGTTGTTGTCTTCTCGCTGTTCGCTGATGTTCCCGTTCACATCGAGCACCAACTCAAACGAGTGGAGGCCAAGTTGGGCAGTGAATTCAGCCGTGAACGTGAGCGGGCCGCCTTCGCCCGATGGGGCGACAGGTTCGCTTGATGTGAACCGTTCCCGACCAAGT
>JAURDW010000007.1 GCA_030827745.1 Candidatus Poseidonia sp.
CACGGAGAAGGTGGATTCACGTTCGTTGGACGAAGGGCTGGGCATCGTTCGCACCCCGCTTTCAACCTACCCTCTCCTCCGAACCATGTTGGAAACCGAAAGCGAAATTGAGGCTCTTGGGGCTCAATCTCTCACGGCCAGCGGAAAGATTCGACTTGTGAGGGAACGCCTAGGCCTTCCTCAACCAAAACGAAGGTGATGCTCAACCCAACGGCCTTTGTTCGGGAAGGCGACGCCGAGAGAATCAAGAGCAAACTCCGCTTCGACGTTAACATGGCAGGCGGCGGCACGGCACCGAAGATGAAGATGAACGAGGTGTTCATCCTCACCGGAACCACCCTGTTGTTGGGGGCCCTCTTCATGCACGCTTGGGTCTCGCCCGTGGTGCTGGAGGAAGGTGCTGAAGCGTACACGAACGGCGCATCCATGATGAAAGGTGATGCCTTTAGCATCACGTTTGAAGTTGAGAACGAAACGACGGTGAGATTGGTTTTCTATGACGAAAACGAGAACATCATCAGCGCAGAATCCGTTGTTTTGGCGGCGGGCGACTCCGCTCAACGCACGCTCGAAGCAGAACAAGGCGGATACTACACGTACGAAGTGGACACCAAAGGCGTAGGAGCCACCTTAACCCTCGACATTGACCGAAAACTGATGATCGACCTTCTCCCTTTCCCTCTCGGAGCGTTTTTCCTCGCCTTTGGGATTTACCAGCGAAAGGCATACGAGGAAACAGAGGAGCCTCTAGACGCCGAGTTAGATGTTTGACCAGGTCAGCAGGTTGCCGTCCTCAACGGTAAGGCCGCCGTCCAACACGAGTTCCCCTTCCTGATTTAATCCCAAAATGCTCCGTTTTTTATTTCTATAGAGGATGGGGCCAAGGAGATATCCGCCTCGCAACACCTCGGCCTCAACGACTTCACGCTCCACCTCGCAAGCTTGCTCACCGTGCTTCTCAAAAACCGAAGCCACAAGGGCATGAATTGCGTTGTGGAGCTCAAACAACGAGAGGTCAAGGCCCAACAAATCGAGGCCACCGAAGCCAACCCCCTTCGGAACGCTTGTGTTGAGTCCAAGGCCAACCACGACGGCCGTGTTGGCGCCCTTTGTTACACCTTCCATGAGCGTGCCGGCGGCCTTTCTCCACCCACCTTCGCCAGCCAACACGTAGAGGTCATTGGGCCATTTCATGCAAACAGCCGAACTATGGTTCGGACCAGCCAGATACTCGAAGAGGCGGGTCATCGCCGCCCCTAAACGAACTTGGCCCCATGTTGGCTGGGGCAAGACCGGTCCTTCGCCTATTTTCCACGAGGCCATGAACGCGTTGTCAAGGGACGCCCAAGAACGCCCTCGTTGGCCCTTCCCCGCTGATTGACGGAGGGCCCGAAGACTGGTCCCAACGGGCGCATCGGTGGCGAGCAGCGTGCTATTTGTGGACGGAAGTTCTTCAACAACCTCCAAGGAGCGACCGGCATATGGCCGCCAGATTTGGACGACAAACAGCCGTTCGCCATCCTCAAAATGCTCCGATTCGACCACCCTCGCTGCAAGCCCACGGGACCATGCCCGCTCACACGCCGTATCACCAATGTGGAGCGACGATATCACCACATAGGCGGTGCCTGTAGCATGAAGCAGGCTCCCGTTTGCGAGGATGTCAAGGAATCGGTCGTAGAGGCTTCTTCGGCCGGTGTCGATCATTCCCGCTTCTTCCATCGGCCCGAGATGGAGGGCCTCATCGCCGGGTGCCGGCAGATAGGGCATGTTCCAAACGACCGTGTCGTAGAGGCGATTGCCTCCCCATTGGGAAACATCGCCATCCTTGGACGGACCAGGGCCTCCTTCGAGCACTTCACCTCGGCCGCCCTCAGAGGCCAGCAGTCGCTTTGTCGCTGCGACTGCAAAGGGATTGATGTCGCATGCGGTCACCAAACAGCCGTTTCGAGCGGCAAAGAGCGTCAGGACCCCACTGCCACAACCGATTTCCAGCCATGTGCTGGAGGGCCGAGGAAACGTTCGTGCAACCACCTTTGCCAGCAAGTTGGTGTCCTCCCGCGGAGGGTACACGGTCGGCGGAACTGGAACCGTGAACTTGGAACCGAAGGGGTCGGTCCACACCACAACCTCGGCCGAGCGTGCCAGACCCTCGATTTCCCGGTCGGCATGACTGCGGTCAAACGGCGGGGCTGGCTTCACATGCTTCACCGGTGGACGCTGCCTCATAGGCCTATGGATGCCCGACCGCAAGAAGAAGTGTTTTCTCCCCTTTGTGGCCGTTTACGCCACAAACTGAGGAAGATGATTCTCCGGGCCCGCTGCGGTGCATGGCTCACCTCCAACACGAAACGTATAAGAACACCATGAAGGTCGGACCAAAAGCCCAAGTTGCTACATTGGGCCTGTAGCTCAGTCAGGTAGAGCGTCGGACTTTTAATCCGATGGTCGCGGGTTCGAACCCCGTCGGGCCCGCCTGACTGGGCTGCAGGCTCTGTGTGGGAGGGCGATCCGGGGTGTAAAAATGGTCGTAAAAAGTGCAACGAAAAAGCGGTTGATGGAACTCGGCGTCTCCGAAGAGTACGCTCACAAACTCGCTACCGACCGAAACATGACCGATATCAAGAACATGAGCCACGACGACGTGGCTTCCACCCTCGGCGTTTCCAAAGATGCTGAAGAATTCATCAACACCATGAACATCATTGCCGAGCAAGGCTCCCGGCGTCGTGCTGCGAAAAAGAGCACCAAAATCACCATTCGAGCCAAGGCCATTGACGACTTGGACCGCCCTGAAATCACGTCCCGATTCAACGCCCTCAACCACGTACTGGTCCCCCACCAGGAACTGGTCGGCGGTGCGAACATTTCCCCCGACGAGCAACTTTCCATCGAAATGGAGGAATTGGCCCCGTGGCAAATGATGCAACCTGACCCCGAAACGGGCGAGGAGCGCCTCGCAAAAGAACTGCTCCCCAAGATTTTGATCACCGACCCCGTGGTGCAGGTCATCAAAGAAACAGAAGAAGCAAAAGACGCTGCCGCCAGTTTGGCGGACCCCGATTACAAACCGCTCGCTGCAGGCTGGATTGCTGACCGCGTGCTGAAAGTCGTTCGCCAGTCACCATCCGCTGGACGAACGATCGCTTACCGACTCATCGTCGAGGGGAACTGAAGGAGGCCAACAACATGCAAGAAATCATTCAATCATTTTTCAAAGAACGCAGCCTGGTCAACCACCAACTGGCATCCTACAACGATTGCATTCCAGCATCCGAAAACGCCATCTCTCGTATGGAGCGCATCATCCGCAACATCCGCGTTGGAACCGACGAAGACTTTGACGACGACGAGGGCGGTTACATCAAACTCGATGTACACGACCAGGACATCGTGATTCGCCTCAAAAATGTCAAACTTGGCCAACCTACCGTCAAAGAAGCAAACGGTGCGCTCAACCCATCCACACCCATGGAGTGCCGCTTGCGAAAGCTCACCTACATGTCACCCGTGACCATCGATTTCACCATCAAGCGCAACGGCGTCCCATCGCCAACTGAAGCCGGCGTTCCCGTCGGCTCCATGCCCATCATGGTTCGCTCCGAACGGTGCAACCTCCACCCCAAGCACATCGCTGGAGACCGAGTTCTTGCCCCCACCACCTCCAACGAGGACAAGGGAACATGGCACGACCTCCTTCGTAAGAAGGGCGAAGACCCGCTCGACCCTGGTGGTTACTTCATCATCAACGGAACCGAACGCGTCCTTATCTCGATGGAGGACCTCGCTCCAAACCGGGTGACCGTGGAAATCAACAAGCGGTATGCGAAGCAAACCGAAGTGGCCAAGATTTTCTCTCAGAAAGACGGCATGCGGAAGCCGTTGACCGTCGAAAAGCGCCGTGACGGCATGCTCATGGTGAAGATCAGCACGGCCGGCACCACCGCCATCCCTGTCGTCCTCCTCATGCGAGCCCTTGGCGTAGAGAACGACCAACAAATTTTCCAGGCCATCGCCGGAAACACCGATTCATTCAAGTTCATCGTGGCCAACATCAACGAAGTGAACGACAACGAAGAATACAAAGTGGTCACCACCGAGGAGAGCCATCAATGGCTTGAGAAGAAATTCGCTGCAGGGCAGCAAAAAGAGTACCGAGAAGCACGCGTGAATCAGTTGCTGGACCGTGAACTCTTGCCTCACTTGGGCGACCAAGTGGCTGACCGGGAAAAGAAGGCCATTTACCTTGGCCGAATCGTCCGACAGGTCCTCGAAATGGCTATCGAAGGTCGCGACCCCAACGACAAAGACCACTACGCCAACAAGCGCGTTCGCCTCGCAGGCGACCTCATCGAAGACCTCTTCCGCGTCTCTGCTGGCCAACTCGCCCGGGATTTGAAGTACCAACTCGAGCGCCACCACAACCGCAAGCGCGAGCTCAAAATCACCTCATGCCTTCGCCCGGACGTCCTCACCTCGAAGATCATGCACGCCCTCGCCACCGGGAACTGGGTTGGTGGACGCTCTGGCGTCAGCCAACTCTTGGACCGCACGACCTACCTCGCTGCGCTCTCCCACATGCGGCGTGTGACCTCGCCTCTGGTGCGAAGTCAACCTCACTTTGAGGCCCGTGACCTTCACCCGACCCAATGGGGCCGACTCTGCCCCAACGAGACCCCCGAAGGACAAAACTGCGGTCTGGTGAAGAACGCAGCCCAAATGATCGACATCTCTGAAGACATCAACGAGATCGAGATTCGGGAACGGCTCGACGAATTGGACGTGTACCAACCGGACGACTGGACCGACGGTGACCGCGTCCACGTGAACGGCGACATCTACGGCATCCACAAGCGTGGGACCAAACTCGTTGACCACTTCAAATCATCACGCCGACGCGGCGTCATCCCCTCCGAGGTTTCGATCCGCCACGACGTGGACAACAAAGACATCTTCATCAACACCGACAAAGGCCGGATTCTCCGACCTTTGCTCATCCTCTACGACGGTGCACCGCGCTTGACGCACGACCATCTGGCCAAACTGACGAGCGGTGAAATGAACTTCCGTCAACTCGTCATTGAAGGCGTTGTGGAATGGGTCGATGCAGAGGAAGAAGAAGACCTCTACATCGCTCCCCGTCCGTTCGTTCTTCCAGAGACCGTCCCCGAAGGCGACTCAGCCGGCTTGGCCGGACGGGTCGTCAAGCACGAAGACGTGGAGTGGATGAACCTCGGCGAACCTCGGGCAACCGTGGCATCGTTGAAAGCCAAGGTGAGCATGCCCAACGGAACGGTTGAGACCACCACCTTTGATGTCCCGCTCCACTACACCGACGAGCACACGCACTGTGAAATCGACCCTCAGCTCGTGCTGGGTGTTTGCGCATCGCTCATCCCCTACCCCGAGCACAACTCAACGCCTCGCGTCACCGGTGGAACGGCCATGGTCAAGCAATCCCTGGGCCTGCCCAGCGCCAACTACCGAATGCGGCCGGACACACGCGCTCACATCCTGCACTACCCACAGCGCTCCATCACCAAGACCCGAGCCATGGAAACCACCCACTTCGACGACCGCCCCGGCGGTCAGAACTTCATCGTGGCCATCATGTCGCTTCACGGCTACAACATGCAAGATGCAGTCATCATGAACAAGGGATCCATTGACCGAGCGCTCGGCCGCTCAACGTTCAACCGGACCTACAACGCTGAGCGACGCCGATTCCCTGGCGGACAAGTTGAGGAAATCGAAAAGCCCGGCACCTCCAAGCAGGAAATCAAGGGACTCAAAACCCCTGAAGCCTACTTGCACCTCGAGGGTGACGGCTTGCCTGTGCCCGAGTCCCACTTGACCGGAGGCGATGTTTTGGTCGGAAAGACCAGCCCGCCACGCTTCCTTGAGGAATCCTCCGGCGGCCACTTCTTAATGGCTCAAGAGCGACGTGAATCCTCGATGCTCGTTCGCCATGGCGAGAAGGGTTGGGTGGACAACGTCTACGTCACCGAATCGTTGGATTCAGGCCGTTTGGTCCGCGTGATGGTGCGCAGCCACAAAGTCCCCGAGGTTGGCGACAAGTTCGCCTCCCGACACGGACAGAAAGGTGTCATTGGACGCTTGGTTGAACCCGAAGACATGCCGTTCACGGCCGATGGTGTCGTCCCCGACCTCATCATCAACCCCCACGCCATTCCTTCCCGAATGACCGTTGCCCACGTTCTCGAAATGATCGGCGGTAAGGTCGGCGCTATGGAGGGGCGACGGATTGACGGCACGGCCTTCCGAGGTGAAAAGGAATCCAGCCTTCGTGACGGATTGGTCCGAAACGGCCTTGCTCACACCGGACGGGAAACCATGATCAACGGTGAAACCGGTGAGATGTATCCCGCTGAAATCTTTGTAGGATGCATTTTCTACCAACGGCTGCACCACCTGGTAAGTTCCAAGATCCACGCCCGTTCCCGCGGTCGTGTGCAAATTTTGACCCGTCAACCCACTGAAGGGCGTGCTCGACAAGGTGGATTGCGGTTCGGTGAAATGGAACGTGACTGTCTGATTGCCCACGGGGCTTCGATGGTTATCAAAGACCGCTTGCTCGACGAATCCGACGGCATTGACATGTACGTCTGCGCACAGTCCGGCCACATCGCTTGGTACGACCCCAAGCGAGGCACCTACGTTAGCCCCATCCACGGTGATGGTGCTGAAGTCTACAAGGTGCAGACTTCATATGCGTTCAAGCTGCTCTTGGACGAAATGAAGAGTTTAGGTGTGGCCATGCGTCTTGAACTGGAGGACCGAAAATGAGCCGAAAAAGCACGATGATCCCCAAGCGAATCGCTCAGATTCGCTTTGGTTTGATGGACCCGTTGGAAATCCGCAAAATGTCTGCTGTTGAAGTGAAGACGGCCGACACATACAAGGACGACGGGCACGCCTACAAACAGGGCTTGATGGACCCGCACATGGGTGTTATCGAACCCGGTCTCCTCTGCCCAACGGACAACTGCCAGTATCAGGATTCTCCCGGCCACTTCGGGCACATCCAACTGGAATTGCCCGTGATTCACATCGGCTTTGTGAACCTCATCAAGACGGCGCTCAAAGCAACATGCAACGAGTGCAGCAACATCTTGCTCCACAGCGAGGCCGGGACCTCCCCGGGCTCCAACCCCGAACAAACCGAGCAGGACTTCTACCGCAACCGCATCCGCGACGTCATCACCAAGCACGGCGTGGGTTCCACCGAGTTCTCGAAAATCATCAAGGAAGTCGAGAAAGTGACTTCCGGGACCAAGCGAAAGGTGTGCATGCACTGCGGTTCGTCGCAGGGCAAGATCATTCTTGACAAGCCGACCACGTTCAAAGAAAAGCACGACAACACCGAGCGCAAGCTCAACCCTCGCGACGTCCGTGAGTGGCTGAGCAGCATCCCACCCGAACACTTGATTTTCATCGGCATGGACAAGCAAAACCGCCCCGAGTGGGTGGTCTTGAAGGTCCTCCCGGTCCCACCAATCACCGTTCGACCGTCCATCACTTTGGACAGCGGGGACCGCTCCGAAGATGACTTGACCCACAAATTGGTTGACGTCTTGCGCATCAATCAACGGCTGCGGGAAAACCGTGATTCCGGTGCACCTCAACTCATCGTCGAAGACCTTTGGGAGTTGCTCCAGTACCACATCACCACCTACTTTGACAACCAAACCTCTGGAATCCCACCAGCACGGCACCGCTCGGGCCGCACCCTCAAGACGCTCACACAGCGGCTCAAGGGCAAGGAAGGTCGCTTCCGAAGCAACCTTTCCGGTAAGCGCGTCAACTTCTGTGCCCGTTCCGTGATTTCACCGGACCCCTACCTCAGCGTGAACGAAGTCGGTGTGCCGAAGAAAATCGCCAAGGAATTGACGGTTCCCATTCGCGTCACGACCCGAAACCGAGAGCAGATGCGCCAGATGATCCTCCGTGGACCCGATGTCCACCCTGGTGTGAACTACATCGTGCGTGGCGACGGCCGACGCGTCAAAATCAATCAACGCAGCCGCCTCATCAACGCAGGTTTCCGCTGCCACAACCCCGAATGCAATGAAGACACCACGACCCGCCACGACCTTCACTCCGTTCTGCCGGCTCCCAACTTCTTGCCCGGCTTGGTCATTCAGAAGCAAATTTCGCTCAGCGGAATGGACCAACAAGAAGAGGTGTCCTATGTCGTCAACGACGAAGCCACCCTCAACAACCTCCAAGGCATGGACGAAAAAGGCAAGAACTTGCCTGCAGATGACCCCCGTGCAATCCTCCACTACCGATGGATGCATGAGTTGGCCCAAGCAGACAACCCTCACCCAGAACCCTTCCCCGAACACTTGGAAGTGGCTTGCCCGCACTGCGGCAGTCCCTTTGACGAATGGGGAGAAGAGCGAACCGGTGTTGAAGACCGGCTTTCGACCTTGGACCGCTACGGCAACCCCAAGCCGGGTTTGCAAGTTGAGCGTCACCTGATCGACGGCGACGTCGCCATCTTCAACCGACAACCTTCGCTTCACCGCATGTCGATGATGGTGCACGAGGTGCGTGTCATGGAAGGACACACCTTCCGCTTCAACCTCGCCGTGTGTACGCCCTACAACGCCGACTTCGACGGGGACGAGATGAACCTTCACGTGATTCAATCCGAAGAAGCTCGCGCTGAGGCCAAGATTTTGATGCGGGTCCAGGAACACATCCTGACCCCTCGCTACGGCGGGGCGGTGATCGGCGGTATCCACGACCACATCTCCGGCGCCTACCTTCTGTCCCGCCCCGGGACGTTGATTCGCCAGGCTCACGGCCTTGAGATGCTCGGAAACATTGGATACACCGGGAAACTTCCTGAGACGGTGAAGGATGCAGACGGCAACCTCGCTTTCCGTGGCCAGGACATCATCTCCTTGATCATCCCCGACAACATCCACCTGCGCTTCCGAAGCCGCTCAAACGACATGGTGATGGTGAAAGACGGCAACGTTGACGGCACCCTTGACAAGCGAGCCATCGGGGCTGAAGACGGACGCTTGTTGGACGCCATTGTCCAAACCAACGGTCCTGAGCAAGGTGCACGCTTCCTCGACGAGTTCACCCGCTTGTCCATCGCAGCCTGCACATCGCTTGGATTCACCACCGGTATCGACGATGAAGACCTCTCCGAGGAAGCCGTGGCCGCCATCAATGCAGCCAACGCAAGCGCTGAAGAAGGCGTGAATCAAGAACTCGAGAAGTTCGGCAAGACTGGAAAGGGCTACGAGGCCCGGCCAGGCCGAACCCAACGCGAGACTCTCGAAGAGAACATCATGCAAATGCTCGACAAAGGCAAGCAAGAAGCCGGTGACATCGCAAAAGACGAACTCAACAAATCGGGTTCGACCAACGCTGCGGTGAACATGGCGATTTCCGGAGCCCGTGGGTCCATGGATAACCTGACGATGATGGCTGCTTCCATCGGCCAAGCCAAGGTTCGTGGTAAGCGCCTTGAGCGTGGCTACGATGAGCGAGTTTTGCCCCACTTCAAACGGGGCGGCCGGGGCGCCGACGAGCGTGGCTTCATCGCCTCCTCGTTCAAGCGTGGCCTTGAGCCTACAGAGTTTTTCATGCTCTCGGTTTCGGGTCGTGAGTCCTTGGTTGACACCGCTGTTCGTACCGCAAAATCGGGTTACATGCAACGCCGTCTCATCAACGCCATGGACGACTTGAAGGTCTACGACGACGACATGCTTTCGGTCCGCAACACCGCCAACCGCATCATCCAATTCAGTTACGGCGAAGACGGCATCGACCCCTCTCGTGGCGTCCACGGCTCGCCGTTCAACATCGACGTGATTGTTGACGCCGCCCTCGGGACCGAAGGCGGCCTGGAAGTGGACCGCGACTCCTTTGAGCGGGACGCTGACGAAGAAGACATGGGCGCTTGGGAATTTGAAGGCGACGACGACAACGACGGAGGTGAAGCCTGATGGTGGTCAAGAGTGCAACCAAGAAGAAGCTCATGGATCTGGGCATTGACGAAACCTTTGCCCACGCTCTCGCTGACGACCGTAAGTGGGACGATGTCAAGGTGATGACCGCCAACGACATCGCTCAAATTTGCGAGACCGATTCTGAACAAGCCGGCAACATTCACGCCACCATCATCGCAGCGACACAAAAAGGTCGAGACGGAGAAGGGGATGCCTCTGGACCCATCACGAAGGTTCGCCTTTCAAAGCGACGTGCGCGAACCAAAACCGTAGCCGACATGGAGACATACGACTACGACCGAAAGATGCGTTCATTGGAAGACGCCTTGGCTGAAGACCCCGTCTACATCAGCCTCCAAGCCGCAGCAAGCGACGCAGGTTCTACCCGTTTTACCAACCGGATTTTGGCAGAACTCACCAAAGCCTGCCATGCTCGAGGAAAAAAGAAACTGACCAAGCCTCAAGCAAAGAAGATCATCGCTGAATCCGTCGAAGCTCTCGAGCGGGCCAGCATTGACCCCTACGAAGCCGCAGGGATCATCACGGCTCAATCCATCGGTGAACCCGGCACGCAGATGACCATGCGTACGTTCCACTACGCCGGTGTGGCCACCGTGAACGTGACCCAGGGTCTCCCGCGAATCATCGAAATCGTTGACGCACGAAAGGTCCCGCAGACACCAACCATGACCATTCGGATGAAGGAAGACCAGAAGCAAGACGGCACCGCAGCGAAGAAACTGGCTGCCGCCATTGAAGTGACGAACACGGTGAACATTGCAAAACTCGAAACGGACGTGGCCCAACGGCGCTTGGTTCTCCAACTCAACAAAACCAACCTCAAGCAGAAGAACATGACCGCTGCCGAAGTCAAGGACAAGTTGGAGCGAGCCACCCGCCTGCTCGTTCAGGCGGACAAGGAGAAAAACCCGTCAACCTTGACATTGATTCCTGGCGTCCACTCCGAGGAAGACTTGGCGGAGTTGGCCGACAACCCCCCTTCGTACACGATGCTTTTGCAACTCGAGGAAAAAATTCGGGACATGCGACTCAAGGGGATTCCCGGCATTGAACGTGCAAACCCACAACTCGATGACAAAACCGGTGAATACTACCTCTCCACCATCGGGAGCAACCTTCAACGCATCAGCGAACTTGAGAACATCGACCGCTCGCGAACCTACACCAACAACATCATCGAAATCTACGATTACCTGGGTATTGAGGCCGCACGGCAAGCCATCATCAACGAATTGCAACTGACCCTTGACGGTGCCCGCCTCGAGGTTGACGTCCGCCACCTGCTCATGGTCGCTGACGTCATGACCTCAGAAGGTGAAGTCCGTGCCATCGGTCGACACGGTGTGTCCGGTACCAAGCACAGCATCCTCGCCCGTGCTGCCTTCGAAGTGACCGTGAACCACCTGCTAAAGGCCGGTATCATCGGTGAGAAAGATTACCTGACAGGTGTTGCAGAGAACATCATCGTTGGCCAACCCATCTCTTTGGGAACCGGTAGCGTTGCGCTGTATTACATCCCTGAGGAATGATGTTCCAACCATGAGAAACACATGTGGAGAATGGAGGAAGAAAAATGGATCTAAGCCGACAATTGAAGAACGCTATCGCAACAGGACACCTGTTGTTTGGACAACGACAAGCCAAAGACGCCTGCGCAAGCGGCGAGGCCAAGATGATTATCTTGGCCGCCAACTGCCCCGAGGCGTACACCACGGCGCTCCGTGCTGCTCACCCCGAAGTGACGATGCACCGGGCACGCATGGTGAACCGCGAATTGGGCATCGCTTGCGGGAAGCCGTTTTCCGTGTCCACCATCACCGTGCTTAACCCCGGTGACAGCGATTTGATGGCGCTCGACACCAACCTCGAGTGAGCCTCAGCGGGGCAACCCGTCAAAGCCTTGATGTCCCTTGGGCGTTAGCCTTGTTTCATGGGTCACCGAACCTTCGCCACGAGTGCCGCCCTTGCCACCTTGTTGCTCCTGAGCGTGCTCCTCACCGCACCTGAATCTCCAGCAGTGCTGGCTGACCCAAATCCCTCAACGGCCTCAGGACGTTCATCCAGCCCAGAGGTGTTCCTCGCCAGCGGGGGTTCAACATCCCACGATGAGTTCACCGGGGCCATCGTCGCTTCAGACAACGGATATTTTGTTGCAGGCGAGGTCAATTCGTCCGCTCAAGCCTTGACGTTTGGCACCCACACCTACACCCCGACCTCGCCGTACTCCAACGGGAACGACTTCTACCTCGCTTCGCTCGATGAAACGGGAGGTTGGACCTTCCTCGTCGGTGCAGACCACAGCCAAGGCGGTGTTTCCTTCATGACCGACGTGGCCGCTTCAACCGGGAAACCCGTTCTCTCTGGCTACATGTACGGACCGGTTTCCTTCGGCCAAACAACGCTCAACACCGCCGTTCAATTCGATGGCTTCATCGCCTCAACCGATGCTGCGGGCAATTGGATGTGGGCCAAAGGCTTCCAAACCAAACCCAACTCGTCCACCGATTCGAGCATTCCACAAGCCATCGCCGTCGACCAGACGGGGGACGTCATCGTGGCAGGTTACTTCTCAGGGGAAACGGACTTCGGTGGAACGTCGATCAACGTCTCCAATGCGGAAATTTTCGTCGCCAAACTGGACGGCATGAACGGAGCGCTGAAGTGGGTCGTCAGCGGCGGCGGCATCGGCAGCCAGCAAGTGACCGACGTGGTTGTTGATGCGGGCGGTTCCATTTACGTCGCTGGCCTGACCCAAAACAACATTCTCTTTGGCACCAACAGTTACACGACGGTGGGCACACAAGATTCGTTCCTCCTCAAAGTGTCCCCCTCAGGTGCTTTCCAATCGCTGACCGGATACGGGATTGCCAACCAAGCCGTGACGCTAAACAATTTGGCCATCGATGGTTCAGGTAACCTCTACCTCGGCGGGTCGTTTGAAGGAACCATGGCCAAAAACGGATGGTCCATCACCGCCAACAAAGGCGGGGCGGATTTGTTCTTCATCAAGGAAGGAACCACGCCTGCCAACCAGTGGGCGGCAACGGGCGGCTCAAACACCGGCGATGGGCTCCAGGGCATGGAAGTCACGTCAAAGGGGGAAATTGTTTTCACCTCGTTTTTCCTTGATGGAACCTTCAGCGCCGGCACAAAGTCGACCACAGGAACGAGCAGCTCGTGGATTGCCTCCCTCGATGCAGACAGCATGATGGGTGGCTTGACCGCATCGGGGGGGTGGTCCTGGCTTGACGTGACCGCCAGCAACGCCCTTGAAGTGGGCTGGGACATCGCTGTGAATGCAAGCGACGTGGTGGCCGTCGTAGGTTCATTTGCTGGACCTTCGGGCTCCAACACCATCACCAAAGGAACCGACAGCGTCAGCAGCACGGGTGGCTGGGACACGTTCGTGTGGGCCGTTAACCCCGACCTCAAAGCGGATTCAGACAACGATGGAATACCGGATTACACCGACAATTGCCCAACGGACTCCAACCCGCTCCAGGAGAACACCGATGGCGACGCGCAAGGGGATGCCTGTGACGTCGACGACGACAACGACGGCATCACCGATAATTCCGGTGACAATTGCCCACGGTCTGGAGAAGCCAACTGGGATTCCACGCAAGATTTCGACAACCCTGCCAACTCTTCAGACTGGGACCGGGACGGTTGCAAAGACGGGGTTGAAGACAACGACATCGACAACGACGGCGTGGAGAACGACGCTGACCTGTGCCCTCGCTCCGCCTACCAACCCCCACGGCCGACATGGCAGTCCGACGGCATCACCGACGTTGACGGCGACGGTTGTCGGGACGCCGATGAAGACACCGACGACGATGGCGACGGCTTTGAGGACGTGAGCGATGATTGCCCCACCGTGGTCGGAACTTCCACGCTTGGGGAAGAAGGCTGCGTGGACAGCGACGACGACGGCTGGTCGGACAACTTCGACGATTGCCCCAATCAAGCCGGAAACTCAACGCTTGGCGGAAAGAACGCCTGCCCCGACACTGACGGCGACGGGTGGGCCGATGAGGACGATGCCTTCGACCTCGACCCGACGCAATGGTCCGATACCGACGGGGACGGCTACGGAGATCATCCAGACGGCACGACACCGGACGAATGCCCCACCGTTGCCGGCACATCCACGCTTGACCGGCTGGGTTGCACGGATTCCGACGGCGACGGGTATTCCAACCCCGACAGCATGCACGACACAGAAAGTGGCGCCGATGCCTTTGCAGACGACCCCAACCAGTGGTCAGACTTTGACGGTGACGGCTACGGCGACAATTACGCGAACACTTCGTGGGAAGACCGCAATCCTTCATGGCCCGGTGAATTCAACGCCGAGGCAACTCAACAGGACGCCTGTCCGACCCAAGAAGGGACCTCATGGCAAAACGGCATGGTTGGCTGCCCGGACCAAGACGGCGACGGGTGGTACAATCTGCAAGACGCCTTTCCCTCTGACCCAACCCAATGGGAAGACAGCGATGGCGATGGTTACGGCGACAATGCTACGGGCAACGAAGCCGACGCCTGCCCGAATGTTGCGGGAACATCAACCGAAGACCGTCTGGGATGCGCTGACAGCGACGAGGACGGCTTTTCAGACCCTGAGGTCACGTGGACACCGCTGCAGGGTGCGGATGCTTTCATGTCAGATGCTACCCAATGGGAAGACCAAGACAACGATTTCTTTGGCGACAACCCCAACGGAGAGCGCCCGGACGCCTGCCCTACGGTTCGAGGGACGTCCACCATCGACCGGTTTGGCTGCGAAGACAGCGACGGCGACGGGCGTTCCGATGCAGACGAGCTTTGGACTTTGGAACAAGGTGCCGACGCTTGCCCGCTCGCCTTTGGAAACTCCACTGCCGACCGCTTAGGCTGCGTTGATACCGACGGCGACAATTACTCCGACCCCACACCCGACTGGCGTGCAGGAGACGGCGCAGATGCCTATCCAGAGGACGCCTCGCGGTGGATTCTCGAGCCCGAAGCCGAGGGCATCTCCTTGGCCTCGCCAACCGTGATCATTGGCGGTGGCGTCGGTATTTTGGTGATGGTGGCTCTGCTTGCAGTTCTCTTGCGCCGACGTGGTGGCCCCAACGAAGGCGAATGGGCCGTGACCCAACTCAACATGGAGGCCCCTGCTTACGGTGCCTCGGCTGGTTACGTCGCTGCGCCCCCCGGCTTTGGAACACCTCCGCAAATCGGCCAACCCACGGGTACGGCCCCGCAAGCGACTGCTCAGCCGTTCTACGCTCCACCGCCGGTTCAACCGGACCCGTCAACCGAGTACTACAACGGCCTCATTGCGCAGGGGTATCCGCATGAAGATGCCGTTCGCTACACGCAACAGTACTTCGCTGAATTCCGTGGCTGAGTTCAAGAGCGACATGCTGCTCCTCGCTTGGCCTTTCGTGCGGTTGACCGCATCGCACCCTTGTCACCACGTGGGTTGGCCAACCACCTGTGCGGTGCTTTGGCGAATGTTCATCTCCACCCTATCGGCAAGGTGGCTCTGGAGGGCAAGGCTTGGACGCCAACGGTCGATGAACCGTGAACATCAAACGATGCCTTGAGCGATCATGGCTTCGGCAACCTTGAGGAAACCAGCCACGTTTGCACCGAAGACGTAATCGCCTTCTCGACCGTATTTCTGGGCAGTTTCGTGTGCATTCTTGTGAATGTTCACCATGATGTTTTCGAGTTTTTGGTCCACTTCTTCACGTGTCCACGGCATGCGCAGTGAGTTTTGAGACATCTCGAGGCCTGAAGTGGCCACACCGCCGGCGTTGGACGCCTTCCCGGGAGCGAACAACACGCCAGCAGCCTGGAACACTTCAACGGCTTCGGGCGTGCACGGCATGTTGGCACCTTCTCCAACGGCGATGACGTTGTTCGCCACGAGCATTTTTGCTTCTTCACCGTTCAATTCGTTTTGTGTCGCACAAGGAAGCGCCACGTCCACATCAACGCTCCAAAGGCCATTGACGGCAGGTTCGGGTGCACTGGCAGTGAAGGTGGCCGAAGAGAATTGCTCAGCGTATTCTGAAATTCGCCCTCGACGGTTGTTTTTCAGGTCCATGATCCAAGCGAGTTTTTCTCGGTCAATGCCTTCTGGGTCATGAATGAAACCGGAGGAGTCGGACATGGTCACCGGTTTGCCGCCCAAGTCAAGCACTTTTTCACAGGCAAATTGAGCCACGTTTCCGGAACCCGAGATGGATACAACAGCACCCTCGAACGACTTGCCTTTTGTGGCCAACATCTCGCGGGCGAAGTACACCAAACCGTACCCGGTGGCTTCGGGGCGAATCAGTGAACCGCCGTAGGCCAAACCTTTGCCGGTCAACACACCGCCCTGGAACTCGTTCTGAAGCCGCTTGTACATACCGAACATGTAACCGATTTCACGACCCCCAACGCCGATATCACCGGCGGGCACGTCGCAGTCTTGGCCGATGTGGCGCCACAATTCCATCATGAACGACTGGCAGAACCGCATGACCTCTGCATCGGATTTGCCCTTGGGGTCAAAGTCAGAGCCCCCTTTGCCGCCACCCAGAGGTAAACCGGTCAGTGAGTTCTTGAAAATCTGCTCAAAGGCGAGGAACTTCAGGATGGAAGCGTTGACGCTTGGGTGGAAGCGAAGCCCGCCCTTGTAAGGGCCGATGGCCCCGTTGAATTGGATTCGGAAGCCTCGGTTAACGTGCACGTTGCCGCTGTCGTCAACCCATGGGACGCGGAAATGGATCAGACGTTCGGGTTCAACGACTCGCTCCACCACAGAGATGTATTCGGGATTGGCCTCGAGGACAGGCTCCAGCGATTCAAGGACTTCCTTGACCGCTTGATGGAACTCTGGTTGGTCGGGGTCACGGGCTACGACTTTTGCATAAATTGCATCACTTGCGCTCATCGGCATTCCTTCTCACACCGTACGGTGTATTGGCCCGCCCTAATGCAGACCCTTTCTAATGGTTGTCCTCTCTTGGCCTCACCTTTTGGGTGTTCGGCGGGTTTTGGGATGATGTCAATAAGGGCAAACGGAGATGAACCGTTCAAGGCGTTCCACACGCCGTTGACCGTGCTCATTTGTTTCCCCCATGGCCCGAATGGCCTCTTCAATCAGGGCGTGTTCATTTTCCTGGAGACCGATGACCCGACGCAAGCGATCGAGCATCGCCCACTCATCTTCCGTGATCACATCGTCGTCCAATGCGGCGATGAGGGCTGACTGATAGGTCGTGGCATCCCCCATGTGGTGGCCACCGTAGCTGGAATCCTCTGAAAAAGGCGAGGGTACCTCGCCTTCAACCACCGCACGGCACTCGGCCGTGTCGGCGGGCGCAACCCCCAAGGCTTGTGCAAGAATGTGGAGGATTTGCGCTTCGTCATCGGTCACGATGTTGTCATCAAAGGCAACACGGAGCGTTTCGAGATAGAGATAGAGACCACGGGAAGGTTGGAGAGGCATGAATTGATTGACGGCCCGCTCGTCTTTGAAACTTCCCAAGCGCTGAAACGGGATGAGATTTGGGTGGATGTTTTCCTTTGTCATACAGATAATGTCAATTTGTCATTATTTGAGTTACGTTTATAGGGTGGTCATGGGTGTATAGGTTTACGAGGGAACAGGAATGACCCAGCCAACCACCGCCGTATCGTTGCGAATTACCGAGGAGGACTTGGCCCTGCTCGACGCACGTGTGGGCTTTGACGGGGCTCGAAACCGTTCGGATGTCGTACGCCTCGCCATCCAAGAATTCCTTCACAACCAACCGCTTCTCGCCGACATGAAATCCATTCGTATCCCCTTGGGCCGCCACGATCAGCTCCAGCTCGGAAAACTCTACGAGTTGCAGGGCACCACGCCCGAGGTCGCTGCTCAAGAGGGTTTGAAATTGTACATCAAGAAGGCGACTGCAGAATTGCAGGTCGTCAGTGACACACTCGATTCGGTTCTGGAGGCGTCCAGAGCCGAGACGATACGACGCAGCGAATACCAACAATAAGTGGTGAGAGAACGGAGGGGATGGGATGAATTGGCAGAACCATGGCTACAACCACGGCGATGCCACCCCTTGGGTCATGCAAGACCGGCCAGTCTTGCATGGCTTTGCCTCGCTGTGTCGGCGTGCCCGTCTTGCACGTCTTGGCCGCCTTGGTTCCCAAAACCAAAACACCCCACACACCTCCCTGGAAGACGGCCAGGGAGGCTCAGATTCCACCCCTGTCAGTTGACGGGATGGTTCCCCCGTGCCCAGCCCCCCACACTTCTGGGCACATTGATTCCATCCAGTGAAACCTGTCCCTTGCATGCGAATCCTTTAGGAGGGTCGCCGTTGGATGGTGCCTATGAACAAGGGTGTTGAAGCGACCATCAACACCGAATTTCCATATCTGGCACATGCCACGCCACGGCCCGGCCAACTCGAGATGATTCAAGACGGTATCAAAGCCTTGAAGGAACGAAATTTTCACCTTGCGGCCGCACCCACTGGCATCGGAAAAACGGCGGCCTCTTTGGCAGCCGCTCTGCATGTTGCAAGCCAAGCAAGTTTGAAGAAGACCGTGTTCTTTCTAACCTCCCGTCAAACACAACACCGCATCGTGGTGGACACCGTCCGCCAAATCAATGCCATGCGCAAAGGCGACACTCCCGTCCGGTTGGTCGATATGGTCGGGCAAGCAGGCATGTGCGTGCAACCCTTTGCAAAAGAATCGCCTCTTGTCTTTTCCCTGCTGTGCAGTCAACATCGGAAAACCCGGTCCTGCAAACCATGGATAACGCCCGCGCCTGGTCTAAAGCGTCGCATCCTTGCCTCGCCCCTCCACGTCGACGAACTTGTCGGGATCAGCCGGACCCACACCGAAAACGGCGCACCTGCCCAGACCTGCCCTTGGAAAGCCGCTCGGGAGGCTGTGAGCGGTGCGGACGTCTTTGTGGGGGATTACAACCACCTCTTCGACGACGGCGTAAGGGATTCCAGCCTCAAAGCCATGGGGCTCTCTCTCGAAGACATCATCGTCATTGTCGATGAAGCGCACAACTTGCCCGACCGCATCCGCATGACCTTGGAGAAGCGGTTGACACTCACGATGATTCGCAACGCCCAGATTGAACTCGAAGAATACGGCGGTTTGCTCGCCCAAGCCATGAAGGCTCCGGGCGGAGAAACGTTGGCCGTGAGCCACGACCTCGCCGTTTGGGCCTTCGAGGTGATGAAGGCGGCTCGGGCCGGGTTCACGCAACTGTTTGACGGCCTGCGACGGACGGTTTCTGGGCGGGACGAAGAATGCCCCGTGGCGGTGGAAAAGGTCCTCCACGTGCTTCAACGAGCCTGCGACGAGGTGGACGGCACTGCAGGCCAACAACACCTCGCCCCGACCGAAAAGCGCCCCGTTGTGGACGCTGCCATTCGCATGCACACGTTGCGCGACGTTCTCGCCAGCGTTGACGTTGACATGGAGGCGGGCGATGATGGCAACCCCATGGAACCCAACGCCCACAAAGTGGCTGAGATTCTTGATTGTGTCCTCCGATTCGGAACCAGCACCGCCCTGACGATGGTCTTTGACACCAAGGGGAGAGACGGACGCATCACGACCCACCTGCTTGACCCCGGGCTTGTGTCTCAACCTGTCTTTGAGAAGTCTGCAGGGGCTGTTCTGATGTCGGGGACGCTCTATCCCCCGAGCATGTACGCCAACATCCTTGGCCTTCCAAGCGCCCGTACCACCTCGGTTGCCTACCCGTCGCCGTTTGCCGCCATGAGGAGGCCGGTGTTGGTGGCCAAAGACGTGACCACCAAATATTCAGAACGCTCACCTGACAACACGGCGTTGATTCGGCGTCACCTCCAAGCATTGATTGACGAAACCCCTGGTCATGTGGCCGTGTTTGCGCCATCGTATGCCATGCTCAACGACATGGTTGACCAAGGGCGATTTTCAGGCGTTCGAGTCATGGTCGAACAGCGAGAATGGACCAAGAACGACTTGGACCAAATCGTCGATACGCTTCTTGCGGAAAAAGAAGCAGGCCGCAAGATCCTTCTGGCAGGGGTCTTCGGTGCCCGGCTTTCCGAGGGCGTTGACTACCACAGCGGGGCGTTGGATGCGGTTGCCTGTATCGGCATTCCCAATTCGCCGCCATCGGTCCTTTCCAAAGCCCTCAAGGCCTATGCAGAGGACAGGTTTGGACGGAACCTGGCTTGGAAGTACACCGTCTCTCAACCCGCCATTAACGCCATTCTCCAGGCCATGGGGCGACCCATCCGAGCCATTGGCGACAGGGCTCTCATCGTCTTGCTTGACCGGCGTGTGACCGACCGAACCTACACCACCTGCTTTCCAGACGATTTGCGCATGAACGAAGCCAGCGACCCCGTGTCCACCGCTCGGTTTGCTCGACGTTTCTTTGGTCGAGTCCACCGGTCTGATGCAGCCGATGGACAATAAGGCCCGTCCGAAGGTTCATGTGGGCTCGTACGCTCCAAGCCGTATGGACGAATGGACCTCGCTTGATATTGAGACCGTGACAACGGAGCCCACCAAGCCCGAGGACGATGGATTGACCGGCCTCAGCACCAATGCCGCCACGCTCCAAAGCGAGTTTGAGGGGCGTCCCACCCACCTTGACGAGGTGAAACAACGCCATCTCGAAGTTCTGGTGACCGCTGGAATGCTTCCCGAATCCGGCTTGGCCGATGTTCATCCCGAGCGCGCTCTTTCTTGGGTCGTCAATTCCATCAACGGTCGATTGAACCCCGACGGACTGACCATCCCGCTCTTGGGCAGTTCCCTCGAAAATGTTCAACTGAAAACGAAGGTCACCGATGAGGCCACCGTGGTGATGTTGACCGTCGAAGACGGCGAACACCCCGAACTTGTCCGCGAACTCCCGCTCCCTCTCGACGCTGCATCAACGCTCGAAGCCACCTTTCACCAAGGGCGCCTTCACCTTCGTTGGTGATTCTTCGCTGGCGATTCACCGCTGTGGAAGCGACTGCATCTGGGAGATTTCCCCACTCATTCGGTTCAGGGCCTGGACCGCCACTTGTTGGTGCTGAGCACCCATCTCTTCCCGGCTGTATCGAGCCATCTCAAAGGTGTTGTCAAGGGCCGTCAACGCTTCTTCCGAAACACCTTCGAGAGCTTGCCGGATAGCGAACTCAAATTCACGGACCGTCTCAAAGTCACGGCGCAAGAAGCCCCGCTGTTGCAACAAGGAACAGAGGTCCTGATAGCACGTAAAGATCGCTTCCCGTGTTGCATCGCCGGCAGCCAGCAGTTCTGCGGTGTAGGCAAAGACCTCAGCCGCATCCTTCAGGAGGTCATCCGAGGCTTTCTTGCGACGGTAAAGCACCACACCACCTGCCGCCAAGGCTGCGATCAATGCGATGATGGCGTAAGACCACCACGGCGTGGCAACCTGCTCGGCTTCGTAGGCGTATGCCGGAGCAAACCCTTGGTCACGGAGGAGTTTGAACGCCTGAAGCGATTGGTTGGAGAGACGAGCGTCTTGAACCACGATGTCCAAGGTCAATTCACCGTACTCATCGGTATCGCCGTAAGGAGGGTCGGCGACGAAATCCATGGAAATCTTCCCGTTGCCGTCGCTCAACCATGTCTTTGAAGCCAGTTGTGAATTGGTGTCGTTGTAAAGGTAAACCGAAACACCGATGCCTTGCAACCCTGCACGGGTGTCTTGAGCGATGATGGTAACGGTTCCACCGACGTTCTCTTGACTCCCCTCAACGACTTCGAGGAGGTCAACCGTGATGTCAGCATTAACCTGAACAAACATCAATTTGCTCACACTGGCAGCGTTGAGGTACAGGCTGTCGTTGCGAGCGACATCCACATGGAAATACTGCGAGCCAACATTCAGCCAATAAGGAGCTGTTGAGGACAGAGCAAAGTTGCCGTTTGACCACTCCACGCTCGTGCTCGGGAAACAACGGGCGCCTTCACGCTCGTTCGTGCAATCCGAGCCGTTGCCGATGGCAATCGTGAGCCCTTCAAAGACCTCGCCCGAACCACCGACTTCTTGAACGGAACCAACGAAGTACACGGGCGCAAACACGTTGTCGGAACGGGTAACCCACGAAGTGGATTGGTTGGTATCGAGAACGATCTGGAGGTCAGACCAGACATGGACCGTCGAGGAGGCTGAGGCGGCAAGATGGGCTTGCGTCCCTTCAAAGTCAACTCGAAGTGTGTGGTCACCTCGGGCAAGATCCATGGTCACAGGCACGGTAGCGCTCCATGCACCGTCGGCACCTGTCGTGGTCGTAAACAGCGCCACACCGTCGAGGCTCACGACCAAGGATTCGCCGACCAGTCCGTCGCGGTCAACGGTGTCGAAGTCGTAGAGACGCCCGCTGATGTCCCAGGTGTCTCCTCTCGTGGCATCAATGCCGTCTTCAAAGAGCAGCGTGACCCACGCTCGGTGAGCGAGGAAGAAGGACACGTTTCCTACATCCCCTCGATAATACCCTTGGGGAGCAACTTCGGCGTAGAGAGTTCGGTCGCCAAAGTCGAAGATATCGGGTACGGTCCATTCGTAAACGAAGATGCCGCTTGCATCGGTTTGTACCGTGGAGATGACGATGCCCTCAACCACCAGCTGCACTTGGTGGTTCGCAACACCGACCACCTGATTGTCCACCACTGAACCGCTGATGGTGACGGTTTCGTTGACGGCCACGGGCGTGGTGATGTCCACCGTGACGAGAACAGGACTGAAAATCTCCCAGAGGCCGGTCGCATTGCTCGGCAAGTAGGCCGTTGTTCCCGTGAAGCGGGTCTCAAGGGCCACGGGGCCCAACGGAGCGTCTGCGGGGACAGGATGAATCGCTGTGAACAACCCGGTGGCATCGGTGGTCGTGTTGGTCAACCAAGCACCGCCAAGCCAGACCTCGATGGTCAAATTGGCGAGCGGGTTGTCAACCACATCAAGCAAACGCCCCTGAATGGTCATCGTGGTCTCGCGGTCGGCGTCGCCGGTGGCCGTGATGAGCAAAATTTTGGTTGGAACACTGACGTTGAAATCGACCGTTGCCGAACTTGGCAGATAATACTCGGGGTTGTTGATGTCGCCAAAGCCAACAGGGTCGACCCATTCTCGGCCTCCCCGGAACTCGACGCTGATTTGATGGGGACCGGCGGCCGTGTCTTCTGGAAGCGTGTAGGCAAAGGCAAACGTCCCGTCGGTGCTGTTGGTTTCCATGCTCGCCACGGGAATCCCGTCGATGAGCAGGTGGACCACAGCGCTTGCATTCACGCCATTCCTTTGCAAGGGGAGGGCCAAATCGTCAAGCAATTGACCGTTTACAAGCAGGGTCTCTCCAGCAGTCAAGACGCTCGGGGCACTCAGGATGGTGAGATCGGTTGCTCCAAGCACGACGAATTTCGTTGAGGCGTTGGCGCCCACAAGACCGGTGCTGCCTGCGATGCCGTTGTAGCCTGCATGCATGTCAGCAGGCCCGACACTCATGTTGGCGGGAACGGTGAGGTTGCCCCAAGCTGTGCCGTTGGCGGCCGTCAGAACCGTGATTTGAACCGGGGAGGCGTCATTCAGCGTGGCGGCGAGAGACACCACGATGCTTTGGTTCGCAAGCGGCAAGCCTTGGTTGTCACGCAAAAGCACCGAGAACTCCACGAGGCCACCTCGTTCGGTTCGGTCGTTGAGGGACGGCTGGCCGATGCCATCCAAGGTCGGTTTGATGAAATTCATGACCGAGAAACCTCGGGCATCGAACGTGGTGTTGTTTTCCGAACCAACATAGAAATTGACGTTTGGAATGTAGGATGCCTCAAGAAGATGCGTCCCTGCTGCAAAAGTCTCGCTGAGACGGACCGTGGCGTTCCACAGACCGTTTGCACCCACCGCACCCCCTGTCACGGTGAATCCAGAGGGAAGACCATCGATGGCAAAGAGAACGTTGGCGTTGGGCAGGACGCTGCCGTCCCTTTGCTCCAATCCTGAACCGTTATCGGAAACGATTTGCCCGCTGACGTTGAACGAAGTTCCCGCAACGGGGTTGGCGGTCACGTTGTCAATGACCATGAAGGTCAACGACCGGACCGTGATGCTGGTTAAGTTGGCGCTTGCAGCCAGCAAATCGCTTGATCCGTTGTAAACAAACTGGACGACGATAAGGCCCAAAGGATGGTCGTACGGGACGGTGTAACTGAAGTTGGCAAAGCCTTCGGGGTCGGTGTTGGAGGGCGAGAGCCAAGTTTCATGGAACTTCAGACCTACTTCGTAGGCAGAAAGCGGAGCAAACATGTCCGAGGCTTCCACCAGCTTCGCCGACATGTTAACGGTGTTCCCTCGGTTGATCACAACAGCATTCAGCGGCACCAAGTTTTCGAGGCGAGAAACGCCCATGACCTGAATCGGTGCTTGAGCCGTGTCGGTCAAGTAAAACGGAGAGGATTCGTTCACGACCGAGATAACAAGCGTGTGCGGGCCTCGTGTTGTTCCGTTGTTGGCGGTGTCGGTGGGGACGCTCATGTTGAACGTCCCGTTGCTCGTGGTGGCGTAATTGCTCAAGAGCAATTCCTCTGGATTCTCCAGCCAGAACACGTTCAAACGAACCGCTGAAATGAGGGGGCGACTGCCGTTTTCTGCATCTTCAACCTGTCCTGAGACGGCGAACGGTACGCCTGCCGTCACCGTGGTGGGGATGCTGACGATGTTGATGCTGCTCGTGACCTGAACGGTGACGTTGACCACGGTGGAGTTTCCATAGCGTCGGGTGTTCCCTGCGGTCAATGCTGCACTCAGGTCGTCTTGGACGACGATGCCCACATCGTAGTATCCTGGAGCGATGCCCGAGGGCGTGAAGGTGTGCGTGGCGTTGCCTTCACCGTCGGAAGTGACGGTCGCCAAGGAAGCGTTCGTGTTCCCATAATCCCAAATGAATTCGACAGAGGCCCCCGAAACATTGGACGCATCGGCCACATCGGTGATTTTCGCCGTGAAATCCACCGACGTGTTCATTTCAACGATGTAAACGGGACGTTCGGCCTCAACGACGACTTCGGTGACGAGGCCACCTTCCACGGAAATTTGGGTCGGTGGCGAGGGGGGTTGAGCAGGGTCAACGTAGGCATAATACGCCCCGCCGGGCGGGGCGAGGGTAAGGAAATCAAAGTCCAGAACGATGTCGTAAACACCCGATGGAAGGAACGTCGGCATCACAAGAGGGATGTCAAAGGCTCCCGTTGAATTGTTGAGGGAGGCCTGCGCGAGGTCGATTGGGCCGTTATCGGTAACCATGGACACGAGAATGCGGGTATCGTTGTTCACCACGGGCGTGAGGTGAACGGCATCGAAGAGGTCACCAAACACACGCGTGCTGTTGCCCATAAAGGTCCAGTCTTGTCCGAGGGAGAGGTTCCAATCAATATCGGCTTGGACCCGCATCGACCCGTTTCCTATCGAGGGTTGATAGAAGTCAGACCCGTTAAAGGAAATGTCGATTGGGTAGTCGCCAGCGAACAGGTTGGAAGCGAGGGCCACCGCCGTTTGGATGTTGTCGGTGTCCGGGTCCACCGTTGTGTTGAACCAAGACCCGTTGAAACTGAAGTCGAAATTGCCCAAGGTGTTGGGGGCTGCAGAAACCCCTCGGTGATCGTTGACTTGCACCGTGACGCTGGCATCTTGACCACGAATCTGAGCCGATTCCTCCACAACAAAGGTGAGGAAGCCCCGCAAGAAGTAAGGCGCTCCCGAACTGACGTTTGCATCGTCGGTCGCCGGCAGGGTCGTCGGGAAGAAGCGAAGCCGAGTTTCAATTTCACCTGCCGCCACCATCAAAACGTTGGGGAGGAGGTATTGAATCGAAAACGTCCCCGTCACGCTGATGTTGAAGACCTCCAACCAAGCATCACCCGAACCGTTCGCCCGGACTGCGAATTGAAGATCACCTGCAAGAGCCACGGGAGAAGCACTGATGGAAAGCGCTGAACCGTTGATCCAAACATCGTCGTTCAAGAGCAAGATGCTGCTGTTCGTGAGTGGACCTTCAATGGTGGCTGTCAAGTTCGGAGCATCGGTCACGTTCAGGACGATGGAACTCGTTGTCGGCAGAAGATGGAAGGTTGCAGGAGTTGACCCCGCCACCGAAGTATCCTGCCATCCTGAAAAGCCAAGCGTCGCCGCCAAGTTTCCACGAGTTTCCTGGGCACTCAAGTTCAAGGAGATGGTCCAAGCTCCGCTTGCATCGGTTTGCGCCGTGAAGTTTTGAACACCATCAACCGACGATGTGTAGTTCAGCCAGACGGTCTGAGAGGGCAGAGAGGTGAAGACCTCCGTCGGTTGATTGGCGAGCATCAACATACCCTCGAGTACCGTGGTCGCACCCGCCCCTGCGACAGGGGCGTTGATCGGTTGAGGGGCGGTGTGGACCACGGTGGCATTGTCCGTCAAATTCACATAACCGTCAAAGATGACTCCGTCGTTTGATACGTAACCGGACTGCCGATGTTCAACGACAATGTTGTGCATGCCGGGTGCGGTGGGTGCTGCGGGGAAACCGATGAGGGTAAACGTCCCGTTGGCATCGGTGACATTCTCGTCAAGTTGGCGCTCTGGGGTGCCGCCGAATCCAGGGACAAACTCAGCATCTGCCACGGGCGTGAGGTAGCCAAGAACGCCGATGTTGGGGATGGGGGTCCCGTTTGCAGCGTAGCGGAGTTGTCCGGTCACGGTCACGGTCTGGGTTCCGTCCCGGGACAGCGTCAAGTTGGAAACGGTTTGGTTGACGATTTCAATCTCTTCGGCGGGAGGGCATGGGTCAAAAGCGACCCATCCCAAATCCGTGTTGCCATTTGCACTGTTTTGTTGCAGCCGTACTTCCGACCATGTCGCAGCGTTGCTCGAATAGACGGCGTACCCGTCTCCAGTCCACGCACCGCCGATGTAACCGGTGACTTGGCGGGCGGGCAGACCTGCGAGGCGGGCCATCGTGACGAAAACGGTGTTGAATTCACGGCACGAACCCTCCTTGATCGCTTCGAGAATGTTCTGAACAACGTCAACCGGCGCAACCGTGCCCGAGGAGTTGTAATTGCGCTTGAATTCCGTGGTGGCGTTGCCGTTGATGATGAAATCCTCGAGAGCCAGCGCCGAACTGTAAGCATCGTTGGCGCCCGATTCGCTGATGATGGCCGAAGTGATGTTGGCCACCACCGACATCGGGTTGCTGGGGTCGGTAAAGCGAACATCGGTCTGCAGCTCGTAAGGGAATCCTTGGCCCGGAACGGTGGTCGCAGCGAGGGTGGACCAATCAAAGTAGTATTCCGGCTGTTCGAAGATGACTTGGTCAATGGCGCCCGAGTCGGCCGTCAGTATGTGGGTGTCGTTGGACCGTGTCATGTTTGACGAGACTTCAAAGTAAAACGAGATGTTGGAATAAGAAGCAGGCGCCGGTATTTGACCGCCGGTGATGGGTTGAGCGAATTTCACGTTCCACTCCACGGTGTCGTTGGCGAACGAGGTTGAGGCAAGGTGGGTGAAATTTTCCATTGGAAGTGCAATTTGTTCCGCAGGATGGACGCTTGAAAGGTGAGCATAGGTGGTGCCTGTGTAGAAATCGTTGGTCACGCTGCGCCATCGTCGGTCGAGATTCAAGTCAACGGTTCCCGAGGTGTTGTTGGCCCAGAAGACAATGCCGTTGGTCACGATGTCATCGGTTGGATCCCACGGGTCAAAAGGTGCACCTGCACAGTCCACGAACCAGAAAATCTCCGGACATTCTTGCCCGTCAAGCATGCCGCCGCCGTCGGTGTCGGGGTTGGTCCAATCCGTGCCCGTTTGGTTTTCCACTGCATCGGGAATACCGTCACCGTCGAAGTCATCGGGTTGGATGTCGTCGGAAGGGTCGTTTTCGGGGTTGGTTCCATCAAAGTATTCTGTACGGTCGTCCACACCGCCTTGGTCCGAATCAAACGAAGAAGACGAGGTGGTCCAAACATCGGTCGACCCGTTGCTGATACCGATGTAGATCAAGTCGCACCCCGTGGTGTTTTCGAAGTAGTTGTTCAAACCGTCCCCGTCATCGTCGAGCAGGTTGGTGCAGGGCTCGTTGGGGTCGGTGTTGTCCTGTACTTCATCGAAGTCGTTCACACCGTCCCCGTCAGAATCCGCCATGCTTGGATTGGAGAACCAACCAAAGGTGCCCAGCAATTCTTGCCAGTCCGCCAATCCGTCTTCATCGGTGTCCTCGTAATCATCGTCGCAATACTGCTGGGTTGTACCGATGGTACCCGCGTTGACGGCATTGGTGTGGCAAAACGAACCGTTACGGTTCGCCACTTGCGTGGTGGAGGCCTCCGAGGAGGGACCGTTGGAAACGCCTTGGAGAATGTTGTTCACCACCGAAGCATAGCCAAAGGACTCCCACGTCCCTGAAACGTTGTACCAACCCACTCCCCCGGCCGGGTTGAAACCTGAACCGTTACCGATTTCAATCCGGTTTGAGGTCAGCGATTGAACGAAGGTGGTCTCAAAATTCACCAAAGAGTCGCACGGGTCGGTGCTGTGGCTGATGTTCCGCTCGTCGCCGTCGTTGACACCACCGAAATCGGTATCCGCCACATTCCACAGCGTACACGTCAAGTTCTCTTCCCAGTTTTGAATCCCGTCACCGTCTGCGTCGCCAGCGTCTTCACGCCGTGTGGGGTCGGTCTCGCCAGGGTCGAGAACGCCGTTGAAGTTCGCGTCCTCTTCGCCGTCATCAAAGGCGTCGCCGTCGGTGTTGTTGTTGCGAGGGTCGCTGGCTTGGGCAGGGTTCCCGTACGCCCCGTTGACCTCGACACCGTCGTTGATGCCATCGTTGTCGGTGTCGGCTGAAGTGGGGTCGGTCAAAAGGGTCAGGGCTTCGTAAGAATCGTTTAGACCGTCGCCGTCGGTGTCGGCCCGAATTGGGCTGGTGGAGGTCACGCCATCAACTTCGGCGGTGTAGGTGGCGCAAGCGCCCGGCCCGATACCCTGGACGGGGTCGCAAGGCGAGGTGGTCTCGGTGACGATGCCGTCGGGACCGTTTCGGAAACACGGAGAGGAACCGCACATGGTGGTCCATGTTGGGTTCACGTACTCCATCAGGTTCACCAGGCCGTCACCGTCGGGGTCGCCGTTGGGGCCGTCGGCGTTGGAAGGGGAGGTGGCGTTGAGGCCGTTGGCAGCTTCCCATCCATCCGGCATCCCGTCGCCGTCGGTGTCCCAGCCTGCGGGATCTTCGTCGATGTCACCGTCACCGTCGTCATCGTCGCTCAGACAGTCAGCATCGCCATCACCGTCCGAGTCCGCTGCATCCACAAAGCCGTCCTTGTCGTCGTCAAAGCCGTTGGCGCAGATGTTGCCAACCGGGTCCTCGTCGCACAAGATGGTGTTGCCGTTGCCGTCGGAGCCGGCCGCACCGCATGCGGGTTGGTTAAACTGCATGGCGTCTTCTTCGTTCCAGTCGTTCACCGGAATGGTTCCGTTCCACCAAACTCCGTTATCGAGAACGGAGGTCGTCTGGCTGTTGTCCCATCCTGTCGGCTGAAGATAGAGGTATTCCTGAAGGTTGGACATACCGTCACCGTCCGGGTCAGCCACGGCACCGTCCATGCCTGTGGAGGAAAGTGGGTCAAGCCCGTACTTCCATTCCCAACCGTCGGGAAGGCCATCGTTGTCGGAATCGGGGTCGTTGGGCTGCGTGTTCATGAGGTACTCCAGCCCGTACGTGAGCCCATCTCCGTCTTGGTCCGAGGCCGCTTGAACATCCACGGCCACGTACTGGATGGCCGAGAGGGTCGAGATGACCATCAGGGCGGTGAGAAAAAGCGACTGCGCTGCTTTCTTTCGCTCAGCAGGTGTGAAACGAGGCGCGGCCGAGGAGGAGTTTGAGCCTGTCAGCATGGTTCTCACACATCATGGTGTGTCCAATGCCTCATAAGGGAAATGGTACGATGTTCATACAACCGCAGTTCAGGCCACGGTTTGGCTCACAAATTCTCGAGTTCCTCGAGGAGTTCCAAATCGTCATCGTCGTCGGTGTGAATCACGGGAGGGGGCAGGTCGTCCTCCTCCTCAAAGAGAGCGTCTTCTTGGGTTTGAAGCGCATCGGGCTGCTCGTAGAATTCACCAGGCTGACGACCGCCACGCCGAGCAGCGTAGAGGACGAGGGCACCGAGAAGCACGTAGAAAACCATCGTCTGTGGTTCGGGGTTGATGAGTTCCCTCAGCAGACACGAAGCTCCTGAACACTCCGTCATGTAGGCAAAACTGAATTTCTGAAGATAATCCTCACCGTAGGGCGTTTCGTTGTCCATGGGCGTGACTTTGAACTGGAATTCAACCTCTTCGCTGTCCTTGAGGTTCTCAGGCGAGAGCATCGTCACACGGAAGTCCTTGGAACTGTACGCCGGCAGGTTGAGAATCAAGAAGTCGCTGCCAAGTTGGCTCGATGTGGCCCGGATGGCTCCGGTCCACCCGTCGGGTTGATCCAGCCGAATGACAACATCAAGAGGGATGTTGTTTTGGTTGCTGATGCGGTATTCAAGCACCTTTTCTTCATCGGGCGTGAACCGGGAACGTTCCGTCTTGTCCGTGATTTCGATGCGGCCGGGGACGACCTCTTCTTGAATAACAACCTTGACAGGGAGGTCAAAATAGCGAGCGTCTTCGACGTCCACCCCCTCTTCGATAATCCGTGTGTACACGGTGTGCGTACCCGCCTCAACTTGGCCTCGTAGCGTGATTTCGAGTTTCATGTCGCTGTATTCATCGGGCGCGAGGTTAACGGCCACCAGATTGCTGTTGCTGCCGTTGGAAATAACGTAATCCCAGGCCGTGTATTTGGGGTTGGTGTCGCCGTTTTGTTCCACATCTCGGGGGTTGACAATTCTCCAGGTGGTGACGCCCGACCCTTCGTTGCTTGAATCGGTGATGCGCAGGTTGTAGAACACGGTTGCGTCACCCCGTACGGGTCCAACTTGGCCCAACGGATTGTCGTCCCCAATGCCATCGCTGTCCGAGAGCACTTCAACCAGGATGCCAAAGGTTCGGTGAACCGTGAACGATACATCCGTTCGCAATTCGGAGTCTTCTTTGCTCACCACGGAGATTTTGAACAGCCCGATGTCGACGCCGTCTCGGTCTGCCGGCGGATAAACCTCCATTCGAATCGTAAGAATTTGTGTTGACCCGATATCTGGCGTGATGGAATAAATCCCTTCCTCAACCAAATCCAAGCCCGTGTCGTTGTCGTAGAACCGGTACTGCCAGTCGTCAGGCTGCTCAAGCACACGGATCTTGAACGCATCGGTTTGGAAACCGGTGTTGAAGACATCGAGGTAAAAGTCCCCGATCTCATCAGCATCCACGTAGTGAGAAAGGGTTTCATCGTAAGCTTCGGGCCGGGTTGAATCCGCAATCTGTTTCTGGTGTTCATCGTCTTCGTAGACATACAAACGGGGGGGAGCGAAGACATCCACTTCCTCAAAATCAAGCGAAATGGTGCGGATGGCTACTTCCTCGGTTTGGCCCTGGTCGTTTTGAGCGTAAACTCGAGCCTCAATTTCCAACGAATCCGGGGCGTTGTCCAAATCACCTTCTGGAACGTTGATTTGGAGTTCAGGGAGCACCGAGGAACCACCGGTGTTCAAGGTGTAGGTGCTGCTTGGAGCACTCCAAATAGGGTCGGACCACGATGAGGGCAAATACGTCTCCAAATCGAAGACCACGTCAATGCTGCTCGATGACGACCCCGTGTGTTCAACCAAGAACTCAACTTGTACCGCAGCACCGGGTGCAAAGAGCACCACATCAGGTTGGTTTGAGGGGAGAGTAAGGTAGACATCATGCTCAAGCATCGTTAGCCCCGGGTGTTCAAAGATGACCGAGTGACCCTGAACATCCTCAACCTCAAGCCGAACGGGGTATTCTCCATCAGCGATGCCAGCCTCGTAAGTGTAGGTAAAATTCCCCACCAGTCCGTTGTTGTCCAGTTTGAAGTCGTCGTCGTCAAAGTTGTGGTCAAAGACGGAATTCGCCCCGTTTGGCGTGTCCATAATCAGATTGACTTCTTCAATGTCATCTCTTCCAAACGCATCCCGGACCTCAACGGAGAATTGCATTTCGCGGAATTCGGGCCGATGGTTCGGCGACCATTCCAGTTTTTGTGCGTCGTTCCAATTGCAACCGTACTCCTCGTGACAAGAGTGCACCCGAACGCTCGAACCGGAAAGGGCGTTGGTCATGACTTGAAGGCGGGAGAAACCACCCGAGCTTTCCATTTTCCCGAAGGCGATGTCAACGGCACAGTCTCCTCCACCGATGCCTCCGCCAGTGTTCCCTTCGCAGGTGGCTTGTGCATCGATGCGAATCTTCAATTGTTTGCCTTTGGGAACCATGAATCCGTTGGACCCGATGTCAAACTCAACCTCAATCACGGTCCAGGAACATCCGCCACCAAAGGGGTTGGGGGAACACGGGTCTTCGAGTTGCCGGCTTTCAGAAGTGATTTGCGAATCCCCAGCCTTGAGAGAAAACGTTACGTCGGCGGTGGATCCGTCGGTTCCTCTGAATTGAATGTAAGCGGAGAGCCGAGCGGTGTTTGATGAACCGCTTCCGTTGACGTACAGGTCGCTGATCATCTCGACACTCCGAAATTCAAGACCGTCGATGGCGCTGCCCTCTTCTTGCCCCCCTGTAGGTTCAAGCGTTGTGATGGAGCCTTGCCCCCCGGTTTCGGAGTTCGGGGCATCCAAGTAAAGTTCGTAGGTCTGTTGAGGGACGGGAGCCGCGGCGACAACGGGTCCGTCCTCAAGAATCAATGCCGTGGACGAGGGCGATGGAAGAACCATCGAGGAGGCCAGCGAAGCGAGAAAAAGGGCGACCAAAAACAACGCAAGGTGTTGGCCGCGGTTGCCCGTTTGACCCGCATGCATGAAGTTCACCGTATCGCCGTGGGGCAGGGGGTGTTAAACGGTTTTGTATGGTTTGTGCGACAACTGACCCTTTGATTGGTCGCCCTGTACCACGAAAACGACGAGGTCAATGTGGTGCAGGGGGTGGGATCCGAACCCACGAACTCATACGAGACCGGATCTTAAGCCCGGCGCCTTTGACCAACTCAGCCACCCCTGCTGGTGCTTGCTGGGCTGCGCCACAGCACTTGAAGACATCTCATTGCTCGTGAATGGACCAGCCTCCGTCCACATGAAGCACATGTCCAGAAAGCGTGGGATGCGTGAGCAAGAAAGCGATGCCTGCTGCAATATCATCGGCCTTGCCCGAGCGACCAAGTGGAACTTTTTCAAGCACGGATGCAAAGTGGTCGGCTTCCCAATCTGCCGCCATGATGGCCCCCGGGGCGAGGCAGTTCACGCGGACACGCCCCGCCAACTCGCCCGCAAGGTTGAGCATCAACTGACGAAGGCCGGCCTTGGTCGAGGTGTAGTGCGCCAAGCCACCCCAAGCCCGACCCCACGAAGTGTCCACCACCGCAACCACCGAACCGCCTGCCCGCTCCAGGGCAGAGAGCAAGCCCTGCGTGAGTGCGTACGGGGCATCCATGTGAAGGCGAGCGAGTGAACGGTACGTTTCAAGTGGCGTTTCTTCGAAATTTGATTGGCTATAGAACGAAGCGTTGTGGACCAACCCGAAAAGTCCTGCCCCCTTGACCAGGTCGTGATCGGAAACCGTTGAGATGAGCCCATCAACCGCATGATCAACGGTGAGGTCGGCCACCACCACCTCGCCACAGGCCCGCCCGTTGCGCTCGGCAGCCGCCTGAACCAGAGCCGTGGCTTGTTCGATAGATGACCGAACATGCACAAAGACGTAATACCCTTCATCCATCAATCGCGTGGCGGTGGCGGCACCAAGGCGCTGCCCTGCACCCGTGATGAGGACCGCTCGCTCGTTCATGGCCTCGACAGGGAGGGCCAACTCATGAAGGCTCGTATTCGGTTTTGCAGGCGAGCCTCATGAGCGAGCCGGCACACCTTTTTTGGACAACAGCATTTGGGCGAACTGAAAGGGGGCGCAACAATGGTCGGAAAACCCCTCCCCATGGCCTCCAATAGCAAACCTTCGGCTCCTCGGCGACGCCTGCCGGATTGGTTTCGCACCAGCCTGCCAACCGGTGAGCAGCAAGCGGCGTTCAACCTCACAAAATCAGCGGTCAAGGACAACAAACTGCACACCGTTTGCGAAGAAGCGCGATGCCCGAACATCCACGAATGCTGGGCGAGCGGGGACGCCACCTTCATGATCGCCGGACAAGAATGCACCCGTGGTTGCCGTTTTTGTGCAGTGGGGACCATCAAACGACCCCCGCCTCTTGACGCTGAAGAACCGGCCCATCTCGCTGAAGCCGTGGCCTCCATGAGCCTGCGCCACGCAGTCATCACCGTCGTCAACCGAGACGACCTCCCCGACAGCGGCGCCGACCACTACAAACAGTGCTTGGAGGCTGTTCACGCATCGTCTCCAAACGTCACGCTTGAATTGCTTTGTTCGGACCTGGCCGGTGACCTCGAGGCATTGGCCCATTTGCTGGACCAGAGCCCTTTGTCGGTGTTTGCTCACAACGTCGAGTGCGTCCCCCGCCTCGACAAAACCGTTCGCGACGCTCGAGCCTCGTTCGCTCAATCCCTCGCCATTCTCAACGAGGCCAAACGCCTTCGACCCGACATCGTGACGAAATCCTCGCTGATGGTCGGCGTAGGGGAAACCGATGAGGAGATTGATGAGGCGCTGGTGCTGCTCAGGGAGGCGGGCGTTGACCTCGTCACGATTGGGCAGTACCTCGCACCCTCTGCACAACATTTGGCCGTGGACCGCTTTCCCGAACCTGAGCGTTACGATGCATGGGCTGACTTGGCTATCGAACTTGGGTTTGCTGGCGTCGCCAGCGGGCCTCTCGTTCGGTCGTCCTACAAAGCAGGCTTGTTGCTGCGAAAAACACTCGACCCTTCAAACGATGAAACCATGCTCGGCGCTTATGTTCGCGTGACGCCGCCCCAAACCAGCCCACCGACACCACTTAAGACGGACGAGCCCTGAGGTGAAACAATGACGGAGCGAAGCACGGTGACCACCTCGCCTTACACCATCGGTGTTGCTCCGTTCCGACCCGGTGACGAACCCACCTTCGGGGGTGCATTTGAGCAGCAACCCGAGGACCTCAACCGCCCCGACCCCGCCACCTGCACGGCCCAAGACACTGTGCCCCACGCTCAAGGATTGATTCGAGTGCTCACCGATGAGGGCGAGGCAAAAGGCGAATGGGACCCCAAGTTGGACAGAGAGACCATGATTCAGGGCCTTGAGTACATGATGCGCCTGAGAATTTTTGACGACCGAATGATCAAAATGCAACGCACGGGAAAACTCTCGTTTTACATGCGGTCGTTTGGGGAAGAAGCCATCGCTATCGCCCAAACCATGGCGCTTGAAGAACAGGATTGGCTGTTTCCCTCTTACCGGCAACCCGGCGCACAGTTCGTCCGCGGAAGGGACATGGTCAGCATGATCTGCCACTGCATCGGCAACACCGAGGACAACGTTCGTGGACGACAGATGCCTGTTCACTATACCTGGAAACCCGGCCGCTTCATCTCCATCTCCTCGCCCGTCGGGACGCAGTTCTCTCAAGCCGTTGGCGTGGCCATGGCGAGTGCCTACAAAGGCGACGACGAGGTCTGCATTTCGTGGTTGGGCGATGGCACATCGGCTCAGGGCGATTACCACTACGCTTTGAATTTCGCCTCCACCTTCAAGCCCCCTGTCATCCTCAACGTCGTGAACAACCAATGGGCCATTTCCACCCACGTTTCGCTGGCCACAGGAGGTCGGACTTTTGCCGAGCGTGGACTGGCTTACGACATCCCATCCTTCCGCGTCGACGGCAACGATTTCCTTGCCTTGTACAGCGTGACCAAGTGGGCTCGTGAGCGGGCTTCCGCCGGCCACGGTCCGACCCACATTGAGGTCTACACCTACCGAGCCGGCGCCCACTCATCCTCTGACGACCCCTCGGCTTACCGCCCGGGGAACGAGTTCGAATCCTGGCCCGGCGGCGACCCGGTTCAGCGGCTTCGTGACCACCTCATCAAAATTGGCGATTGGGACGAGGAACAAGACCAAGCTCTCGCCGACAAAATTGACAAAGAGGTCATGACGGCCTACAAAGAAGCTTGCGAATTCGGAGATTTGGCTTCCGGGCCCTACCCGCCAGCATCAACCATCTTCACCGAGGTTTACGAGAACGTGCCTTGGCACATCCAAGAACAACGAGAGGAACTCGGCAAGTGAGGTGAGACCATGGCGAAAATGAACATGATTGCTGCCCTCAACTCAGCCTTAGAGATTCAGCTTGAGAACGACCCCAACATCGTCATTTTTGGCGAAGACGTCGGCTATTTCGGCGGTGTTTTTCGCGTCACTGCCGGCCTTCAGGAAAAATTCGGCCCCCATCGGGTTTTCGATTCACCCTTGGCCGAAGGCGGCATCGCTGCCATCGCCATGGGCATGGGTTTGAACGGTCTTCGACCGGTTGCAGAAATCCAATTCGCCGACTACATTTTCCCTGCCTACGACCAAATTGTGAATGAGATCGCAAAACTTCGGCACCGCTCCGGCGGCGAATTCTCAACGCCTGTCACCTTCCGGACCCCTGCGGGCGGCGGCATCAAAGGCGGCCACCATCATTCCCAATCGCCAGAAGCCCAGTTCACCCACACACCGGGTTTGAAGGTGGTGTACTGCTCCAACCCTCGAAACGCCAAAGGGTTGCTCACAAGCGCTATTGAATCCAACGACCCTGTCATTTTCTTTGAGCCTAAACGCTGTTATCGAGGCCCGTTCTACGGCGACCCGCACAACGTCCCAACATGGAACAACCACCCCGAAGGCGAGGTCCCCGAAGGGTACTACGCCATCCCGCTTGAACAAGCCAACATCGTCCAGGAAGGAAGCGCCTGCACCGTCATCGCTTGGGGCGCTATGGTCCATGTTTGTGAACAAGCCATTCGCGACTCCGGCATTGATTGCGAACTGATCGACCTGCAAACCTTGGTCCCTTGGGACCGGGACACCGTGGTGGACTCCGTCAAGAAAACAGGTCGCTGCGTCATCGTTCATGAGGCACCAAAAACCAGCGGCTTTGGGGCGGAGATGAGCGCCTCCATCCAAGAGCGTTGTTTCTACCATCTCGAGGCCCCCATCCAGCGCGTCACAGGATGGGACACCCCGTTTCCCCACACCACCGAATGGGATTATCTACCCAGTCCATCTCGCATTGCAGAAGCGATACAAAAAACACAGGAGGAATAAGCATGGGATCATTTGAATTCAAACTGCCCGATATCGGGGAAGGCGTCGTCGAAGGTGAAATCGTTGAATGGATGGTGGCCGTTGGCGATACGGTCAAGGAAGACGACCCGATTTTGTCCGTGATGACCGACAAAGCCACGGTGGAAATTCCTGCCCCCTGCGACGGCACCGTCACCAGCATGGTTGGTGAAGCCGGGGACATCATTCCCGTCGGCGGCGTCTGCATCGTTTTCGAGGTCGATGGCGAGGGCAACGCCAGCCAAGCCTCAGAACCTGCAGCGCCAAAGTCAGCCCCGGCTGAACAATCCGCTCCCGTGCAGGAAAAAGCCCCTGAGGCGCCTCCAGCACCCGACCTCCCACCCGTTGCTGCGCCGACCGCCCCCGCCGCTGCTGCCCCTGTCGCCCGGGCTGCTGGCACCAAGGCCCTCGCTTCACCTGCCGTCCGCCAACGCGCACGAGCCGCCAACATTGACCTTCAGCTCGTGGCCGGTTCGGGACCTGCCGGCCGCATCAGCCACGCTGACCTTGACCGCCACATTGCAGGAGGTGCTTCATCCGCCACGCCCTCCATGCCAATGGGCGGCGTCGCCAAGGTCGCGCGCAACGGCACCGAGGACATCAAAGTCATCGGCCTGCGCCGTAAAATTGCCGACGGCATGATGTCGTCGTACAGCACCATCCCTCATTTTTCGTACTTTGAGGAAGTCGACGTCACCGAACTCGAATCCTTGCGTCAGCACCTGAACGCCACTCGACCTGAGGGTGCGCCCAAACTCACCTACCTGCCCTTCATTATGCAGGCTCTGGTGAAAGCCTTGGCTCAGCGCCCCGAATGCAACGCCGTGTACGATGACGAAGCGGGCGTGGTCACTCGCCACGAAGCCATCAACCTCGGCATTGCAACGCAAACCGATCGAGGCCTCTACGTCCCTGTTGTGAAGCATGTTGAAGCCATGGACATTTGGCAGGCGGCATCCGAAATGGGCCGTGTAACCCAGGCAACGCGTGACGGGAAAGCCGGTGTCGACGACTTGAGCGGGTCCACGTTCACCATCACGAGCCTCGGCCGACTTGGCGGACTGGGAGCCACCCCCATCATCAACAAACCCGAGGTTGGAATTTTGGGAGTTCACAACGCCACGGACCGGGCCGTTGTTCGCAACGGGAACGTCGTTGTTCGACGAATCATGAACCTCTCGTCCTCCTGGGACCACCGGGTGGTCGACGGCCACGACGGGGCCAGTTTGGTGCAGTTGGTGAAATCTTACTTAGAGCACCCCGCCACGATTTTCATGTGAGGTGAAGTGAGTGAAGACAAAAAATTGCCAAGTTCTCGTCGTCGGCGCAGGCCCTGGCGGCTACGTTGCTGCCATCCGTTCTGCCCAACTCGGTCTGAAGACCATCATCGTCGAGGGTGAACGAGCCGGCGGTACATGTCTTATTCGAGGATGCATCCCCAGCAAGGCCCTCATCCATGCCGCCCACACCTTCCACAACTTGGCCAAGCACGCCAGCAAGGACGGCCACATGGGCATCTCCATCCCTGGCCCTGCGGAACTTGACATGAGCAACCTCGTCGGCTGGAAGGAAGGCATTGTCGACCGCCTCAACAAAGGCGTTGAAGCTCTCTTAAAGAACGCCGGTGCCGAACTCGTAACGGGTTGGGCCGTCTTCCAAGATGCGAAGACCGTCAAGATCGGTGAGGGCAAAGACGCCACGCTGATTCAAGCCGACCACGTCATCATGGCCCAAGGTTCCGTGCCCATTGAGCTCCCGTTCATGCCCTTTAGCGAACATGTCCTCTCCTCCCGCGAAGCCTTGTCGCTGGAGACACTCCCCGACCATGTCGTGGTCGTGGGAGGCGGGTACATCGGGTTGGAACTCGGCATTACGTTCCGAATGCTCGGCTCTGAAGTCACCGTGGTTGAAGCCATGGACTCCGTGCTCCCGTTGTTTGACAAAGAACTGCGACGTCCTCTCGAACTCTTCCTCAAAAAGAACAAAATCACCGTCCACACGGGTGTCTTCGCCAAAGGTGTTGAAGATGCAAAAGGCGGAAAAGTCCAACTCAACTTCATCGATAAAAACGAAGAAGACGAAAAGAACATGCAAAGCATCGTTGCCGACAAAGTGCTTGTAACCGTAGGGAGGAAACCAGCCTCCAACGGGCTCGAGAGCACCGGCATCGCCTTGAACGACCGAGGCTATGTCAAGGTCAACGAGCGCTGCGAGACCAACATGAAGGGTGTTTACGCCATCGGAGATCTGTGCGACCTCGGTGAAATGCTGGCTCACGTGGCCTCCTTCCAAGGAGAGATGGTCGCCGAACTCATCGCCGGACAAAAGCGAGCCTACGACCCTGTGGCGGTCCCTGCCATCGTGTTCACCGAACCTGAAATCGTGTCCGTCGGCCTCTCACCCGATGAAGCGAAGGAGGCTGGCCACCCGATCATCGTTGGAAAATTCCCCCTTGCAGCAAACGGACGGTCGTTAACCCAAGAGGCTGAGAAAACAGGTGGCTTTGTTCGCGTCGTGGCACGAGAAGACGACCACCGCATCCTTGGGATTCAAGGCGTTGGCACGCACATCAGCGAATTGGTGGGCGAATGGACCTTGGCGCTTGAAATGGGCGCCGTGCTCGAAGACATCGCCCACACGATTCACGCTCACCCAACGATGACGGAGATGACCCACGAGGGCGTCCTTGACACGTTGGGGCACGCCATCCATAAGATGTGAGCGTAGAACGCTTCGGATGCTTTCGTGTCCCTCGTTCTACTCTTCTTCCACATCGTTGGCCATCATGACAGCAATCGGGCGGGTTCGCTCGTTTTCGTCAAGAATCAATCGGGCCATGATGATCATCGGCGCACCGATGATGGCGCCTGCGATGCCCCAGACTTGGGAAAACACCATGACCGTGAGCAGGAGCACCAACGGTGAAATTCCAATCTTTGAACCTGAGAGGTTTGGCTCAACAAAGGAACCGAACACCTGTTGGTTGCCGATGAGGAGCGCCAGCATCAAGAGCGCCGTCAACGGCTCCAGCATGATGAAGCCAATGAGCACGGGAGGTATGGTCGCAAACAATGCACCGAGAATGGGAATGAAATCCAGCAGAAAGCACAAGACCCCAAACAAAAACCATCCGGGAATATCAAAACCAACGGGCGAGATGATGAGGGTCATCACGATGGCCTGCCCTCCACTGCAGGTGACTTTTGAGACAACGTAGGCGCTGATGGATTCCATGGAATCGTGAACGATGCTTCGTGCTCGACCCGATGACTGCGGGAAGGCCGCGTTGAATCGCTTGGCGATGGTGTGCTCTTCAAGGATGATGAAGAGTAAGAAGATGAGGACGGTGACCATCGTCCCCACAAAGGCTCCCAGCGAACCAAGAATGGCCAGGACAAAGGTCTCAATGTTGCTCGGTGAGGCCAACACATCCACCCAACTCGAGTCCGAAAAGATGATTTCCAACCCATAGAGGTCGGACTGTGCATACTTTGCTCGTTTCTCTTCGAGCGCAGCGGTGATTTCAGGAACCTCATCAACAAAGAAGGAGAGTTGTTCGTAAAGGAAAATGGAAATGACGTACATCGTGATGATGAACGTAAGCAGCACCGTTCCGTACGAGACCGCTTGGTTGCCAACCTTGCCGTGGATGTAGTGCTCAACGGGTTTGATCAAGAAAAACAACAAGACGGCGATGGCCAAGGGCATCAGTATCGGTTTGAGATGAACAAGGGCAAGGTAGACCACCACCCCAACGATGGCCACGCTTGCTGCCGTGGTTCGCTTGGAGTCAATGCCAACTTTAGAAGCGGCTTCCATGACCTCATCTCTGAAGAGAGACTCCTATGGTTTCTTCCGTTTTTTCCTGCGAAAACGGTCCGATTTCAGCAACCCAAGCGATGAAGCCAATCAGCAGTGTTTGAGCCATCAATCGACCGATATGCCATCCCGTTTCGTAGCGAACACCGTTGAGCGGGATGTCGTTCGCCCACATGTTGAGGTTGGCCCAGTACAAGGCAACCAACATAGCGATGCCGAATATTCCGGCGCGAGCCCGCCATCTGCTCGTGATAAAAGCAGCACCGAATGCCACCTCAGCCAGACCGCTGAGGTACACCCAAACACCCGGCCGACCAAGAACATCGGGGACAATCGGTTCGTACCATGCTGTTCGCAGAAAGTGGTCAACGCCAATCAAAATGAAAGCGACACCAAGCGCGATGCCAGAGACGTGTCGGACTTGATGCACGGTGACCGATTTTCGATAGACTGACCTCGTAAAAAAACAGGTGTTCCGCACGCACGCTCTGTTGAGCGGCGAGGTGGTGGCGAAAGGCTTCAACTGCCGCACATCAAACAGTCGTCAGGACTGTCGAGGCTGCAGGCGATGGCGTCCATGCTGTCCACGTCTTCGGCCCGCTCGGCGAGCCCGCCCACCGTCTGGTCATCCTTGTTTGAGGCTTCAACGGTGAACTGGATGGCGTCGGCTGCGGCCTTGGTGCGGAGGTAGTACATGCCCGTCTTCAGGCCCTGCTTCCACCCATAGAAGTGCATCGAGGTCACCTTGGCGGGGTTGGCGTCCACCATGTGAATGTTGAGCGATTGGCTCTGGTCAATGTAGGCACCTCGGTCGGCAGCCATGTCGAGGACATGGCGTTGTTTGATTTCCCACGTTGTCTTGTAGAGATCCCGGAGATACTCAGGGATGCGATGGATCGCTTGAATGGACCCCTTGTGGCGGAGGATGTCGTCTTTCATCTCGAGACTCCACATGTCTTCGGCGATGAGGTCTTGAACCAGATGCTTGTTCAGCACGACAAATTCACCCGAGAGGGTGCGGCGGACGTAGAGGTTGGAGGTGAACGCTTCAAAGCACTCGTTGTTGCCGAGGATTTGTGAAGTCGAAGCGGTTGGCATAGGGGCAAGAAGCAACGAATTGCGCATGCCCTTGGCCATGATATCTGCCTTGAGCGAATCCCAATCCCAGCGGCCGCTGTGCTCGTTCATACCCCAGAGGTCAAATTGAAGCAAGCCTTGGCTGGCGGGCGACCCCTCAAAGGTTGAATAGGGACCCTCTGCCACGGCAGCGTCCTTTGAAGCGGTGCATGCAGCAAAGTAGATGGTCTCAAAGATCTCCTTGTTCAACCTGCGAGCTTCGGGACTCTCGAAAGGCATCTTGAGCATGGCGAACACATCCGCCAAACCCTGGACACCCAGGCCGATAGGGCGGTGGCGCATGTTGGAGTTCCGAGCTTCTTCCACGGGGTAGTAGTTGACGTCGATGACGCGATTCAGGTTGCCTGTTGCGTGGTAGGTGACATCGTAGAGAAGTTGGTGGTCAAACTCACCGGCGCTGCTGTTGACAAACTTGGGCAACGCAATGGAAGCCAGGTTGCAAACGGCCACTTCGTCCTTTGCGGTGTACTCCATAATCTCCGTGCAAAGGTTGGACGAGCGGATGGTGCCGAGGTTTTTCTGGTTGGATTTCTCGTTGGCGGCGTCTTTGTACAACATGTACGGCGTGCCGGTTTCGATTTGGGCTTCGACAATTTTGTCCCAAACCACACGGGCAGGGAGGGTTTCTCGAGCCAGGCCACGGCGTTCGTAGTCCTCGAACATGGCCTTGAACTCCGCACCGTAAACGTCCTGCAAACCAGGGCATTCGTTGGGGCAGAAGAAGGACCAGTCGGCGTTGTTTTCAACGCGCTCCATGAACAGGTCGGGCGTCCACATGGCGTAGAACAGGTCGCGAGCTCGCATCTCTTCTTTGCCGTGGTTCTTCTTCAAGTCAAGGAAGGCCAAGATGTCCGGGTGCCACGGCTCCAAATAGACGGCGATGGACCCCTTGCGCTTGCCGCCGCCTTGGTCGACGTAGCGTGCGGTGTCGTTGAAGACCCGAAGCATGGGGACGATGCCGTTTGAGGTGCCGTTGGTCCCTTTGATGTAGGAACCCTTGGAGCGGACGTGGTGAATGGAGAGACCGATGCCGCCCGCCGATTTAGAAATCAACGCACATTGCTTGAGCGTGTCGTAAATCCCATCGAGTGAATCGTCTTGCATGGTCAGCAGGAAACAGGAGGACATCTGCGGCATCGGGGTTCCGGAGTTGAAGAGGGTGGGCGTGGCGTGGGTAAAGTAGCCTTGACTCATGAGATCGTAGGTTTTCAATGCCTTCTCAATGTTGCCGTGGTGGATGCCAACAGCAACCCGCATGAGCATGTGCTGAGGACGCTCGGCAACGACGCCGTTGAGCTTGAGCAGGTAGGACCGTTCAAGAGTCTTGAAGCCGAAATAGTCGTACGTGTGGTCGCGAGTGTAGTCAATGTGGTTGTTGAGCACCTCAGCATTCGCCATGATCACTTCGTACACCTCTTCCGAGATGAGCGGGGCGTGCTTGTTGGATTCGGGGTCGATGTACTCACGAAGGTCGGTGATGACGTCGGTGAACACGTCTTTTGTGGAGCGGTGCAGGTCATCAACGCAAATACGAGCCGCCAAGCGGCTGTAGTCTGGATGGTGGGAGGCAAGGGAAGCGGCCGTTTCGGCGGCGAGTTGATCCAACTCCCGGGTGGTGACGCCGTCATACAGGCCCTCAATGGTCAACTTCGTCACGTGACCGGGGTCCACCCAGGTCTCGTCCAAACCTTCGGCGAGCACAACCAACTTTTCGTGGATGGCATCAAACCGTACATCTTCTCGCTCGCCTTTTCGATTCACAACTTGCATAGCCATACTTCATCCTCCGGTGTTCATTTGAGTGCGTGATATCTTTCTTTGTTCGCGTACGGTTCAAAAGTCTTCGTCCACAGAAAATCGCTGTTGGACGCTTCCCAAGGAGGCGCTCTCCATGACGCCAGCCTTCTGGTATTCCGCCACGCGCTTCTCGAAGAAGTTCGTCTTGCCCTGCATGGAGATCATCTCCATCCAAGGGAAGGGATTGCCGACGTTGTAAATCTTGGAGCAGTTCAGCTGCACCAAGAGGCGGTCGGCAACGAACTGAATGTATTGCTTCATCAAATCGGCGTTCATGCCGATAAGGTTGACAGGGAGCGCCTGGGTGACAAACTCAATCTCGATGTCAACGG
>JAURDW010000080.1 GCA_030827745.1 Candidatus Poseidonia sp.
CGTTCCTTCCCTGATGGCCGGTGTGATGAGTCCGGGTTGCCCCTCAAAGGCAGCGGTGTAGCGTTCGGCAATGGCGCGACGGCGCACGAGCCAGTCGTCGAGCCGCTTGAGTTGCACGCGCCCGATGGCTGCGGAGACTTCCGACATGCGGAGGTTGGAGCCGACCTCATGGGATTCGAGGCGAGCATCACGCCCGTGATTGACCAGAGCATCCATTCGGGCAGCGAGGTCCTCTCGTCGGGTCGTCATCATGCCCCCCTCGCCACCAACGGCGAGGTTCTTTGACGGGAAGAAAGAGAAACACGCCACGTCGCCGACCCCGCCTGCCTTGACGCCTGCTGCGGAGACCGCCCCGTGGGCTTGTGCAGCGTCCTCAATGTAGGCGATGTTGTGCTCCTTGCACCAGATGACCAGGCGGTCGTCGCACATTTGGCCGTACAGGTGGACAGCGATGACCGCTTTGGTGTTGGGCGTTCGGGCCGCTTCAAGACCGTCGAGGTCAATGCACCAGTGGTCGGGTTCAACGTCAACAAAGATGGGCGTCGCCCCTGCCAAGGAAACGCAGGTTGCCGTCGCAATGTAGGTCATTGAGGGAACGAGGACCTCGTCGCCCGGTCCGATGTTGAGCAGGCGAAGAGCTGCCCAGAGCGCGACCGAACCGCTCTGGCAGGGCGTGCCCTGAACGGCGTCGCTGTAGGCTGAAAATTCTCGACCGAACGCCTTCCCCTGCGGTCCTTTGACCCAGTGGAGCGAATCCAAGGTGGACAGTGCCGCCTCGCGCATCTCATCGTCCCACGAAGGTCGTGCCATTGCAATGCGTTCCATGCTTCGGCGTGCTTCTTCTCCTCCTTGAGTGTGCGTTTTCACCGCCCTCCCCGTCGCGCCTTTGAAGACCCCTGCCGATGTTCGGCCACCCATGGTGTCACCCGACGACGAGGTCACGCCGCCATTCACGGACGGCGGTTCGGCCGAACCCGCTGTTGGTGACCTCATCGGCGATCTGTTCAACGACAGTGCGCCCGTAGGCGCCGAATCGTTGGCAGATCGGCCCACCGACACCAAACGTCAATACAAGCCAAAGGGGATGTTTTTGGGTTCGAGAAGGGACACTGGCGAAGCCATTGACATCGCCCCGCAGGTGCTGGCGCGCCACGGTGCCATGCTGGGTTCAACCGGCTCGGGAAAGACGGTCATGGCCAAAGCCCTCATTGAAGAGGCGGCGTTGGCCGGTATTCCCTCCCTCATCATTGACCCGCAGGGGGATTTGGCCCGGTTGGCCCTCGGCATTGACCTTGGTGAACTGGAAGAAAAAGACGGCATCGTGGCTCGGGCCAAGCAACTGATGGATCGTTGCGAAGTTCGCATTTGGACGCCGCTTCGAAGCAAAGGGCTGCCGTTGTGCATTGACCCGTTTCGGGCGCCACCTGCCGACCTTGACCCCGAAGAAGCGATTACCGCATGGGACATGGTGGCCGCAGGGTTTGCCAACCTCGCAGGGTTTGATGTGGAAAAAGCCCAAGGAAAAACCGTCAAACCTTTCCTTTACGAAATCCTTGTTGAAGGGACGCGGTGCGGCTTGAACGTCGGTGATTTTCAGGCCTTGGCGAGGGTGGTCCGAGAACCGCATCAGGAATTCATCCGACACCTCTACCCTGAATGCTTTGATGTGGAAGACGAGGAAGAAAAAGTCGACCCGCCAACGTGGAACGAAGTCATGATGGAGCACCGCCTGACCGATTTTGAGGAACGGTTACCGAAATCCACCCGAAACGACCTCGCCCGCCGCCTTGCTGCCTTCTCATCGGGTGTGAATCAATTGCTGTTTTCAAACGGCGTTCCCATTGACATCGACGCCTTTGTGGAGCCAGCGGTCCCGGGAAAAATTCCACTCAACATCGTTTACCTCAACACCATTCAGGACGAGAATCAGAAGCAATACTTCGTGCAGGAACTCTCCCGCGAACTCTACGACTGGATGCTGACGCAACAACCCGCCGATGGAGAACTCAAATTGTTGTTTTTTATGGACGAAGTGGCACCGTATTTGCCGCCGCACCCTCGCAACCCTCCGGCGAAGGACCTCATCAAGTTGATTTTCAAGCAAGCACGCAAATACGGTGTTGCCTGCGTTCTTGCGACGCAAAACGTCAGCGACGTGGATTACAAAATCCTCGCTCAGGCCAACACGACGTTCATCGGCAGATTCACCCAACCTCAAGATGTCGAAAAAGTTCGTCACCTGCTCAAGGAAAGCGGTGGTGACCAAGATTTGGTCGCGCAGCTGCCAACCTTGGGCCCCGGTCAATTTCAGATGGTCGCCCCCGACGTTGACCCCAACCCCGTACCGATTCAATGCCGATGGCTCTACACCGACCATGGTGCACCGCTGAACGAGGACCAAGTGGAAGAGATCATCACTCCCGAAATTCGGGCGTGGGCCAAAACCCGCTCGGCAGGTGGGACCCGTTCGCGAGGAGCGGGGGCTGCGCACGCTGCAAGCCGAGGGTCGTCCTGGTCAAGCGGCAGCGAGTGGGAAGACGGAGCAGCCCACAGCATCGTTGAGGCGGCCCGAATCAAGTCGGCCGGCGGCATGGCTGCTGCGGCGCACGGCATCGTGGACGATTCGGCCTTTGAGGTCAAACTCATGGGAGGTTTTGCGGTTTTACGAGACGGGCGAGACCCCTTGTACACCATGCAAGCCGCGGTAAACCTCGCCACGGTCACCCTGCTCACGTGGGTCATGGGTGCGTTGATGTTGGCGTGGCGAGACGCTGACCTTTCCGGGTGGTGGCTGTTGGTCAGCGCCACGGCCTGTTTGGCAGCCTTAGGCGTCCTCGTTTTGGAATCCGTCCTCGGCCACGATGCGGAATTGCTGCAAAAATTAAGCCGATTTGCCCACACGTTTCAGGTGCTTTTGGTCCTGTGGTTGTGGGTGTTGCTGGGATGGACCGTTTGGGGTTCGCTCGACTTGAGAGGTGCAGAACCTTTGTTGGAAGTGGTGGTGGTGTGGGTCACCCTCTTCACCGGAATAGAGTACTTGACACGGTTCCGCCTTGGCCGGATTCGTTGGAACGGTGGTTCGGCCCTTGACAAGATCGTTGGCGTTTCAGCCCTTCTTACAAAGGCCGAGTTAACGGAGATGAAAGGGACCTCCCGGGAGTTGTTGAGCTCCATCCGGTGGATGCTGCACGGTGTTACCCTCGTGTGGTTGTGCTGTTTGTTGGCGTTTCAGGGCGGCATTCTTCCCGAAAACTCTTCGATCGCCACATGGGGCCGACCCACACTTTGGCTGGCATCGATCTACGGTCTGATGTTTTGCAGCGAAGCCTGGCTCCGCTTGCGAGGTCGATGGCCGAGCGAACACACCTTGTCAAAGGCGTGAGAGAGGACGGGGCGCTATGGCTGAAACGCTGGAAGAACCGGCTTACGAGACCGTAAACGTCCACGACGGTTTTGAGGTGCGCCGCTACGGTCCAACGGTTCAGGCCCGTGTTCAAACTGCAGGGCAAGACGGGGGTGCGGCCTCCGGTGGCTTTCGGCGCGTTGCCGGTTACATCTTTGGCGGCAACAGCGAGCGTACCTCCATCGCCATGACGGCCCCGGTTCACATGTGGGAAGAGGGTGGTTCGGGTTGGTTAGCCTTCACCATGCCTTCGGCCTACGCCCTCGAGACGCTCCCCCAACCCAGCGACGTGGGTGTCCTCCTCCATCCAACCTCCACCTCCACGGTGGCTGTGGCACGCTTCAGCGGTCGCACGACGCCGAAGAAAACGGCACGGGTCGAGAAGGTTTTGCGCGCCGCGATGATGCGAGAGGGGTACGCGGCTAGGGGTCCACCGGTGCTGGCCGTCTACGAGAACCCGTGGACGACGCTGCCGTTCATGCGTCGTAACGAACTCCACATCGAAGTGGATCAAGACGAGTCTTGACCTCAGCGCGCTTATCAACCGGCGACCGCTGATTCGCCATGAGTTCCATGGACGACGCCTTTCTTCCGCTCGAATGGACCGAACGGTCGCCTGAAGACATGCTGGCCTTGGCCGAGGCAAACTACGCCGAACTCGCTCAGCGCAGAACCACACGCCACTTCTCTTCTCGAGATGTTGACCGTCGCCTCATCGAGTTGGCCATTCTTTCAGGCTCCACCGCACCCAACGGCGCTCATCTTCAACCGTGGACGTGGGTCGCCATCCGAAGCGATGAACTGCAGACAAAACTTCGTGAGGCAGCCGAGGCAGAGGAGCGGAAGACGTACAGCGAACGCATGCCGGAAGCGTGGTCGGAAGTCCTGGCGCCGCTCGGTACGGACGCCATCAAAGCCCACCTGACCGAGGCCCCGTGGGTCGTGGTGCTGTTCAAACAGAAGAAACGTCGACGAGACAACGGCGAATGGGGGCCGACCTACTACGCCGTTGAATCGTGCGGCATCGCTGCGGGGATGTTCATTCAGGCCGTCCATCGCATGGGTCTCGTGACCCTGACCCACACGCCTTCACCGATGGGGTTCCT
>JAURDW010000081.1 GCA_030827745.1 Candidatus Poseidonia sp.
CCCTCTCAAGGCACTATGCAGCCCGCTCTTCAAGCTCCGGACAGTACGTGTCCACGCTCGAATCCTTCACGAAAGCCACCGAACCCTCTCCCTCGGAAAGGCAACGCAGCGCCCCTCCGTAGCCGTAATACGGTGTTCCTGATTCTGGAATCACCGCTTGTTCCGAAAAATGATTGAAAATGGTTGAACGGAGCGATTCAATGTCGTCTTCATCACCGACCACCTCTGCATAGCCTTCACCGATGAAAAAGCCCATCGGAATCAGCATGCCCGCTGACTTCAACCAACCCGTATGGCACGTGACGGTGCCTTTGAGCATCGCAAACGGATCGGTGCTGTCGTCATTGTCCGTGGCGGCGCGGCCAGCGTCGCTTTCGGTGAGCACCCAAGCTTGCGCATTGTAGTACAACCGTTCATCGGCGTTGGTGCTTGCAGCCATGGCCTCAAGGCCGTATTGCTGCCAACCCATCCACGCAGCACCACCGTCGAGGAAGGCCATGTCCGCACTCCCAAAACGCAGGGCTTCAAGGGCAAGTGCATCGGAAGTGATGGCATAAAGTTCAACGTTTTTCCCGGTTGCATCGCTGAGGTAGTCGGCTAATTTCTGGGGGTTTTCATCAAAACTTGCGTAATCGTCTTTCACGGAAAAAGCGATGCGGAGCGTGTCGTCTTCTCCGTTGGAGAGGCACCCGCTGAGCCCCCCAAAAACCATCATCAGGCAGAGAAAAACGGCGTGAAAGCGAGGGGGTCGGTACATTGGAAGACCTCCGAATATCACGGGTTTAGGTCATACGAAAAGTCGATTTCGTATAATGTTTAGGGTGCCCTAAAAGAGGGGGCTGGAGGAGAAGAAACTGCACAACGAGCGGAAGTAGTCCCTCCCGGATTCGAACCGAGGTCGGAGGAACCAGAATCCTCCATGATGGACCGCTACACTAAGGGACTGTGGTCGGGCGAGCAACCTCGCCTTCTTCAATTCAACGGTATAAAGCGGCCATCATACCGAAGCAAACCGAAACATGACCTTGGATACCCAAGAGAGAATCATGATGATCATGAACGAAGCGAGTGCGTACTTCGCCCAAGGACGGACTGGCTTGGCCTCGGGCCAGAGGTCGATACCCATGGCTTCGGCCTGCGACACCAAGTCGGCCAACTCAGCCAGATGTTCCTCCACCGAATCGTGGGTCATGGCGTCTTCTCACGGCCCCGTTATTTCAAGGCCCCGCCCACGGATGGCCTTGTTCACAAGGCTTTGAAAGGACAGGGCCCAACGCCCGTCCATGAGTGAGGTCCCTGAAGGCGTTGCCTTGGCCCCACCCACACGAGGCGCTCCTCGCCCAACCGCAACGATGACGCTCACCCGAGACGGGCCGCAGGGCGTGGAAGTCCTGCTTGGCCTTCGCTCCACCACCATGCGTGCTTTCCCCAACTACTGGGCGTTTCCTGGAGGAGGGGTTTCGTCGGTTGACCGAGCAGCGGTTGAGGCCTTACCTCAACTGGAGGGGCTCCATGCAGCATCTCTTGCTTGCATCCTGCGAGAAATGAGCGAAGAATTAGGATTGACACCGACTGCAGAAGGCGTGGTCGGCGTTCCAGAAGACGCCCGCAAAGCCATCGTGGAAGACAAACGTCAGTGGCTTCCGTTGGTCCAAGCCGGCCGATTCCCGGTCGAAACATCGGGCATGAAAATCCTCAGCCATCGCATTACGCCACCTTTTGGCCCGGTGCAGTTTGACAACGCCTTTTTGCACCTCCACCTTGGTGACTGGGAAACCGTCCCTGCAATTGACCTCGAACCCCAAACCGAATTCATGGAAGTGATGTGGGCGCCACCAGCCAAGATTTTGCAGCGATGGATGAACCACGAAATCAAGGTGGCTCCACCCGTCGTCACCCTCCTGATGGAACTTGAACGCACCCTTGACCGCTGCAACCGGGACATGCGAGCGGCAGCAGATGACATCGCTCAACGGCTGCCGGGAAGGAGAGCGATTCTTTTTGCCCACGGCGTGGAGGTGGTCCCCATCAAAACCGCAACACTGCCTCCGGCCGACCACACCAACTGTTACTTGGTGGGCGACCCCGAGGGGGAATTTGTGCTCGTCGACCCCGCTCTTCGGATGCGGGAGGACATGGAGGCTTTGGCCACAGCGGTTGAACGTCATCAAGGCAACCTCAAGGCGGTCGTTTTTACGCACAGTCACGGGGACCACCTTGCGGACATGTCGCTCCTGCGCGAAGCGTTTGAGGTCCCTGTTTGGGGGTCCGCCTACACGGCAAAAAGTGTACCGTGTGACCGCATACTGGCGGACGGCGACATGCTGCAACTGGGACGCCAACGTTGGGAGGTGTTGATGACGCCCGGCCACCACCCCGGCCATGTCTGCCTCTTCAGCGAAGCCGGTTTGGTGGCAGGGGACATGCTGGCAGGCATTGGCACCATTCTGATTCCCCCTCACACCGGTGACATGGGCGAATACATCGAACAACTCGAGCGTCTCAAAGGCCTCCAGCCCCATCTGGTGTTTCCGAGTCATGGGCCGGTGGTGGCCATGCCGCAGCGGCTCATCTCGCATTACATTCAGCACCGAACAGCACGGCATGCACGGGTGCTCCAGGCTGTTCGGGAAGGGCACACGGGGCTCAACACCATCGCCGAACATGCCTACGCCGATTCGCCTGATGCGCATCCCGCCTTGGCGGTTGACCAAACCCTGTCCCACCTTCTGGCCCACCAGCGCACAGGGAACGTGACCGAGAAGAACGGCCATTGGAGCGAAAGCATCGAGGTGAAACCGTGAATGTGCGCGTGGTGCTGCGAAAAGCAGGCGGTGTCAATTGTGTTGGCGTTCAGCCGATGGAGGTCGTTGAGCCCGCAGAGGGAGAGGTGCGAGTTCGCGTCGTGTACGCTGGCATCAACTTCGCCGACCTGTTGATGCGCATGGGGTTCTATCAGCCGCGCCCTGAATATCCATTCACACCCGGGTACGAGGTGAGCGGAACTGTTGACGCCGTTGGAGAAGGCGTCTCCAGCGTTGAAGTTGGCCAACGGGTCGTCGCTGCCATGCGCAACGGCGGTCAAGCCAGTTTCGTGACCGTTCCCGAAAGTCGCGTGATCGCCCTGACGGACGACATTCCGTTGGATGTCGCGGCTGCAACCCCCGTCACGTACCTGACCGCTCACCACATGCTTCATCATCTTGGCCATCTCAAGGCGGAGGATTCTGTCCTGATTCACGGCGGCGCAGGCGGTGTGGGGACGGCCGCCTTGCAGCTCTGCAAATGGGCCGGCGTCAGCAAAGTTTGGGCGACCTCCTCTAAAGGGAAACACCCCGTTCTGACTTCGTACGGTGCTCGGCCCATCGACCGTCACAACGAAGATTTTGCAAGCGTGATCAAGGACGAAACAAACGGACGAGGCGTTGACCACATCCTCGACCCAATTGGTGGGGAACACCTGCGCAAAAGCCTCTCCTCCCTTGCCGAGGGTGGGCGCTTGTACACGTACGGGTTGTCCGCAGCGGCCCCGAGTGGAAAACGGTCGTTGCTCAAGGCCTTGCTGGCCTTCCGCAAAACTCCCAAGTTTGACCCCTTGCGCCTCATGACAAGAAATCGCGGTGTTTTTGGCGTCCACATGGGCACTTGGTCCAACGAAACCGTCATGCATCAGCAATTGGAACGCATCATCACGGGCATCCGAGAAGGGCACCTCGCACCGGTCATTGACCGTGTTTTCGAGGCCAGCGACGTGCAGGCAGCTCACCAGCACATCCACGACGCCAAGAACATCGGCAAGGTGCTCCTTCGATTTCACCATGACGAGGGCGGACACCACGTGGATGACAACCCAGTTTGAGCCGGAGGGCAACATGAAACCTTCTTCACACCTTAGCGTTTGGAAACCGATGGTGGAAGCATGAAGAAGGCCATGTCGGGGTTTGACCTTCGCGCCATGGCCCGGGAATTGGACGCCTTGAGCGGCGCCTACGTGAAAAAAGCCTACATGCCCCACTACGAGCAAATCGTGCTGAGGGTGAATCCCAAAGAATTGGCCCAAAGGGACTTGGTCTTCGTTCGTGGGGAGCGCATCTACACCTCAACTCGGGACCGCCCGATGCCGATGACCCCGCCACCCTTTGCGATGGTGCTGCGGAAGCACCTTCGGAACGCTCGGCT
>JAURDW010000082.1 GCA_030827745.1 Candidatus Poseidonia sp.
CCGTGTTGATCCAAGGGCCCGTCGTTGCGGATGCCGTACTGTCCATCGATGCCCGGCGCTCCAGTCAACCAACGACCGCCTGGCTGCTGGCAAGCCCTTCCTTGCCGCATCCCGTCCCATGGTCGCTTGAAGGCGAGGCGGTTTCGCAGCGCCATGCTTCGCTTACCCTGGCCCTGTGCGAGCAAACGGGCGCCCAATTTTCCTCATCTGGCACACTCCATCCTTGGTGCCCCGTCTTTCAATCGACGAAACTCTCCATGCCCCCCGATGCCTCCATGCTTGCCTTTGCGTTCTTGGCAGTCAGTGCCCTTGATCGTCCTGTTGAGGTGGAGGCCTTGCCTCACGATTCCGAAAGCCTCGGTCACGAGGTGTTGCTTGCTTGGGCATCTGACTTGGGGGTCTCGGTCCACGGCAACGTCCTCACTCGGAGCGCCACACACCAACCGATGGACGTTGACTTGCGCGATGCAAATGACCTGATTACACCGCTGGCCGCCCTTATGGCGCTCGGTGGAGGTGGACAGATCAAAGGCGCACCCCACGCTGCATTTAAGGAAACCAATCGTTTAACGGGAACTGCCAATTTTCTCGCCCAGTTTGGCTTGACCGCAAAGCCCACGGAAGATGGCCTGTTGATTGAAGGTGAGCAGAAACTCACTTTCCCAAAACAGGTGGTAAACACCTACGGTGACCATCGAATGATGCTCACTGCGCTTGTGCTCGCCTCGGCCAGCGAGAGCAACGTGGTGATTGAAGGTCAGGATTTGCACACCGTTGCTGACCCTGGTGCTGTTGACCGCCTTCGCCAAGCCGGTGTGTCCATTGAGGCTCATCTTCACAGTCCGTGGTGAATCAACCGTGGCGGCCAAAGTGATGGTCAAGGCTGTCCAATGAAATGCGTAAGGATGTTGGTCGTCCATGAACGCACGCCCAAGGGTTGGGGATTCTCCGCATGTCGTCCAGGAGACGTCGCATTTCGGCAAGCGAAAGTGAATCGTTGGCTTTGACCGCCCCCCTGCACGCATTCATGAAGGCGATGTGGTCTTTTTTGGCTTCAATGGTTTCAAGCGGACCGCCGTCGAGGGCCAGGTCTTGAAGCAGGTCGATGAGGAACGGTCGCACTTCTTCTCCCGCCAACAATTGGGGCGAAGCGGTCAGGTACCAAGTCCCCTGCCGATGGTCCAGATGAAAACCGAGGGATTTGAGACGCTCATGGTGGGCATCGGCCACCGCAGCTTGCCGAGCATCCAATTCGAGGTCGAGCGGCGCAAGCCTTCGCTGAGGGTCCCAGGCTTGGCCACTGTTGCGAAGTCGTTCGTACCTTACCCGTTCGTGAAGCGCATGCTGGTCAACCAAAAGCAGTTCATCCTCGGCTTGAACCAAGATGTAGGAATCCGCAAACTGGGCGAGGGGTTCCATCGCCGGTAGGTCGTTGAGCACCCCTTCAAGCGGCGCTTCTTGGGCCGGAGAGTGGGTTTTGGTTGTCCCTGCGTACCGGTGAAGGTGGCGCTCTGCGGATGAAAGGTGTTGAGCGATGGGTTCGTCCTCCAAATGGGGCAGAACCGCTTGACCCATGGGTGAGGCGGACACCGGCCGTGGCGAGGTGGTTTTTTCCGATGTCTTCGCTTGCTCTCCAACGAGGTTGAGTTGTTTTCCAGCAGCCACCGCCCAAGCCGGCGGGGCAGGAGTGGATGCACGAGGTTTCGCCTCGCTCGCTTCAAGGCCCGCTGCTGAGGCCATACCGAGGTCAGCAGATGATGCCTCGGGGGTTGTGGCCGAAGGCGGTGAAGCAAAAAATGTCTCCACTTTTGATGCGGTTTCCTTGGCTGCGAAGCCTTGCAGTTCTGGAATGCCCCCGGTGGCGTCGGGCTCCGTCGGCACGGCTTCAAGCGTGTATGCAATGGCCCGCTCAAGCCGTTCAAGTACACGCCACGAGTGACGCAAACGAACTTCCCGTTTGGTGGGGTGGACGTTGACATCAACTTCGTTTGGCGGGCACGTGAGGTTGATCACCGCAAGGGGGTGACGGCCGTGCATGAGGCGTGTCCTGTAGCCTCGCCGAATGGCTTGTAAAAAGGGTCCTGCGGCCACAGGCCGTTGGTTGATGAGCACGTGAATGTCGTCGCCCTTGCCACGGGTGATGTCGGGGGTGCTGATCCACCCGTCCCAGCGTTCTTCTCCGGGAGCATCATCATCAGCGGAAGGTTGTTTGAGTGGAACGAGCTCGGTTGCTTGAGCCCCCATGATGTCGTAGAGACGGTCAAGCATGTCCTCTGTGGCGGGGACGTTGAGCAGTGTTCTGGCTTCTGATTTCAGATGAAAACCGCATTCCGGATGAGCGAGCGCATGGTTGACGACAACATCGACGATGCGTGTTGTTTCGGTTTCTGGACGCCGCTGGAAGGCGAGTCGTGCAGGCGTGTTACCGAAAAGATGCTCAACGGAAATTCGAGTGCCGTCCGACATACCTTCGGGGACGGGTTCGGTTTTCTCTCCGTCTTCCATCACAATGGAGGCACCTTGGGTCCCCGGTGGTTGACTTGAAACGGTGAGTTTTGAGACCATACCAATGCTTGCAAGTGCCTCACCCCGGAAACCCAACGAGGCAATGGAAGCAAGGTCCTCTTTTGTTGAGAGCTTTGAGGTGGCGTGACGGTCAAGGGCCAGCGACAAATCATCTCGATGGATGCCGTTGCCGTTGTCCTCAACGGTCATGCGTTCAAAGCCGCCGTTCTCAACCGTAACGATGATCGATGTAGCGCCAGCGTCAAGGCTGTTTTCGACCAGTTCCTTGATGACTTGGGCAGGCCGTTCCACCACCTCTCCCGCAGCAATATGGCCGATGGTCGCATCGTCCAGTTGTTTGATTCTGCGGGAGGTCACGGGCCTTCCTCCAGCATGGCTTTGAGGCCGTAAAGCACTTCCAGCGCTTCCCTTGGGGTGAGGTCATCCACGTTGGTGGTCGCAAGAGTGTCAAGGACCGGTTGCTTTGGGGCTTGCAAGGCTTCGGAGGATACCGAAGTCGTCATGGCCGCCGCAGCAAAATACCCCATGAGGCTGGCTTGGCCTGCATCCCTTGACTTCGGCGTACCGTGCTCGCCTGCTTTCGCTCCACCTGCTTGCATTTCAAGAAACGCCAGCAGGTCGGTGGCCCGCTCCACGACGTTGCGTGGAAGGCCGGCCAGTGCAGCGACCTGGACGCCATAGGAATCGTCGCAGGGACCGTCTGCAACGCTGTGCAGGAACTTCAGTTGCCCATCGATATGCGCCACTTGTACATGGACGTTGCACATGCCTTTGACTTCCCCCTCCAAGCCGATGAGTTGGTGGTAATGGGTGGCGAAAAGCGTTCGTGCTCCGATGCGATTGCAGATGTCTTCCGTGACCGACCAAGCGATGGAGAGCCCGTCAAAGGTGGAGGTGCCTCGGCCAATTTCGTCGAGCAAAACCAGCGATTTTGAAGTTGCACGCTTGAGGATGTGCGCCACCTCAATCATTTCCATCATGAACGTTGACCTCCCTCGTTTGAGGTCATCGCTGGCACCCACTCGGGTGAAAATACGGTCGACGATGCCGACCGTGGCTGAGCGAGCGGGTACAAAACAACCCGATTGGGCCAGCACGGTGATGAGGGCCACGGTTCTCAGGTGGGTTGATTTTCCGCCCATGTTCGGACCGGTAATGAGGTGGAATGAACGTTTGGTGTTGAGGTCCACATCGTTTGGAACGTAGCCCTGCTGGGTCTCAAGGACGGCGTGCCGTGCAGCTTCCAGTTTTAGCACGGATTTCTCGGTGATGTTTGGTTTGACCCATTGGCGCTCTCTTGAAACCGAGGCGAAGCATTGCAAGACATCGATGGTGGCCACGCGACGGGCGATTTCAGTCAACCGTCCTGCGTGTTGTCCGCAATACTCCCGCAACTCCAAGAAACGTCGGTATTCAAGTTCCTTCAATTTGGAATCGGCGGAGAGGAGGAGGTCGTCCCTCTCGATGAGTTCAGGCGTGGTGTAGCGAGAGCCGTTTGTGAGTTGTTGCTTACGGGTCCAAGACGCAGGTACTTTCTCGGTGTTGGCT
>JAURDW010000083.1 GCA_030827745.1 Candidatus Poseidonia sp.
ACTCATGGGCGGTGAAGCAAGGCACCCGTTCATGTTGGCATCAAGGCCCTCGAGCGCTTGGGTTGCGAGAACGCGTTGCCCTTGAGTGGCGTTGGAAGGTCGACCGACAACGGCACCCGAAAGAGGAAGGGGGACGACGTTCCAAACTTCGTGATCCGTTCCCTGCCCCTCCCAATCAGGAAGGGTCTCAACCAGGGTTTCAAAATCGGTCAGCGTTGCGAGGGTTGAGACCGGTGCAAGAGAGAGTTGCCCGCCATGACCGATGCCCAGGGTGCCGTTGTGTTGACCGTTCCAACCCGCGTTTTGGTCGATACCGAAGCGATGCCCTGTCAGACCCGTATCCGTCCATGTGGGCGTAACGTCAAGGCGGCCACCGCTGAAGGTTTCGTTGGCGGAGATGCTCAGCATCCCCGTTGTGGAGGTGTTCACGTTCGTGGCGTTCAAGGTCGGGGTGAAGAACGTGGCATGGGATGGGTTGGATGGGATGCTCTCCAAAGGTTGAACGATGGGTGACATGGACATCAGGAACATCAACAAGCACAACCCGAAGGCCGAACGACGCTTCATGCGCGCGTTTGGCGGACTGGACTGGGCGGGCTTCATCCTCATGCACCTCGCTGTGCGAGGTGCGGTCTCCGAATATGAAAGGGTGTATCCGATGCTTCACGGCGTCGTTTGACAAAAGTGCAGGTGAAGGGTTCAATATCCGTCACCGTTTGGTTCGCTCCATGTCCACCCCCCGAGATCTCAACAGCGCACAAGCGCAGGAGATTGAGGAGCAATTGTTCTCGGTGCATCGTCAACAACTTCCGCGCCAAGTCCCTATTCCGCTGCCGCGTCAGGACTTCTGGGACATGGTAGGAGCCCTGCTTTCCACCTTGGACGTGCAGATTCAAAACATGGTGCGAAAAGGTTCGACCGACATGCGTTTGCAAAACCTTCAGAAGCGGCAAACCAACATTCGCCGCATTGCATCGGAACTCGCACGAAAGCGAATGGTCGCCATGATGCAACATGCTGCCAGCCAATCGCTTCGCAGCGGCGTGAGCCCGAGCATGGCGCAGGAGCTCCCCTCGCTTGACTGGCAGCGTCACGACCCAGCCGAGAAGGCGTTCTATCATGCCCTGCAACTCAACGTGGACCGGTTCAAGAAAGAAATTGACTGGAAAGGGATGCAACAAGGCATCTTGAGCGAAGTGGGTGAGCGTACCGTCACACACGCCCCCGGCACCATGCAACTTGATGCGTTTGTTGGCGAGGGTGAACTCTCCAACCGACCTCCGCCTGATTTGGCGTTTGAAGACCCCCTACCGCCTCTTGAAACCAAGGAAAGCGACGAAGAGCGATGGATGGACGAAGCCGATTGGGTGGACGAAGAAGCGTACCTTTTGGCTGACCTCGACCACCGAGAGGACGGTGGTGAGCCGAGGCCGACGCCGGTGGTGAAAGCAGACGGAAGTGGCCAACGTCACGGAGCGGCGTTGGAACTGGCACCATCAACGACCCCCATGCCAGTCATTGAAGCGCCAGATGAACCCAAGGCCGAACTCAGCGATGAAAACGCTTCTGTCGGGACCAATGTTCGAGTCAGGATTCTTGAGACGCTTTCCGAGCCAATCCTCGACGACGCTGGGGAAGCGTTGACGCTTGAGGTTGGGGATGTTCATGTCCTGGACGAAGCCACGGCATCTTGGTTGATTGATGCGGGCGTCGCAGAACGTGCTGAATTGTGAACGCAAGTTGGAGGCAACCACAGCAAGTGAGGGTCGAAGACCTTACTTCAGTTCATCGTTCGCATTGAAATTTCAATGCTCACGGTGTCGGGAATAGGGATCTTGGTGACGGCTCGCAAAGCGGTTTCGTCCTTTCCGGTCGTGATGTCCATCTCAAGCAGACGCTTGTGAATTCGGAGTTCCCAGTGGTCGTAGGTTTCGCTGCCTTCGCCGTCAGGTGCCTTTCGAACGGGAACAACCAGACGTCGAGTTGGGAGCGGAATAGGACCACGCAAAGTGATGCCTCCGCTGTCGCAGATGGTTTTGATTTGGCCAGCGACGTCATCAATGTCCTTGTGGTTTTCACCGGTCAGTTTGATAACGGTCACAGCAGCCATTCAATCCTCTCCAACACCAATCTTCCGTGAGCGAACTCACTTCTTTTCGATCTTCAAGCAGACGCCTGCGGCCACGGTCTTGCCCATGTCGCGAATAGCGAAGCGGGACAACTCAGGGAAGGTGTCCATTTGCTCGATGGCCATTGGCTTGGTTGGCTGGAAGCGGATGAGACAAGCGTCACCGGTCTTGAGGAAGGAAGGGTTGGCTTCCTTGCCGGACTTGTTGGTCTTCTCCAGGAGGTCCATGAATTTCACAGCGACTTGAGCGGTGTGAGCGTGGAACACCGGAGTGTAACCAACGGAGACGACCTTGGGGATGTCCATCAGCTGGATTTGACCGACGAAGGTTTCGTCGTGTCGCACAAAGGTGGGCTCGCTGTCGGTGTAACCGGCAACGTCGCCACGGCGGATGTCGGTGGTGGCGAGGCCACGGACGTTGAATCCAACGTTGTCACCTGGCTCGGCCTTGTCGACCATCGTGTGGTGCATCTCAATGGACTTGACCTCAGCGGACTTCTGAGAGGGGTTGAACACGACGGTTTTGCCGGTGTTCAGCGTACCGGTCTCGATCTTGCCGACAGGCACGGTTCCGATACCGCCGATCTTGTAGACGTCCTGAATGGGCAAGCGGAGAGGCTTGTCGACAGGCTTGGATGGCATGGGTGTGGCGTCGATGGCCTCGAAGAGGGTCGGGCCGTTGTACCATGGGCACTTGTCCGACTTCTCGTAGACGTTGTCGCCGTTCAGCGAGGATGCTGGAATCATGGGGACATCGTCGGGCTTGAATCCGGCCATCTTTAGGAGGCCAGAGACCTCGGCGCAGGCAGCCTTGTACTTCTCTTCGGTCCAGTCAACACCGGAGATGTCCATTTTGTTGACGTGAACGATGAGACCCTTGACACCAAGCACCTTGGCCAAGAAAGCGTGCTCCTTGGTTTGGGCGTTGACACCGTCGTTGGCAGCACAAAGCAGCACAGCGGTGTCAGCTTGGGAGGCACCGGTGATCATGTTCTTCACGAAGTCACGGTGACCTGGTGCGTCGATGATGGTCCAGTAGAAGTTGGGAGTGAAGAACTCTTTGTGAGCGACGTCGATGGTGATACCTCGCTCGCGCTCTTCTTTGAGTCCGTCCATGACGTACGCAAGACCGAATCCGGCCTTACCGGATTCAGCGGCGAGTTTTTCGTTCTTTTCGATCACGTGCTGTTCAATGTGGCCCGAGTCGAGGAGGAGACGTCCAACAGTGGTGGACTTTCCGTGGTCGACGTGACCAATAAACACGATGTTGCGGTGTGGCTTGCTTCTATCTTCCCATTGTGAACCCATGGTAATCGCTCCTTAGCAAGCCGTCCGAAAAGTATCCCATATATCAAGAGCGCGATGAAGAACATCCGTCGTATGATGCGGAATCGCGGTTCTTTCATTCGGCATCGAGGATTTCTCCGTCCTGACCGATGCGGTACAAACGAAGGGTGCTGGTGGAACCTCGCATCGCCAGTGGGCTGCCTGAAATGGCCACGACTCGGTCGCCCGGTTGAATGCGGTTTTGGAGGACGAGTTGTTCCACCGCCTCCCGCATGGTTTTCGACCCACGTTCGTGTTCTTTGGAAAGAATGGTGTCCACGCCAGGGAGCATGCAGGTCCGCCGAAGCGCACGCAACCGGTCGCTGACCGCCGTCACGGGGATGGTGGGCCG
>JAURDW010000084.1 GCA_030827745.1 Candidatus Poseidonia sp.
TGCCCGGGTTGGCCTTTGATGAGAGCGAGTTCGCTCCTCGTGTTCGCCTCGCCGTTGACAGTTCCCGACCGACGATTGACAGCATCTCCTTAGGCGGGGTGCCGGTTGGTTCTCCTCTTTCGATCGGTGCTGCCGACAATTTGGAGGTCATTTTGGTGACCAACGATGAAAACGGCTTCGACTTCGATGAATCGGCGGTTTTGCACTACCGGGTCAAGGCCGGGGAAGCCGAAATCTCGCGGGGTAGCGTCTTGCTTCCCGACATCACCAGTTTTGGTCAAGAGTATTTCTGGAGCGGCGTGTTGGACTTGACGGACTCGGGCGCAACCACCTTGTTGCCTTCCTACTCGGTTGATGTTTGGGTTTCCGGGTCGGACAAGGCGGGAAACCCGTACGATACGGATGGCAACTCCATGACGCAAGCCTTCGGCTCATGGCCCTTGGCCCTTCTCGGCCCACGCATTGACCTGCAACACGAAGCCTCCGTCCTTCAGTGGGATGTCCCCACGCCGTACGAAGGCGAGACAGCGACCATGGTCGTCAAAACCGACAACCTTGGCGGAAACGGCGTCGTAGAATACGCCTTGCAAGAACTCGTTGAAAGCGGCTTCTGGTCGACGGTTCAGACCGTGACTGTTGAAGCCACTGCCGGGACCACCTTGACTGCGGCGTTGCCCATCGTCCCTGACGAAGGTGCTGGCGCTACCGTAGAATATCGCGTTCTTGTTCTTGTTGATGGCGTTGAGATGGACCGAGCCACGGTCGCTTCGTTGTTCATTAAGGAAGAAACCATCCGAGATGGTGAAGCCCTGACCCAACAACTCTCGACCGATGTGTTCAGCGTGTCTTTGTTCGTTATCGCGCTTGCTTCCGTCTCCTTCGGCATGTACGCCTTGGTGCTGCGACGACGTCTCCTCGCTCCCGAAACCGATGAGGATTTGGCGGACCAAACCGATGTCGTGGCCGAGGAAATGGCATCGAACAAGACGGTACCGACGATTCAGGCCCCCCCCGCTCCTTCTGGAAACGCTCCTCCACCACCTCCCGGTGCAAACACGCCCCCTCCACCCCAAAACATACCGAATGCGGCAGGTCTTGACCGAAGCTCTCCTCCTCCGCTGCCTCCAACCGGTCTTCCTGAGGGTTGGACTGAGGTCCAGTGGGCATCCTATGGTTGGCAGTACATTGACGCCCTCGCCAAGAAGTGAGGGTTGATGGAACGTGGTCGACGCTCCGGTTGACGGCATGGTGACGTTGCAGGAACGCACGGTCAACTTGGTCAATCAACTGAACATGCCGCTGGTTGAGGTTTCGCTTGTCTTGGGTCGCCACATCAACAACTTGATGCAGACCCTCAACGAGCATCTTGCCGCCACCGGCCAGTCAGTGAACGAGCGAGTTTCTTCCCCTTGGCCGCTCGATGTTCAGGCTGCTCCTTCCTCCTCGACGTTCTCACTCGAGAAGGTTATGGATATTGTTGACCATCAACGTATGGACATTTTGGACACGTTGATTCGTGTTACGCTGGTTGAAATCAACGCCTCGGTCATTGATGCCCTGCTGGCATTACGGGCTTGGGAGCACCTCGCACGATCGCAACTTGCCCTTGCGACCGGTCCTGGCCAGTTGTTCTCACCGTTGGACATCCCTGAGGACTGGTGAGCAAGGAGTTCAAAAAGAACGGTCTCGGGGTGATGTCATGGCCCACGGACGGATACCTTCTCTTGTCCTCGTGACGATGTTGGTTCTTGTCCCCACATCGGGATGCCTCGGCGAGGATGGCCTTGACGTTTTTCCAGAAAAAAAGGGCATTCCGGGAGGGCTAACTTTGGCTTGCTTACGGGACTCGTCCTTCACATCTCTCGTTGTTGAAATCGACCATGCGCCAGGCTATCGACCGTACACAAGTTCTGCAGAGCTTTTGGTTGAAAGGTTGGAGCAGGTGTGTGAAAAGCCAGGTGGAATCTCTGTCCAATACAGCGAAGTGAATTTTGGCCAACAAGACTCGTGGAGCGCACAGGATGTTCGTGACAGAGGATGGGATCATAAGGACGGGTCCCCCATGGACGGAAGCACCTTAAGATGGCAGATTCTTTTCCCCGAAGGCACCTACGAAGACGACAGCGTCCTTGGTGTTGCCGTGGACGCCTCGACGATGGCCCTGTTTGGAGACTCCATTGAACAGGCCGACGGATTGCTTGGGCGTCCTTCGGTTGAAGACGTGGAAAACAGCGTCATTGTTCACGAAGCGGGCCATCTTCTCGGTCTTGTCAACCTCGTTTATCAGTCGCCAACAAATCATGAGGACCCCGAACACCCGGGACACTCTAACAACGACGAGTCGGTGATGTACTGGGCCATCGAATCCACCGGACTGAGGAATTTTATCACCGGTGACCTTCCTACAGAGTTTGATGCCGATGACTTGGCTGATTTGGCCGGTTTAGCCAGCGGGGACATTGCCGTTCGGGATCAACTCTGGCCCTGACCCATGCCGGCGACGGCGTCCCGCCATGCGTCAAAAATAGACCACAAGTAAAGCAAGACCCAAAGCACGATTGTCAGCGCAAGAGGAATCTGCAACAAACTCCAGTCGGTTGCCCGCTGGTGTTGCCGATTGAAATGTTGGCCGAGGAAGAGAAAGGGGACCGCTGCAAGAATGGCCGCAATGAGGGGTCGCAGAGCACCCCACATGCCCACGCCAAAGGTCACTTCTCGCCAGATTTCACGAAGAATTCTCGTGCCGAGAAAGCCTCGGTTGACGACGGCGGAATCGGGGCTGAGTTGAACCACCAATTCCTCTTCCATGCCGCTTGGTATGGGTGCTTGTTTGTGAACTTGGCGCAAGCAAGCAAGGGGATTGGATGAAAAACCGCCACCACCCCTTTCAAGATAATGTCAGTGAAATCCGTTCTCGTCACGGGTTTTGAACCGTTTGGGGGCCATGTGGCGAATGTCAGTGGCGAAGTAGCGAAGGGTCTGGGGTTGCTCGAGGCATTGCATCATCCTTGGTCGCAAGAACAGTTCCCAGTCGCCGTCACGGTTGACGTGCTCAGTGTTGATGCTGAGGGCGCGAGGAGGACGGCCAAGCGATTGAAAAACGGGGAACAGTACGATGCTGTCTTGCATCTTGGCCTGTGCGAGCGCTGTGAGGTGCCACAAATCGAGGTTCTCGCACGCGACCGATTGGAGATGCGTATTCCCGATAACCTTGGTCGTCAGGTGCGAAACACGACCGTGGACGGTGGAGGGGACCGTGGCGCATGGATTGACCCCTCCATTTGGCCAAAAGGGGTTTTCAACACCCCGTTTCACCTCTCGCAGGACGCTGGTTCGTTTATCTGCAACGAGACTTTTTTCCACACGCTCAAAGCCATGCAACAACCATCGCCCACCGTTCTTCCCACAACCTGCCTTTTCGTCCACCTTCCCGACGCAACTCGGCTGGATGTGGAGGCGAGCACGACTTTTGCGGAGAAGGTTTTGGCCTTTCTTCTCCACCCTACGCCAGAACCTCCGGTCCACGTGGTTGCAGGGTATCTTCCCGGACGAAAGGGCCGCCATCTCGTTGCAAAACGAGCGCCACGCGAGGCAGATGCGGGGTGTTGGGAATTTCCGGGAGGAAAAATTGAGTCCGGTGAATCTTGGAAGGA
>JAURDW010000085.1 GCA_030827745.1 Candidatus Poseidonia sp.
GTGTCAGGGCGTGAGCGGCCACCTCGGCTGCAGGATGAGTGCCAGCTGAAGCGGCGGTCAACCCCATGGCTTTGGCCAACCCTTCTGCCATTTGAGAACGGCAGGAATTGCCGACACAGACGAAGAGCACGTTCATGCGGAAACCTTGTCACGACCGCATTTGAACCCTTTCTCCCGAGACTATGGAGGGGATTCACATAGGGCCGCCTTGCAGGTTGCGGCGTGCTGCGCGCAAATCTCGTGAACTTGAGCCTTTTTGGCGTTTTCTTTGGTCTTCACATCGTGTTTGCTGCCAGAGATTTGGCGTTGGCTTTCTCCTTGGTTGCGACGCTCATCACCGTCCAAATTCTCCTCTTCGGACCCCTTTCGGTGGTGCTCGGAGGAGCGAGCGTCCGGCGCGAACGGCAACGAACAAACCGGCTTGGAGCCTTGCTTTCGCTGCCCCTCTCGACCGGATTGGCCTGGGCGTACGGTGGCATGGCTTGGTCGTGGCCCGTCGTTTTCGCCTTGGTCTGCGCCTCATCGTCGCTTCATCTGGTCCTCGACCGGCGCCTCTCCCACCCAGCGAATCGTCCGGCGTGGGTGGGTTGAAGTAGGCCTGCACGGTGGTTCATGCATGGCGGATTCCCCCGTAACCATCAACTCCCCAGGAGGTCAATCGGCCCCGGCCAACCCCGAACCTTCGCCCCAAGAGCAGAAGCAAATGGAGCAGGCGTATGCCCAGATGAAGCGAAAGATGTCCATGGAGGAAATCGGTCGAAAAATCAAGCACAAGATCATGGTCTTGTCCGGCAAAGGTGGTGTTGGCAAATCCACCGTCTCCACGGGTTTGGCGCTCTCTTTGGCTCAACAAGGCCATCGGGTCGGCATTCTTGACATCGACATCACGGGGCCAAACGTTCCCAAAATGATGGGTCTTGACGGGCGTCGACTGCACGTGGAAAACAAACGCATTCACCCGGCTGAGGGGCACATGGGCGTCAAGGTCATCAGCATGGCCTTTCTGCTCGAAGACGAGGACACGCCCGTTGTTTGGCGCGGTCCAATCAAACTTGGCGCTATTCAACAATTCATTGGAGATGTGGAGTGGGGTGAATTGGACTACCTCGTCATCGATTTCCCGCCGGGCACATCCGATGAACCGTTGACGGTGGCCCAGTCCCTCCCGGACATTGACGGCATGGTCATCGTCACCACCCCCCAACAAGTCGCTTTGCTCGACAGTCGCAAATCGATCACGTTTTCAGAATCGCTGAAGGTCCCCGTCCTCGGCGTGGTCGAGAACATGAGCGGGTTCACGGTGAACGGCACCACTGCGCCCGGCACCACGTTGAACATCGCTGCTCCGGGTGGGAAAACACTGACGACCACCGCAGACGATGATGGCCGGTTTGCCGTGACGCTTGACATCTTCAAGCAGGGAGGCGGCCAAGCCACAGCGGATGAATTCGGCGTCCCTTTCTTGGGAGCGTTGCCGTTCGACCCGGGCTTTGTTCGCGGCGGCGATGACGGTGTTCACCGCATCGTCTCCGAGCCAGACGGGCCCTCGGCTCAGGCCTTTGCCAACGTCGTGGAGGCGATTCAAAACCAGCTTTCCGACGGTGCAGATGGCAGTTTAGAAATCGTTTGAGGTGGTACGATGCGTGACGCTCTTCCAACGCTGAAGAAACTCGAGCGTCGTGCGAACGACATGGTGCTCTCCTACGACGACGACACGACCTTCACGGTAACGTACGACGATGTACGCCATGCCTGTCCCTGCGCCAAATGTTCCCCAATGCGAAACGAAGACGACACCAGCCGAACGCTTCGGAGGCAGATTGAAGCCCTGCCTGCGGAGAAACCAACGGTACGAACGGTCGGCAAATACGCCCTTTCCTTTGAGTGGCAACACGGTTGCTCAAGCGGCATTTATCGTTTTGAGCGCATTCACGACCTCGCCAACCGACGGGACCCCGACCGTGGCAAGCCCTACGTTCACGGGGCATGGTGAGAACCCCCTTTCGAGGTCCTTCTTGACGACGATTTGATGAATGCGGGGCTTCGCCCTTGATGTTGAGGGGTGACGATGCAGAGTGTCTACTTGACATGGATGATCAGCGCCCTTGCGCTGGGTGTCCTCCTGTTGCCCGTGTTCAAGCCACCTTGGGCAAAGTTGTCGCTTCCTCCCTTTGTTGATTTTTTTCGGCGTTATTGGATTCACATTCTCATCGTCTTCACCATCTACAACCTGAAAGACGGTTTGGACCAACTCGACCGGGTGCTCATGGCAAGCACTGGCCTTGACATGACGCCTTACATTTGGGCCATCGAAGGCAACCTTGTGCTTTGGGTCCAGCAAACCTTCGAAGCTGCTTGGCTCACCACAGCCCTCACGCATTTCTACGTCGCCGGCTTCATGTTCATCTGTTATGTGTCGGTGTTTTACTTCGCCTATTTCGACGATCGTTGGCTCGCTGACCGCGTCACCCTCTCCATCGCTTGGGTGTACATCATCGCCGTTCCATTTTACTTGTTTTTCAATGTCCGCGTCACCGGCGACACCATTCCAGAGATGCAAACGCTGGCTTACACCTTGACACCTGAAATCGCCGACTGGTTTCGCCGAATTGACCCCTTTACCAACGGCATGCCATCCCTTCACATCGGCATTCCCTTTGCCGTTTGGCTTTGCCTTACCCGATTCGATGACGACCGTCGTTGGAACCGGTACCGCCACACGGTGTTCGCCTACACCGCGCTCACCGCCTTCACCATCATTTACCTCGGCATCCACTGGTTCATGGACATCATCGGGGGCATGCTGGTCGCAGGGGCCGCCGTCTCGATGGCCGACCGCACCTCAAACACATGGTGGAAGTTCTTCGACGAGCGAACGATGAACGTTCGAATCGTGACGGTGCTGACCCGTCCAGAAAAGGCGTGGGGGTGGCTCAAGCGCCGCTTTCGGCTTGTGGTCTTGCAATACCGTTCACCGACGAGTCGGGAAACAGGACGGATGGCCGTGGCCATCCTCATTGTGGTTGCTGCCGTCATCACTTGGGACCTCACGAACCGCTCGCTTCCAGCGGGTGGGGTCGAAGCGCCAGAAGCCGCTGAGGCCATTGGCGGTTGGATGGTGACGCTCGACAACCAAACCGAGGGGGCTGCGCTCTTGCTTCACAACCTCTCCACCTCCACGGCTCAGCCCGCGAGGTTCAACGTTCCCGGCTTGACACTGAACGCATCTTACGCCGTGATGAACGACCGTTTGGTCGTGAGCAATCCCAACATCATGCATGTTTTTGACATGCACGAACCCAACGCGTCCATCGCCTCCTTTTCAACGGGTGAAGTGACGGATGTTTCCATGTGCGGGCTGCCTCAATCCACGGTCGTCGTCTATGCTGAGGCCGGTTCCATCGTGATTCGTGCCCTTGATGGCGAACGCCTTGTCGGCGCTCACACCGAGGTCAGCGAGGTGACTCGGTTGGTGTGCAGCGGCTCAGAAATTGCCTACGTTACACAAACGACGCCCCTCGAGGTCAGTGTGTTTCAACTCGGCGTCACCGGG
>JAURDW010000086.1 GCA_030827745.1 Candidatus Poseidonia sp.
GCCGAACCAGAAATCGTTGTCATCGTCGTCAATGGTGGCTCGGCCGTTGCTGGCGTGAGGCGTTCCATCGGGGTTCAACACCTCGCACATCACGAGGTAACCGTTGACGCGCTGAGGGTCGGGGAAGATGTTCACGGGCTTGAGAAGGCAATCCGAGGAACTGCCGTCGGCTTGGCGGGTCGAAGAACCGTCAAACATCCAGATGGGGCATTCCTCAAGAGTGCCTCCGAAGTCTGAACGCACCATGGTTTTGCTTCGCATGTTTTGCGTGGGTTCGTATCCGTCAAGCCAAATGTACTCCAGTTTTGCTTTGTCCTCCATGGGTATCAAATGCGGCGCTATGAGGACGGTATATGAACCATGCGCCCATATTTACTTGTCTTTTATTCAATAATTGCTCAAATAACCTGCGTTTAATTGGGAGTTTGATTTCTTTTTTCCGAAGTTTTTTCCGTTGTTCCCGTCGTTTGCGCGGCAAATAAGCCGTTTTTTTTTCAATTGAACAATGGGGCCCATTTCCTCGAAAAGAGGGCGACAACGTCCGCCGAGGGAAATCAGGCGTTGTTGGCAGCCTCTTCGCCTTGTGGGGTGATGAGCACATTGGAGCCGTCGCGCTCGATCACGGGGAAACTGGCGGTGGAAAGGGATGGAAGGACATGAACAGAGCATGCGGTTCCACACGCTGGAGCAAGGTAATCCTCGCCAGTATCGGTGAGAACGAAACGCAAGCCGTGCCCTGCCGGTAACAGCACGTCCATGCCCTGAAATTCCATCAACAACGTCACGGTTTGGCCTGGGACGACACTCTGAGCCTCGTACCCGCCTGCATGATAGCGCACGTCCATGGTCGCATGGCCAAGTCGAACTCCGGTTGATGCGTCTTGGACCTCCACGAAAACCTGCCCTCCGTCAAAGGTGGGCACCGCTTCAAGGTGGAATGTGGGCAATCCGGCGATGTGCGTGTCCTGGTCGTCGCTGAAAGCTGGGCACTCGAGTTCAACGCTTTGTCCGCCACCCACCACAGGGGCGCCACCGCCAACGAAGGCACCGCCGATATCGCAAGTGGAAAGGTCGATGTCAACCCATGCCGCGTCTTCAGGGGGCCACGTCGCTTCGATGCGCCACTCGCCGTCGTTGCGTTGAATTTGCGCGTGGAGAGCCGGCCGCTCCCCGATGCCTTTGAGGTAATACTCCATCCACTCGAACAGGTCTTGTCCCCAGTCCCAGCGGGTCATGTTCTGTATGGCTTCACCTCCGTAACCTGAAGCTTGTGCGTTGTGCTTGGTCCACTGGTCGGGATAGTTGTGTTCCCATTGACCGAGCATTCCGCCGACTTCGTACCCTGCATCGATGTAGGCTTGATACCAATGCGTCCCCGGCGGGCCACCGAAAACCTGGTGCGGATCAACGTTCCAATCTTGCATGCCTTGAACCCAGTAAATGCTGCCATTGTAGGTGCCAAGCGCTTTGTCGATATGGCTCCGCTCGTCGTAATAGTTGTCCATATAAGGGTCCAGTTCGCCAAGGCCGTAGCGAGTTGGCCCCGCTAGAAAGCCCTCAAGGACATCGCCGCAGAGGTTGTCCAAGTCATCGTTGTCGTAGTCCAAGATGGAGCCTCCGTAGTTTGAATGCATCACTTGGCTACGGGCTTCAGCGCTTCCGTTTTTGTACAGCAACGGCCCTAAGGCGGTGGTTCCGGAAATGGGAACAATGGTCTTCAGGTGTTCACTTCCTTGGGCTGCAGCCTCCCAAGCTGTGGCCCCTTCGTAGGACTTCCCGTAAATTGCCACGTTTCCGTTGCTCCAGTTTTGTGTTCCCAGCCATTCAACGGCGGCGTGGATGCCTTGGCCCTCGCCATCACCGCGGTAGTCAAAACAGCCTGTGCTTTCTTCGGTGGCAAACACCGCCACTTGGGCAAGAGCATAGCCATGAGGAACGAAATTGTCGTAGATGAATTCGCCTCGCCCTGCGCTCACGACATTGGTCGGGCTGGACTGGCTGCCGGGAGAGCCGTAGTCAAAATAGGGGCTGACGACGGCGATCACGGGGACCTTTTCGCCGACCTCGGTGTTCGAAGGGAGCCAGTATGACAGGTGGACTTCCGCGGTGTTTGGGCCGCCTTCCCAGGTACCGGTGGTGTCAACTTCGATGAAGGCTTCCTGCACGGGGAGTGGTTGATGAGGGCCGTCCTGCAAGACTCGGGCATAAGAGCCGGTCCAATTCCACTCGAGGGTGTGGCGGTCGTAGATGTCTGGATACATGCCGGTCTCGTCGGGGCTGACCGGTGGTTCGGACTGGCCAAAACAACCGGACAACGGCACCGTGAGCAACAGGACGGTGAGCATCAACGCCTGTCGCATGAACCCACGGACGAGCGGGTGCATCATCAACATGATGTCTCTCCACAACCCTTGAGGACGGGCGGCGCCCAGCCCATCCTATGGAGCCATCTGCAGCGTGGGGTGTGCGATGGTCGGCAGCGACCTCCCCGATGGCCAAGCGCTACATGGAAGTCGCCAACATCAAACAATCGCTCGTATGTCTGGCGGCCGACCGCAACACGATGGCGGGGCTGTTCGAGTTGATGGAGGCCGTTGGACCGCACGTTGCAGCGCTCAAAACCCACGTGGATTTGGTGGATGATTGGTCACCTGAAGCATGGGGTGCGTTCTGCAAAGCGGCGAACGAAGCCGATTTGTTGATTTTCGAGGACCGAAAATTCGCCGACATCGGCAAAATCTCTCGCTCACAAATGGCGGGCATCTACGACATCCGCTCCTGGTCGGACCTGGTGACGGCGCACCTCATCAGTGGACCGGACATCGTTGACGGCTTGCAAGCGGGCTGGAACGATGTCGGTCGCACCGGTGGCGTTCTGTTGCTTGCGCAAATGTCCAGTCGAGGCAATCTGCTCCACCCAGACTACACTCGTGAAGTGGTGGAAAAGGGAACGGCCCACGACGGTGTGTTTGGTTTCATCGGCAACGGCTCACGGCCCGCTGAATTGGCCACCCTGCGAAGTGCCGTGGGTGAGGGGAAAATGATCTGGACACCAGGGGTCAACCTCGCTGTCGGTGATGGAGAAATGGGGCAGCGATACGGCGACCCAACCGAAGCCGTGCTCGCCGGTTCGGACTGCATCATCGTGGGGTCCGGCATCCACAAAGCCGACGATCCCGCCGCAGCAGCGGCGGCCTACGCTGAAGCGTCCTGGAAAGGGTTGTTGCAGCGAAACGGGTGAACGCATGCTGTTGGAGATGGCGTTGGCTTCGCTTGGCCTGCTCTTTCCTGCGTGGTTGATTTGGCGCGCCTTTTCCACCTCTCGCCAACTCGAACAGCGTTTGGCTCGAGGCGATGCCGCCTTGCTCAACGACGACAGGTTCA
>JAURDW010000087.1 GCA_030827745.1 Candidatus Poseidonia sp.
ATGAGTGAAATCAGAGCCCAATTGGATTCGGACGGTGCAGGACTGGGCGAACACATGATGGAAATTTCCGTGAGTGCGCAAGCTGGAAACGAGCCGAGTCCATTTTGTCTTAATCAGCGGGAAGATACTGGTGAGGAAGTGACCTACACGGTGGAATTGATGGTGCTTGAGTACACCATTGCACCGTTCATTGACACGAGCGAAATTTGAGTCTCGCCATTCAAGCGTTGAGCAGCTTCTCAATGTTGATGACGCCGCTGACCCGCTCATCGGCCATCGCTTTCATCCGGTTCAGTTGGTCGTCCGTCGTGGCCTCCATGCGCATCACAAGCACCGGCTCGGTGTTGGACTTGCGAGCCAAATACCAGCCCACATACTCGCCGTCTTCGTTGTCAAAGCGCACGCGCACCCCGTCCACCACCGAACATTCGTGGTCGGCAAAGGCTTGGGTGATGGCTGAGACAACCTCCAACTTGTCTTCTTCAGCGCAGGGCACTTTCACCTCGCCCGTCGTCGGCAAGGGGGGCGCAAGACGGTCCAATTCGCTTGAGAAGGTCGGGCCACCCTCGCTCGGAGCAGCCCGGCGGGACCAGAGTTCAATGAGGCGAGCGGCGTTGTACAACGAACAGTCGAAGCCGTACCATCCGCGGTCGGCGAGGAAGATATGGCCGCTCATCTCCGCCGCCATCTTGCAGTCAGGCATGCTGGCGAGCACCCGTTTCATGAACGAATGACCGGTTCGCGCCATCACGGGGCGCCCACCTGCTTCCAAAATTGCCTGTTCCACGTTCATGGAGCACTTGACGTCGTAGACAATGCGAAGGTGCTCGTCGTCAGCGGCGTCCTCGGGCAGTTCGTCCTCGTCCTTGAGCAGGTCCTCAGCGAGCAGAGCGATGAGTCGGTCGGGGTAGATGAAGCGTCCTTCTTCGTCCACCGCTCCGATGCGGTCACCGTCACCGTCAGCCCCCATGCCGAATTCGCAGTTGTGCTCCACGACGGCCTTCCCGAGGTCGACCATGTTCTTGGGTCGGGTCGGGTCAGCACCGTGGTTGGGTTCGCTCGCGTCCCAATCGCAGTAGAGGTCAACGTGGTCCACGCCCATCTTGTCCAACAGTTCGGTCATGAAGGGACCCGGGACGGCGTTGCCGCAATCCACGGCGACCTTGAGGTTGCGAGCCAGCGGTCCGGTTGAAGCGACGATGGCGTCGAGGTAGGCGTCCATGTGCGGATGGTCCACAACGTCGCCCTCGCCTTCACGGAAGTCGCCCGCAAGGAAGACATGTTTCAGTTCCTGAATCTCTTCGCCGGCCAGCGGCAGGGTGCCTCGGCACATCTTGAAGCCGTTGTGCGTGGGCATGGGGAGGTGACTGGCGGTGACCATCACGCCGCCGTCCACGGGCAGCGTCCAGCAGGCGTGGTAGACGCACCCGGTCGAGACGATGCCCAAATCCAGCACCCGGACACCGCCCTCCTGCAAGCCTCGCATCAATTCGCTGGCGAGAGCAGGCGATGAGTCGCGAATGTCCCGCCCAACGGCATACGAGCCGCAGTCAAGGTAGGTGGCGATGGCCCGACCCAAGCGGTAGGCAAAGGCGGGGGTGAGTTCTCCTGAACCGTCACCGTTGGCGTGTCCGCGAATGTCGTAGGCCTTGAAACAGGCTTCTGGCCACGTTTCCATGATGTGCGGGAGAGGGCGTGGGCTTTCAAGGCTCCCGAATCAACGAGCGAGCCAATTCACCACGACCATCGTCGCCGTGATGATGACCAGCGCCTCAAACAGCACGCCGTAATACAAAGAAGCGCTAAGAAAAGCCGCCAGCGGCAAGCCTGCCAAGCGCAGCAGTTTGGGCCACGTCAACAGACCTTTGGGCGGCTGGTCAAGGTAGGGCGAGCCCGGCATCTCAATCGCTCTTGACGGCCTGAACGACGATCTCCACCAGCGCATCGGCCGGCAGCGCATCGACGGCAAAAGCGGCTCGGGTGGGTTTGACCTCCACGCCTTCAAGCCATGCACCGTAGACCTCGTTCATCGGGGCGTAGAAGTCCATCGTCTTGAGCAACACTTGGACGAAAACCAGGTCGTGTTTGCTGGTCCCTGCTTCGGCGAGCAGGGCGTCGATTTTGTCCAGCGTGCCCTGCGTTTGGGAAACGATGTCGTCGCCTGCATCGATGTTGATTTGACCTGACAACCAGACATGATTTCCCACCACCACGGCGGGCGTGTAGGGTGCGTAGGTTTTGGTTCCCGGAGGGCTGATGCCGATTTTGCTCATGTTTCCCCACCTGCCGAAGACGCCCATCAACTTCTCCGTGCTCCCTTCATCACGAGGCATCATCTTCCTCGTCGTCAAACGTGATGTACGGTTGAGAGGTTGGGGTTTGCTTGTCGCCTGAACCTTCGCTGTTGAGGATGTCAGCAAGGGTCATGTCGAGGTGGGTTCGAACGGCGGTGGCGTGCTCGTCGCCCTCATCCAAAAGAATCTCGAGCAGCCCTTCACGATAGCGAGCGAGTTCGTCCAAACGCTCGGTCCATTCATCCAACACTTCCTGCGGCGCATCAAACCACAACACGCTGCGCTCTTCCAGCGTGCCGAACACAAGGGTCCAATTGTTGATGGATGTTTCCATGGCGTCCGGGCCGTACATGTCAGGGTCCGCCGCCGTCCACTTCGCCGCTTTGAGGACGTTCAGATTTCGTGCTTTCGAAATGCGCTCTTCAAGCGCATTGGCGGGTTTTTCCGACCAGAAGGCGTCGGGGTGCTCGGAGGAGGCGGTGCTCTCAGCCTCCTCCTTTCGTGCGCGAACCCTTGTGTTTGGAGCAACAAGATAGGTGCCCATGTCGACAACGGTTTGTTCCCCTGTTTGGGGGCTTCGTTCTTCGCCAACGACGCGTGCCTCGTACCCCATGCCGAACGTTCCGTAATGCTCCGCCAAGGATGCTGAGAGGATGTTAGCGGCATCACCGCCCTTCAAACCCGAAGTGAAATCGGCGACCATGGCAGGCCCGGAATGAGACGATGCAGAGGCGTTGGTGAACGCGTGTTTGCGGGGTTTGATGTGAACTTGATCGCTCACCGACGGGCGTAAGGCTCCACCGAGGACGAACAAGCCAAGTCCACAACAACACGAAGCGAAGGCACCGAGGTTGGCGATGGCCTCTTCTCCGTTTGTCGGAGCATCGACCGCACTCACGATGAGCCTGGCCGCCAGCACCATCATGCCAAGGGCGCCAAGCCA
>JAURDW010000088.1 GCA_030827745.1 Candidatus Poseidonia sp.
ATAAGGACGGAGGTCAAGTTGTATCAAGGAGACACCGTGGCCGTCGTAAGCGCGTGCGTTCACGACCGTTGATTGCCCCCGCTCGAGCGTCGCAGGGGCAAATTCCACCGAGAGTAAACGAGGGGCCTGGTTCACGACCGTAATGGACCCAACCGTGGTACTCACCGCTCCGAAACTGTCGGTGGCGGTCACGCTGACTTCATGGACACCGACTTCAAGGCCAGGGACTCGGAGCGTGCTCGTGTAGATGTCGTCCCCGATAATCAGGTCACCTGCACGACCTCGGTCGTTCAGCTGCACCGTTCCCAAGCCGACGCTGCTCATGTCGATGAGAACGTCCACAACGTTCCATTCGGCATCGCTGACCTCAACCTCGAGGTGAGCGAGGCTGCCTCCCTCACCGAGAACGAGTCCCTCACGAAGACCCACCTCTCCAATCACGGGCGGGTTGTTTTGATCTTCGCTGACGATTTCGGGCGAGAGAACGCGCTCAAGATGTTGCGTTTCTTGAACCAAAATGGCCTCACCGGTCTCGCCAAAGGGAAGGCTCAGGTTGCGCTCCACGCTCGAAAGCAAACCGGAGAGGGGGCCGACCGAAACAACCGTTCCGCTCGCCGTGCCAGATTCCCCAGAACCGCCGTAGGATCCCGTCCATTCGATGACGCTCAAGTTGTGGCCGTCTCGTGCATCAACACCCGTCCCCCCTGCAAGGACAGCAAGCGACATGCCCTCCTGTCCGTTGAGGACAAGGCGGTCGTTTGAGAGCATCGGGATAGGCATCATTCCGGTTTCCCTGCCGACCGTGACGTCACCGAGTCCTTCCTCGGACACCGGAGGCGTCGGGTCTTGTTGGAGCGGGCTGTGCTCTGGGAAGGATTCCCCCTCCGATGCATCGGGACCCGACTCTCGCCAAACCAGGCGAACGGTTCGGTTGTCCCAGTCCGACTGGACCACCTGGTAATCCCATGTCTCGTTGTGCGTTGCGCCCACGCCTGCACCATCGAAGAAATTCCCTCCGTTCACACCGGTGATGTTGAACCATGATTCTTGGAAGATGACGTTGACAAGGAAGGCTTCGCCGGTGGCGTTGGTCTGCATGCCCGTTGTTTCGATGCTGCGAACGACCCCAAAAGTGCCTTGCACATCCCCTGTAAGGACGCCATCGACATGAAGGTCATCGACGAGGGTGGTCCCGTTCTGGATCTTTGTGTGCAGGTTGAGGATGGACCCGTTGACCTGCACCGATGCGTTTTCGTCCTCGCCCTCAAACCCAAAGGTCCCGTCGCCGTAAAGCTCCTCGAGGTGCTCGGTACGAACGCCGTTTTCCCAGCGTTCTGTTGAGGTAAATCCGTCCAACGCAACATCCAGTCGTGTGCCGTCCTCAATGAGCACAAAGTCGGCCATTGCCTCAAAAGCGGTATGTTGGAGCAAGCGTTCCCCGTTCTCGTCATGGTACTCGAAGAAAAAAACTGCAAGTTCGCCGTCAATGTTCAAGGAATTGTTCTCGACACCGTCTTCGGTCACGTTCAGGCTTCCCGTTGCCTCCAGCAAGAGGCGCTCGCCCACCACGCCGTCAGCCAGCGTCCGGTTGAGATGGGCCTGCGAGACATCGGCATGAACCACGGTTTGGGTCGCCCCGTCCAGGAGCGTGGTTTTGAGGGAACCCAAGCCGCGAGCGTCGAAGACCTGCTGCGTCAAGACTCCGGCGACGATGGTCTCGTTTTTCCACACTTGGGTGAGGACCAAATCGAGGTCAGTTTCTCCTTCTGCGGTGGTCTCAAGCGTTTGGAAGGTGCCGTTGCCCAATTCCCAAGAGGACAGGATTTCCCCGACCCGCTCTTGCCATCCTTGACCGGTAAAGCTCAGCGCAAAGCGCTGAGGCCCTGTTCCGTTGTTGTAGGCTTGCTCCAGCGACCACGAACTCGCAAGCATCACTTCGTGGTCGTCCATCGGTTGGTTCCACACGCCCACCGTGAACGCTCGGCTTTGAACAGCATCCACGGGGGTGCCGTCACGGGAGGTGATGTGAGCGTCGAGCGTCACGTGGTCGCCCCAAACAAGCGAGGTGTTGAAGGTCGCCAAGGCGGTTCGAACGCCGTTTTCATGCCCCCACGAAAGCACGTGGTCCGATGCAAGTGCCACACCGTTTCGCACGTGCTGAATGGAGAGGTTCACCTGATAGGAAGCGTTGTCCGTAAACGTGAGCATGTAAGCGTGAGCGATTTCTCCGTTCCCGTTTTCCGTCCAGTGGGTGTTGATCTCAAGCCCAACCTCCGGGGCCTCGTCCGCATGAACGGGAAGGGTGGAGAGCAGCAGGACTGCGCACAACGAAATCGCAAGCACAGGCCGAGGGACCTTCATGGAGAGAATGTGGAGCCGGTCCCCTTCAAGACTTTGGTTGGATTGCGTGCATTAGATGTCCAAAAGATAGCCGAAGATCAACGGGAGAACGATGCTGGCATCGCTTTGGATGTTGAACCGGGGCGTGTCCACACCAAGTTTTCCCCATGTGATTTTTTCGTTCGGTGGAGCGCCCGAGTAACCCCCATACGAGGCGGTCGCATCGGTGATTTGGGCAAACCAAGACCAAAGCGGAACACCCGTTTCCCCGAGGTCTTGGTGCAACAGCGGCACCACGCAGATGGGAAAGTCGCCCGCAATACCCCCGCCGGCTTGCAGGAAAGCAAGTCGATGGGGAGTGGAGCGGTAAAAATCCATCAATTCGGTCATGTAATGAACGCCACCCAGCACCGCACTTGCTTCAACGGCACCTTCCGAACAGCGGGCGGCGAAGATGTTGCCGAGGGTGGAATCCTCCCAACCAGGGACGAAAAGGGGAAGGTCAACCTCCGCAGCAGCCAGCAACCACGAATTTTCCGGGTCGGCTTGGTAGGCCTCCTGAAGCGCGCCTGAGGTGAGCAAGCGATACAGGTAACGGTGAGGCAATTCGGCCGATTGGGCCACGGACGCCTCCTTCCAAAGCCGGAGCACTTCATGCTCAATCGCACGGATGGCTTCTTCTTCCGGGATGCAGGTGTCCGTCACTCGGTTGAGATGGCGGGCCAGCAAAGCTTCCTCGTCAGCGGGTGCGAGGTCTTCGTAATTTGGGACTTGGACGTAATGGTCGTGCGCAACGAGGTTGAACACATCCTCTTCG
>JAURDW010000089.1 GCA_030827745.1 Candidatus Poseidonia sp.
GGGAACCTCATCCTCGTGGACCAAGAAGGCATCATCATTCAACCGTTAACCCACGCCTCGTACGCGGGGCGGACGCTGAAGAAAGGGGTGGCCTACACGCCTCCGCCTCCCGCAGCCAACCCCTACGAATTGACGGTGGAGGACTTGGCTGAACTTTTTGCAACCTCTGACCGGGATCTCGTCTCCACGCTTGGAGGAAAAATCAACCTCGGAGCGACCCACGCAAACGCCGTTTGTGCCTTGGCCAAGGTTGAGCCCAACTCCCCACCGGCAGAGGCAGATGTGAACCTCGTGTTCGAAGCCTTGCAAACGCTGCTGACCGATTTGGCGAAGCCCCAAGAGGCTCACCTGGTGCTGAAATTGAAGGAAGAGGACGGGGAAGCATGGGCTTCAGCGTACGAAACCATGCCCCTCGGTGAACGGCAAGCGTGGCTTGAGGAACGAGCGGTTGAGGCAACGCCCATTCTCTTGCCTCAGCACGAAGGCATCCCCCGAGTAAGCATGCCTTCACTTTGCGAGGTCATCGATGCCTGGAAAGGCTCGCACGACGCTCACGCCCTTCAACGGCGAGAAGAAGAACGCTTCGACCAGGCCGGTCCTGGCCGGGGTCAATCAACCGAAGTGGAACGTCTCGAGCGCCGAAAACACCAACAGGAAAAGGCCCTGGAGGGGTTCAGCGAAAAAATCGAGCAGCAACAACGCCTTGGTCACTTGATTCAAAGCCATTGGGACCATGTCGAGGGCCTGTTGAACCAAACCGCTGAAGCGGTGGAAAAAGATGGGTGGGCCGCTGTCAAAAAAGCTGTCAAAACCATTGACTGGATTCAGAGCGTGTCCCCCGCTGACCGAACCTTCAACGCTCGCCTCCCTGATGAAAACAACGCACCCAATGGGCCGCAGGTGCTGCTTGAACTGGACGCTTCGGTCCACCAAAATGCACAGCGCTATTTTGAGGCCGCTCGTAAGCAAAAAAACAAGACCTCCGGAGCCGTTCAAGCCTTGGAAGAGACCGAACGGAAACTGAAGCGTGCGAGGAAAAACGAGGAAAAGCAACGGGCAAGCGGGAAACTCAAGCGACTCAAGCGGAGCAAACGCATGTGGTTTGAGCAGCACCGTTGGGGCATGGTTGACGGTGGTCATCTCCTCGTGGGCGGGAAAGACGCCAAGGGCAACGATGCCGTGGTGAAGAAGCACCTCGCCAGCGACGATCGCTACTTCCACGCTGACCTTCACGGGGCGCCTTCATGCAGCCTTCGCGCCCAACAGGGCTTCGTCTTGGACGATCGACGCCCACCCCACCTTCCTCCGGACATTCCAGCCTACCGCTTGGTGGACAAAATCGCAGATTCTGTGCTTTCGGAAAAAAGCATGGAGGAAGCGGCCACCCTCGCCCTTTGTTGGAGCCGGGCATGGAACGGAGGCGGCGCGCATGGCACGGTCTATAGCGTCAAACCGGCCCAGGTATCGAAGTCTGCTCAGACCGGCGAGTTCGTCGGCAAAGGGGCGTTCGTTATTCGGGGGCAGCGAACGTGGTACAAGGACATGGACGTTCGGATCGGCATTGGCATCGTGGCCGTGAACGGCGTCCCGTTGATTCTTACAGGCTCGCCGGACCTCATCAAGAGCACCTGCTCGCGCTACGCCGTTCTTGCCCCAGGCATGACCAAAAAAGAGCAATTGGCCAACGCCATTTACAAAATCACGGGCCTTTCAACCGATGAATTGCTCTCGGCACTTCCGGGGGCTTGCGATGTTTTGGAAGAAAGCGGCATGTTGAGCCCACCCCCAACGGAGGAAGAAGAATGAACCCCGACCAAACCTCCGACGGTTCCATGTGGGACCGCCGATTTGCAGAACCTGATTATGCCTACGGAACCGAAGCCAATGTTTGGCTCCAATCCATTGTGGAAACCCTTGCACCTGAGCCCAACCCTGAAGCTCTTTTTCCTGCAGACGGCGAAGGCCGAAACGCCGTCTGGGCGGCCACAGAGGGATGGAAAGCCACCGTCTTTGATCTCTCCAAGGAAGGGGAGCGGAAATGCCGCTTGCTGGCTGAGGGCCACGGGGTTCAGGTGAACTACGAGGTGGACGACCTCGTGCTGCGGACCTTTCCGGACGAACGCTATGCGCTGATTGCTTGCTCGTGGTTCCACACGCCACCTCCCATACGCAAGAAGCACATGCCACGCATGCTCCACGCTTTAGCCCCTGGTGGCCATTTCGTCATGGAGGGCTACCACAAAACTCAGCTCAACTTCTCGAGCGGCGGCCCAAAATCCTTCGACTTGCTGTTTGACTTGGACGAGGTTGTGGAAGAACTCACCGGGCCGACCGCACCCCCCATGTCCGTCCTCTATGCTGCCGTTGAGGAAACGGTTTTGGACGAATCGGACTTGCACAGGGGCCCAGCATCGGTGGTTCGGATTCACCTCGTTCGTGATGAGACCGGCTGAACCATCCGTGGCTTGATGAGGGGGGAGGCCCTCCTAACTCCATGCGCCTCTACCATAACCCCCGTTGCTCAAAGTCTCGGCAAGCATTGGCCTTGCTGGCAGAACGGGAGGTGGAAGTGGAGGTCGTTCGCTACCTCGAAGAAGGAATCCGTGTTGACGACATGGACGTGTTGGCTGGGTTGGGAGGCATCGTTCGAGCAAAAGACGCCGGCAAGGAATGCATGGCGGGCCTCACCAACACGGAGGAGGTCAAGGCGCTCCTCACCGGGCAACCGAAGTTGCTTGAACGTCCGGTGTTGATTCGGGACGGACGCGCAGTCATTGGTCGCCCGCCCGAAGAAATTCTTCGCCTGCTTGACCCATGATGCTCTGCACGACGCTTTACGAAGGACACTTGAGAAGGCCATCCACAAGGGGGGCCGTTGTGGACGATGTTCTGCACAACCGTACGGTTGCACACGTACAGGGCTACGAGGGGGGCCCTTGAATACATACTTGTTCCTAGGAAATACAATAT
>JAURDW010000008.1 GCA_030827745.1 Candidatus Poseidonia sp.
GACTGGTAGACGAGCACTTCGTCGGTGAGCAAGCCTTGAGCGAGGTCTCCGTGGGTCAATTCCACCGTCATGTACTTGGAGAGGTTCTGGAGCGTTGCTCCAGCGTCCAAGGTCTGCGATGGGTGAACCACATCAATGTCGGCCGAAGTTTCGGCTTGAACAACAGCGACGATGTCGATCTCGTCGGGCATTCCGCCGAGGCGGCTCCACGGCACACCAAATTCAAGCAAGGACGTCGAGGCATCCATGTTGATGTTTGCCGTGCTCAAGCTGGAGGGGCTCCAACCAAGGAAACCGTAGCTGTAGAGGTCGTATGACGAAGAGCTGTCGGCCCAGAGAACGTAGTTTGCGTTGAAGGGCAGGTTGTGAGCACCGCCGAGGCCGTTGTAACCAACATCGGAACCACCGCTGCCGGTGCTGATGTAAATCAGCACGTCCGAGGTGGTCAAGTCGGTGTCGGTCATACCGAGGTAGAGACCGTCACCTTGGATGTAGGTCACGAGGAAGTCATCGGTACCGTCACCGCTCATCTTACCAGGCATGGCGTATCCAGATGGGTTGAGGGCGTTTCCGCCGTTCCAGTCTTCGTCAGAGCCGTCAACGGTCATGACTTCAGGTTGGAAGCTGGTCGAGACATAGGAGGCTCGCTCCATGTCGGTTGACATCAGCATCAACGCAACTTCGTTGCCCGGAGCAGCACCCAAGTGGGTTGCTTCAAGGCTCATGAGGTTGGCTTCATCAATAACGGCTGAACTGGCGACGTTGATCTTGCTTGGGTTCAAAGTGTTCCCGATCGAGGTCACGTGGGCGTTGTTGCCTGCATCAATCTGAACGGACGAGGCGGACCAGGTCATGTTCTCAATCGTACCGGTAGCATCGGTCACGGACAACGCCGTGGTGGCGTCGGAGACACCGCCGTCCCAGCGGAAGGGCGTGTTTTCAACGTACATGCCGATGAGGCCCGATGCGTCCATGGGGTAGACCCAAACATCAGGGCTGTCTTCAACATGGAGACCCGTACCGCTTGCGCCACCGTCAACATGAGCGTCGATGGCCACGACGTACGTGTCCTGAGCGAAGACACCGTAGTCATCTCCTGCAAGGGTGGCGCCACCGATGAGGGTGAGGTCGCCGTTCTCCTTGTGAACACCCGTTGCAAACCCGCTAACATCCGTACCGTTCAAGGTCAACACCGTGTTGGTGTCGTCGCCGACGATACCGACGGTCGAAGCGTAGTCGCCACCGGTGATGGTGGAGTCAACGTCGCTGAAGTCGCAGTCAAGGAGCACGATGGCGTTGTCATCCAAGGTGATGGTGTTCAACGAAGATTGAACGGTCACCGAGTCGCAGTCCTCGGCCGTCAAACCAACGGCAGTAGGCGCTGTGCGACCAGCGGACAGACCGATGGTGTTTCCACTGATCACAGGTCCAGCGTAGCCGCCAGAGCCACCTGAGGATTCCAGGACGGTGATGGTTGCACCACCGTCGCCGTAGGAGTCCGTCACGACGAGGGTGTAGTTCCCTGCGTCGGAGTAACTGCGCAGTGGCGAGTACTGGGTGTTGCTCGAGAACGAGTAGGTGTTCCAGGTGTCCTTGGTGCCGTCGGGCTTGGTGATTTCAAGGCTGATTTCGTAGCCCCAACTGTCCGTTCCAAGGTTCACATCAACCGATGCGCCGGAGGAAATCGTCCATGAACAGGTGTCGGTGCGGCGGTAGTCGTTCGCACCGATGCTGCACAACGATGAGGTTGGGGAAGGCGGTGCTTCCATGCTGTCGATGTAAAGACCACCGTCAGCATCAACCAAGGTGTTGTCCGTGATGTTACCGTTTCCACGGAAGACGTAAATCCCCGTAGAGGAGGCATCAGAGATACCGGTGATGTCGTTGTTGTCAATCTCAAAGTTCTCAACACGGTTGAGGTAAATGGGGTCTTCTCCGCCATTCACGGTGTTGCCTTCAATCAGGACGTTCCCGGTGTTCCCGGAATAGATAGCGATGGCGTGACCGCCACTGGGGTTCAACTCGTTGCCCGAGATGTTGGCCCCTTGAGCCTCGTTGCTGCCGTAGTACCAAATGTCGGCGATTTCGCCACCATCATTGAACACGTTGTTCGTCAAGGTAAGGTTGTCAACACCGACTTCGTTGGCATTGTGCGTGTAATGGTAGGGCGAGCGTTCAATGTAGGCGCCAACACCGCAGTTGGTGAAGGTGTTTCCATCGACGACGTTGCCGTCACCGCCGTTCATGATAAGACACATGTCGTTCATGTAGATGGTGTTGCCCGAGTTGAGTTCACTGTATCCTTTGTAGTGGACGAAGGTGCTGTCGGTGATGGACAGGAACTCAAGGTCGTAGTTGCTGTAATAACCGTAGCCCATGGCGCCGATCACGGACGCAACACCGCTCATGGTGGTGTTGTGGATGTCCATGTTCAACGAGTAATAACGGTAGCCGAGGGTGAACCCTTGGGGCTCGCTTTGGTCGTTGAGGGCCATGGAACTCCAGTCTGCATCGTGCATGTAGAGGCTGTTATCGCCGTTGTACTGAGGGTACATCCGGGTCGCTCCGTCATAGTCGTACGATGCTGTGTTGATGAAGGTCGTTCCGTTCCAGCTGTGCTTTCCACCGTCAAGGTACATGAAGGCGGCGTCCATCATGACGGTCTCGCCTTCAAGGTCGCTGCCGGAGTGGCTGCGGTAGTAGCTGTATTCCACCAGGCCGTTGCTGTAGGTTCGGCTGTTGTAGGTGCTCAAACCGCTGGCGCATTGGCGTTCGGCCGTGTAGAAGGACGAGGGATAACACACACGAGCCGTGAAGGTGTCTTCAAGGTACATCGTGTCGGAGTTGCCCGCAGAGTCCGACAACGTGAGGCCGTGGAATCCGTAGCGGAAGTCAGCCGCGTTGTCGCTCTGTCCGTTCCAGTAATAGTCGATGGTGGCCACCGTGACGGCTTCGTAACCGCTCAAGGAAAGCGTACACACCGAGGCACAAGAACCGCTGTCCACCTTTTCGGTGGGGAAGGTCATGTCGCTGGCCACGCCATTGGCGTCGCTGACGGCTTGACCGACGATGCTGCCCTCAGAATCCTTGAGGATAACAGAGGTACCGTCAACGTCTTCGGTGGTGCCGGAAACGTTGGCCTGCACGGTCACGTCAAGTTGACGCATGCGGTTCAACACACCGGTACCGGTTACTTCAACCGTGCTCGTGGTGAGGCTACCTTCAATCACGTCAACAACAGATGAACCACTGATAACGACGTCCTTGGTGTTGGACAGGGTCACGTCGGTCAAGATGAAGTCACCCGTTCCGCCGGCCTCAAGACCGATGGCGTTGCCTGATATCGTGATGCTGTCAAACTCCACGTCTGTAGAAGTCCCTGTGCCGTACTTGAATGCAGCACCGGAGGAGCCGGTCACCAGGCCGGTCACAGCACCAGAGAGGTCCGATTGGTAGTAAAGGCCAGCATTGATTTGGTTTTCCAAGTCGAGGTTTTCAAGGTCCATCGTTCCGGAAGCGGTGCTATCAACGAGGACACCGTAGTTTCCACCGGAGACGTTGATCGTGTCTGCGGTGGCCGATGTTTGTCCGTCAATGTACAAACCGGCTTGCGTTGGGTTGGTGACATCGATGTTTTCGAAGTGTCCTGCAGCAAAGGCTCCGCCGATTTGGACGCCGTAGTCGGCGTTGAGGATCTCACCGTTGGTGATGAGCGGCGTACCTGATTCACGGACGTAGTCGCCCAAGTCGCTCGGGTCGTTGCCGGCTCGAGCGACGAAGTCGTATCGGTCCTGGTAGTTGTCGTTGCCGCGGTGAATCACGTCCATCCACAAGTACACCTTGGAGATGTTGCCGCCGTTGGCGACTGCGTTGGAGATGTCGACCACAGGGTAGGTCAGCCGAGCGCCCTGTCCGGCACTCATGTAGTAGGTGTAGGCGTAATCCAGACAAACACCGTAGTTGTTGGGGTATCCACCGGCTGCATAACTGGGCGGGTTTCCGACGTTTCCGGGTTGTCCGGGTCCCGTCGATGGTTGGCCGTTGCTGCCTTCTGGTGGAGCGTAAACGCCGCTGAAGTAGAAGGACGGGGAGTAGTAGCCCCAATACTTGTAGGGATAGTTAGCGTACGAGCCGCTCGGCGAGACGTTGGGGATGTTTTCCCAGCCAAAGCCGAATTCGTCAGGCGATTCGTAGTAGTCAGGGTAGCTGACCGACTGGCCGAGCCAGTATCGGTACATGTAGTAGTAGTAGCCGTCCCAAGAGTTGTAGTTGGGGCCGTAGTTGTAGCTGTAGTAGTTGCAGTGCCACGAGGGGGCACCGCCCGTACCGCCGTTGTAGGAGTGGGTACCAGCGACGACGGCTGGATCGTTGCTTCCATAGGGGTAGTATCCATCTTGACCGCTGTCGGTGATGTTCCACTCGTTGCCTTGGTCGTCGACCATCATGATGTTCATGCGGTCCGAGACCCAGTAGTACTTGCTCGTGGCGTAGTTGTAGCTTGGGTGTGCGTTTCCGCCGCCGAAGATGGAGTTGGCTCCAACCTGCAAGTAGTCGCCCGTCCCCAGGAAGGTCGACAGGTCAATCTTGTACGTGTGCCAGCCAGCGCTCATGCCCGAGAGGGCTGAACTTCGGTAGAGGGTGGGCAAGGACATGCCGCCGTGAACGTCCACACCAACGGTGTTCCCGTTGGAGGTGAAACCATCAATTTGCGGTGCACCGTTGTAGGATTGAATTCCAACTGCTGCGTTGCGAACGATGACGTTGGTCAACGAAGCGCCGGAGTTCTCCACCCAAATGGCCGTTCCAGTTTGACCGGTGTTGACCACGCTGGAAGCGTCGATGTCAGCAGCGCCGCCGTTGATCTTGACCGTAGCCATATCGTCTGCAGAAGCCGTTGAACCGAAGATGTTGGCAGAATCCATCATGTTGAGGGTCGCCCCGTTACCGATGTAAAGGGCCGACTTTGTCGTGGCGTCCCAAGCGACATCCCGAAGGTTGGCGTGGTCAAGGGTGAGCACACCGCCATCTTGAATGTCCAAATGGAGGCCGTAGGTCGAAGAAACTGCGCGGATGGCCGCTGGGTTTCCAGAAGTACCGTCGTCGTTGGCGGTGATGAAACCGTCGTCCTTCAGCGTGATGACGGGCGTTGAGGTCGCCGTGCTCAAAACACGGAGCGAACCGCCCTGAAGCTCAAAGCCACAGGTGTCCAACATCAGGTCGGCAGACACCGTGATGGAGGTGTCGTCAAAGGTGAATGTGTTCGTGCTGCCGTCCCAGTTGCCCCGGAGGTCGTATCCGCCGGTCGTCCCACCCGTAAAGGCTGGGTCGTTGACCAACTTGTAACAGTCGATGGTGGGGTCGTTCAGCACAATCGGTGCTGGCGTGAGTTCCAAATCGAGGTGGGTGCCGATGGTCACGCCACCGCTGGGGTACCAATCGCTGCGGAGGGTCGTGTCGGGGAAGTCATCAGGGTAAGTTTCGTTCTGACCGGCTGTGCCAAAGGCTCGGACGATGTGGTCTTCGTACTGCGTGGTGTCGCTGTCCGCAACGATAACCCAAATGTCCGTGTTCCCGTTGGAATCGGTCACGTGGCTTCCAATCTGGAAGAGTTCAGTTCCCGTTCCATCAACAAGCGAGGCCGTGACGATGTGGTCGGCCTTGTAGATCTTCGTACCGCTAGCGTTTCGGTAAACCGAGACGTTGGCCAAGCCACCGAAGTAAATCATCGAAGGGTTGGAAGACGACGAAGAGACGTCGTAAGCGCAGTTTCCTGTGTCACCGGTGCTGTCGGCACAGTCGTTGCCGTTCAAATCGTTGGCGACGAGCAAAACCGTGGTACCGGTGCGGGCTTTGGCCACTTCGGTCGTGGTGCCAGCGGTTGAACTGGTGATGCTTGATTCTCCAAGGGAGATGAAGGTGTTCCGGCCGTCGATGACGTGGTCGCTGCTCGAGCCGTGTTGGAAGTCTGCATCACCGATGGTAGCGGTGTTCTTCGCAGATGCACTTGAACACGAACTCTTGAACGACTCAAGCGTAGGAGCGTCCATTTCCATGGTCCAACCGCATCCTGCGATGGAGAAAGCTCCGATGTCAAAGTTGTCCATGGCGAGCATGGAGGTGACGATGGCGGAGCCGGTGATGGTCACGTCGCCTGCGGTCACGTCGGTGAAGACACCAGGGTGCATGCGGGACATGACGATGTCGCCGGCGACCAGGGTGTCGATGACGGCGTCGTTTCCAGAGGGCCCGTTTCCTGTCTGGGCGGTACCGCCGGGTCGGAAAGTCACGTCGTTATCACCGAGGTCAACATCCATCAGTTTCACTTCGGCCATGCTGTCAAAGAACGAGCCATCGCCATAGGTTGGGACATCCACGTTGTAGAGATAGGCCGTTGAGCCAGATTGTGTTCCACTTCGCCAGGGCGTGTGGTCGATGGCGTGCTTGGTGTATCCCGTGGTCCCGGTGTTGGTCACGGAGACGTTGGACATGAAGAGATCTTCAAGGTCAACTCGGACGAAGTTCTGGTAGGCGTTTTCAACCGTGATGTTCTCCATGGTGAGTGCGCCACCGCCCTGAGAGTTCAGGACGCTAACGACGGCACCGTCGGTGAGGCCTCCGTCGAGGTTACAGTCGGTCATGCTTCCCTCGGTGAGGGTCACGATGCTGTCCTCGGGGAGGTTGAAACAGGATTCGTCAACGCCATCGATGGTGAAGTCGCTCATGGTCAACACCGTCCCTTGGCCGCTGCCGTGGGTGAACACAGCGCCGACGTCGGTGAACGTCACGTCGCTCATGGTGTAGTTCCCCGTGTTGCAGTTCGCTGTGGAACTTCCACAGGAAGGACCGGTTCCGTCGTGGCGGCTGCCAGAACGGAACACAGCATCAGAGGTGTTGGCGAAGTTCACGTAAGAGAACTGGTGGCGATCGTCGGTGCCTCCGGATGCCGCACAGTCGTCCGTGAAGGCGATTCCAGTCCATTCTCCGCCGTTGAGGCCGGTGATGTTGATGTTCGCCGTTTCGTTGCCGAGAGCGGTGAAGCTCGTACAAGCGCCGTCAAACGAGATACCCTTGCCGGCTGCGACGAGGACTTCCACACCGGGCTTGATGGTCAAGTCCGATGAGACCACGAGGTAGTCGTTGCTCGGGTTGATTCGAATCGGGCTGTCAACCAAGTCCCAAACCGGGTCAGAGGTGATGTCAGCCGTCACGTCGGTACCCTTGCCTTCGTAAGGCATTACGCGGTAGTAGACGGAACAGTCCTGGTTGGAGTTCACATAACAGTAGTAGTTGTTGTATCCGGTCCAGAACGGAGCGATGGTCCCTGGGCGAGCGAGGCTGCTGCCGCTGTAAGGCAGGGCTGGCTGGTGGTAGGTCCAGAGGTTGCGCTCCACGTTGGTGTTGCCGTTGGAGATGAAGTACATCGAACCGCCACGTCCGATTTGCACACGGTCGTTGCTGTCGTCGCCGTCGTAAGTTGTTCCGAAGTATTCAAACTCAAAGTCTGCGGGCAAGTCAACGTTGGCGTTGCAGTAGTTCTTGTACGAATTCCAGTAGTACGAAGAGATGCAGTAGTAGAGGTACGGATTTCCGTTGGAAGTACCCGACATGGCCGTCTGGGCGTTCGTCACTTCAGTGAGGCCCTTGTCAAAGGACTCCCATGCGTGAGTGGACGAACCGTCGGTCGAGATCCTGAAGTTCGAGGTCGTCGGCACGTGGCCTGGGTTCGTGTTGAAACTGGTCGACGAACTGTGAGCAATGCTGGCCCCAGCGTTCCGGGCCTGGTTCATGTAGCCGATGGACCAAGAGTTGTAGGTGGTACGGCAGTTGGAGTCGTACTTGAATTCAATCTCGTTGGTCACGTCGTAGAACAGGGCCTGAACCGTACAGAGCTGCCCGTAGGTGTAGTACGAGAGGTCTCGCCACTCCACCACGAAGACCTTGGTTGGGTCGCCGCGCTCAAAGGAGTACGTCGAAGACGTGTTCACGTTGATGCCGGAGGTGACGGTGGACGTGTCGCGAGCCGTGAAGTAGTATTCCACGGTGTCGTTAACTTCCAAGTCCTCGATTTCCGCGGACCACGAACAAGCGGAGAGCGAACACTCGCTGCGGCTCTTGTCGCTCTGTTGCGACATGGCCGTGGATACCCAACTTCCTGCCGAGCCGCCATCTGGCGTGATTCGGTGGTAGAGCGTTGGGCCAACGCCAGCGGAGGTGCTGACGTTCAAACCTGATGCTGGGTCGCCAGCATCCAAGATGGTCACGGAGACGACGCGTGTCTTGGAGTGGGAGTCCTGCATGGCGCTGTGGGTGAATTCCGGCTTGAAGGTGTCAGGCGTCGGTGCAACGTTGCCCACCTTGTAGGTGATGTCGCCCGTGGAGGCCTGACGGCCGTAGTAACCCGTTCCGAGAGCGAAACCGCTCCAGCGGTAGGAGGAGGTCGAGCCGTACACCATGTAGTATGCGGATGTGCATCGGTCGGTGGACGGTGCTCGGTAGAAGTAGTACCAGCCGTTGGTCGTCACGCACATTCGGTCAGCAACGTTCGACGACTGGGTCGAGTTGAACTTGAAGGTCCCGAAATCGCCCGTGATGTCACCAGGGATGGCGAACTTGTAGGCTTGCGTGTAGCCATACGACACGGAGGCTGTGGCTTGGCTTCCACCGGTGAGTGGCGTGTCGATGCCGGTTTCGGTGCCGATACCAACGGTGGCCCACTTGTTCAAGGTGCTGTCGTAAACAAACACGAGGTTCATGCCGGGACCGTCCTTGGCGCCGACTTGGATGTAGCCTTGGCCGTTGGTCCACAGGTTCTGGTTGAATTTGTTGGTCACACCGCTGCTCGAGTAAACACCGTACGTACCCTTGCTTGGGTTCGTGCTGCCGCGAGCGAGCCAGTTCCCGTAGAAGGTGCTGGTGCTCGTGTAGAAACACTGCTGCGAACCGGTACCGCAACTCGAGGTATCGAACTCGAAGAAGTACTCGTCAGAGTCGCTGTAGTAGGTCAACTGGCGGTCAAAGTAGCCTTGAGGCGTGTAATAACTGCTGGCGTGGACGTCGGTGGTCAACACGGTCATCTTCTTGTGGGAAGTGGGTGCGTTGTTCGGGTCGACGATGTCGATCTGATAGGGCGTTGGTCCAGTAGTAGCGGTTTGACTGCTCGTGAGTGCTGGCGTGAAACCTTGGTTGGCGCCGTTGGAGCCTTGGTTCAAGTCTTGGTACGACCAGTAATAGCGGAGGTCGTCACCAAACGAAAGAGCCGGCGTTCGGGCCTTGAAACGGCAGTCGGACGACGTGCTGCTGCACGTGCCGATGGAGACGAGTTCTCCGCCGTCAAACTGGTTGTTGGAGCCCAGTCCGTAGGTCGTGGAGGACCAGGATGAGCCTCCGTCAAGGGAGTAGTGCAGTTTTGGAGCACCGCTCGAAGTGGTGTCAATTCCCGACATGTCGGAGAGTTTGATGAAGAACGTTCGCTCGCCTTCGATGTAGGAATCAAGGCCGGTGTAGGGGATGTAATCGGAGGTTGGGGCATCCGCATCCGTACCACCGGAGTAACTCACCAAGAAGTGGGAGTTGTAACTGCCCGCAGTATAGGCGTACGTGTAGAAGTAAGCACTGCTCATGTAGCGCTCACCGACACCGAGCGTTCCTGCACCGTTCGTTGCGGCGCTTGCAACGTGGGAGACGCCGCCAGAAGTTGCGGCGCAAGCGGTTGCGGAACTGCACAGGGTCAGCGTCTTCCAGCCGGTACCCGTACTGCCAATCGTGGCGGCAGAGGGAGAGTTGCCGGCTGAGGAAACGACGCTGCGTGAGGCGGTACCACCGTAGTTTGAGGTGAGGTAGGAGGCGGAGATTGGGTTTCCGTTACAGGTATTCGACGTGATGCCGTAGTTGTAGCGTGCGTCAAGCCCGCAGCCCTCAAGAACGCTCATGGTCAGCGTGACGGAGTTGCCGTAGGCGTAGCTCATGTATTTCTTCCACTGGATTTGGTTGATGGTTGCACCAGAAGGCAACTGGTTGTTGGAAGTGAAGGTGTACTTGTGCCATGGGAGGTAGTAGTAGGAGCCATAGTAACGGTAGTGGTAGCGGTAGGAACTGGAGTAACAGTACGTGTAATAGATGTAACAGTAACCACCGGCGTTGGAGTTCACACGGATGGTTGGGTCAAGCGCGAGCGGGAACACTCGGTCTTCGCTCATCAACCAGTCAGCGTCAACGACCGTAATCAACAGGATTTGTGGGCCGTAGACTTGGATAAAGAACGTCCCCACGTAGGGCTCTTCGACATCGGGCTCAATGATGAGGGGGGCTGGAATCTCAGCCAACAACTCACCGCTCTCGATGTGACGGATTTGGAGAGCCTCCTGGGTTGAGAAGAGTTCCTCACCCAGCATGGTCTCGCCGGAATAAAGGGCATAGCCAACGGGCATCCGAAGGCCTTCGCTGAGGCCGAACCACTTGGCGTTGTCCGGCAGCACAGGGGCCTCGCGGAGGATGAGGTTCTGCTTGACTTCGTTGACTTCAACGGAATAGTCAAGATCGTAACCTTCAGCAAGCGGGTAACGGATGACGTTACCGCCGACCTCGACGCCCTGAGAGGCGGGAGGTGCTTCAAAGGGTTGTGGGGCGGAGCCGGTCTCGTCAAGGGTGACGAGCATGGGGTTCAAACCCGAGACAATGGGGTCGACGAACTCGTTGACTTGAACGGTCATTCCGTTGGCCACTTCCGGTGCGAAGGTGGTTGCGTAGGTGTTTTTGGTCACACCCCAGCCTTCTGGGTAGGCCTGAATGTTCAGGTCAATGTCTTCCCACGTGCCATCGACGTTGTAGTGGAGCGGCTCGCCGCTCACCATCTGCGTGATGGAGCCATCCTCGTTGAGGTAGGCTTTCGTGGTTCGGTCTCGCATCCCTTGAATCTCAAGAGATGGGTCGTATTCATAGTCTGCTTCAGCGATTTTCTCGGGGAGCTGGAAATAATCCTCTGCTCCATTCGAACTTGCCTCAACAAGTTCAACGGTCGTACTGTCGTTGTTGTCAACGTAGCCGCTCATTGGCATGAGCACCATCAATGCGCACAACAACAGTGCAATCCCGATACCGCCGAAGACGGTTTTCTTCTGTTTATTCTTGTTTCCCAACATAGTCATTCACCCTAATACGGACTGTATGCAACGCATCCCACGCTCTATGCTATTTATAGGACTTCGGGTGCAATTCGTTTGAATCTCCATGGAGACGGTCACGAGATGGACCGGATTTCACGGTTGAACTGGAGGACCATGACGATGGAGATGAATGGATATTGCTGCGAAAAGTTACACTATGGGAGCTCGCAGAAACCTCTCGAAGCATCGCCCCAAGATCGGTAAGAAGGAATCCTTCCTCTTGCCACGAAAAGGGCAAAGGCCCAACTGCACCCAATCAAGGCTCCAGGCCTGTCTTCGCGAAGAAGGATACGATGCAGTCAGCAGCATATCAGTCTGACCACCCTGTGACTCCCGTGCACCCCTTGTTTCTTGTGGGTTGCAAGAAACGTTCTCAAGACCAAACAGTGGCGTACCTCGTTCACCTTCAACGAAATTCGGGCGAGCCATCCCTTGCCCTGCAGAAAGTCGACATGGGCAGGGCAAGGCTGGGCTGGGTTGGCCAAGACGCCAACGAACAGGCCGGCACGGAACCGAAGGCTCGTCGTCTTCTCTTGGCCAAACCCAGGTCCATCATCTCCCTTTGCTGCAGAACTCATGGCTGAGCCCAACAGAGGAAAGGCGTTTGGTAACTTGCGCACTCTGGCCATCGTCCGAAGGAGCGAGGCCGGTGGCCCCGAGCGAAAGGAGAATGAGGATCAGTAATCCCAATCCTTGCCTTCGCCGCCTTCGCCATCGCCTCGAGAGAGGATGAAGGCGCCGACCACAAAGGCCACGACCACGACACCGGCAATCATGCCCCAAGCGTATCCGGGGATGCCTGCGCTGGCATCGTCGGCGGTTTCGCCGATGGTCCCGTTGCCGTCGTTGTTGTTGGACGTGTCAACGGTTCGGACATCCTGAGCTTCGTTCATGTAGCCTGCGGCATCCATGTTGCCTTTGTCGTCCATGCCAACCACGGTGAAGTAGTATGTCTTTCCATTCACCACGGCCGTTGGCATGGGGACGTTGGCTGCGGTTGCACCGGCTGCGACGGAGATGGGGCATTCGGAAGGCATGTTGGCAGCGTCGAAGTCATCGGAACTGCTGCAGATGTGCCACATGGAGACATCGGCGACATCGCCATCGATGTCCCACTTGAGGTCCCAACTTTCGCCGTCCGTTCCAACTTCGACTCGGAGGTTGCTCACGGTGTAATCGCCATCAACCTGCTTGTCGGCCACAACGGTGGCCAACCCTGGTGTTGAACAGCCCTCTTCGTTGCACACAGCCACGGCCACGTAGTAGGTCTCGCCGTGGGTCGTCTGGGTGCCGCTGTAGGTGTACGAGCGAACTTCGTCCTCTACGGTTTGCATGAAGGCATCATCGCAATCTTCCACGGCTTCGCAGATGTGGACAGTGATGCTGTCTGAGGAGAGCAGCGTACCGGTGATGTCCCAAGCAAGGGCAATGGCCCCGCTCTTTTGAGCCGTTGCGGAGAAGCCGCTCACGGAGGCATCAGGGATGCTGGCTTGGGCGAGTTCCCCGCCCATCAAAATGAGTTTGCCTGCAGGAACGACCGGGCTGTTGGCCGGCACCGTGTAGGTGAACATTTCCGTGGTCGCATCGACTTCCTCAGCGACATCCGAGAAGAGGATCCACTTCCCCGAGCCGTCGATGTACCACAACGAGGTGGCTTCCAGCGAGGTGTCGACCATCACCGAAATGGATTGCGACAAGATGTCGTTGGCTTGGAAGGTGGTGCTTGGTGCGTAGTCAATGGCAGCAACGGCGTCGTAAGACCCCGAGAAGCCTTCGAGTTGTTGCCCAGCGTAGGACCCAACGTCAAGGTCATCGAACGTGGCGATGGTGAAGTTGCTTAGAGCGAAGTACTGCAACGGGTATTGAATCGAGACGCCAGAAGCTGAGGTTGCCGTGGCCGTAGCGTCGTTCCAAACATCAATGGTCATCTCCTGGGAGACTTCGTCACCGTGAGCGTCGGTCACGATGACGGTCACCACGAGGTTGCCGATGTAGCTGTTGAGGACCGGCGTGGCGCAACTCGTTCCACCTTCGGCTTGAGAACCACCGCAGCCGAGGATGGCCCCGCCTTGGTAGTTGTACGAGAAGACCAAGCCGTCACCGGACGGGTCATCAACGTCAAAGGCGCTCACGGAAAGTTGCAGCCCCTCAATTTGATTCACAACGACGTCGCCTTCGGTGACCAACTCAAATGCGGTCACGACGGGGAGGTTGTTGAGGACATCGGCCACCATGGTCACATCGTTGTTGCTGGGTCGAGCATCGCCGTCGGCAGCAGCATCCCAGGGGATAGGTGCCGTATCGTTGCCCTTGGTGTCCATCACGAGGTTAAAATCGAAGGTGTATTCACCTGGAACGAGTTTCACGAAGGTGCAGGCCGAGCCGACCAAACCACCCATGCCGCCCAAAGGCTGGAAGGAGTAAGGCATGTCCAGACCGGAGGTGCACTCCGTGATGGTGCCTGTGAGCGTTGGGATTTCAGCATCCTCGTGAGAGATGGTGTAATTCACCCACCAGTTGTAGCCCTTCATGATGTCGCTCCCTCGATGTTCAACATCAGCGTACACAAGAGCGCATCCGACGTTGAGGTCGGCGCCCGTTCCTTCCTGAGTGAAGGTAGCGGGAAGGCCGGTGCACTCCTCGTCGTAGTTGTAGCCTTGATAGACACCCATGCGTGAAATGCGAATGTCGTCGTAGACGGATTTGCTGCCCGTGAGTTCGTCAAAGTCGGTCTTGGGGCGGTCATCGGAAGATTGGGCTACTTCACAAAAGTGGCGGAGCGTTGTGGAGTTGGTTTCGTTGCCCTCGCCGCCGTCGATGAATTCCTCGCAGTCGGTGAATTGGCCGTACATGGTGTAGCCGACGATTTCGGCCGTGATTTGGAAGCGAGCATCGCTGTTGCCGTTGGGCACGAATTCGCCGTTCATCACTTCCGTGCTCTGGTAGGTCAGCACGGAGCGTGTCTCTTCGGTGAAGTTGTCGGGGTCGTCCTGGTGCTCGAAGGTGCGCACGAGCGTGTCCGTCCCGACCGTCATGGTGGTACGGTCGGTCGGGTTGCCTTCGTCGTCAAGGAGGAGGTTCATCCCGTCGAGCGTGGCGGTGTCGTAGTCACCGGACACGATGATAAGGACCTCAACCTCACGGGGAGAGAAGGTCTCGGAGCCGTTGGCCGTCACGCTGAGTGAAAATTCACCGGACTGAAGGTTGGCCATGTTGATGGAATCTTCGTTGCCGTTGGGGTCGTTGGTCCACGAGAGGTCGACGGAGATATCGTACCAATCTTCAACAACCACGTAGACAAGTTGGTTGTTGTTTGAAACATCAGCGTCTTCTGGCCCAGAGACTTCCACCTCAACCACATAGTTCCCTTGAGTGGGTGTCCAAACGATGTCACCTGCGCCGCCTTGGAGCTGGAGTGTCAATTTGCCGCCACCGAGAATGGCTCCTTGGGTGAGGGGGCTTACCGAGGAGTCGTAGTCACAAACGGAACCGTCATCGCACATGGCGTCGGCGTTGCTCCATGACAAATCGTTGCCGGTGTTGTCCTTGGCGACGATCCCCGGATTGCCGTTTCCGTCAGCGAGGTACACCGTCACGGTGTAGGACAGTTCGGTGATGTCGGCGTCACCGGAGTTTTTGATGAAGGCGGAGAAGGTGGTCGCTTCGCCCACCTGAATGGTGTTGCGGCAACCGTTCACATCGTCGCAGGAAGTTTCCTTTGGCGAGGTGATGGCAAGCACGGACGGGTCGGCGCCAGCACGTGCTCCGGTTTCTTCGATCGTTGTCTGGCTTTCAAGTTCGGTAAAGTTCATGCCAGCAAAGAAACTTGTTAGCATCAACATCCCGAGAAGTACAGGTGTCATTTTCTTCATGTGTCTACCCCCGATGGTTCGGTATACCTTTCCACGGCATGCGTTGTATTTATACTATAGGAAGGTTGAATCATCGGCAAAAACCCCCTGAAAACAACGAAAAAGGCGCATTTAGGCCAAGAAACCAAAATCATCCCCCAAGCGCCTTCGCTCCACAGCCAAGGAAGGCGATTGGCTTGACCGCATGGAGGTAGGCGATGCTGGTTCGGGCCTATCGGCTTCTCAAAGCGGCAGATGGAGGTATCCTGGCCGCCTGCCGAACGGGGAGCGCCGTGGCAGCAAGCACCACCAACCAACCGAGAAGGAACACGCCGAGCGTCGACCACCACGGGAAAGAAAAGGCGACCCCTTCCGCCTTCCACACGGCGTTGTAGAGCACCATGTGGAATCCGTACCCGATGGCCAAACCGTTGAGCATCCCGAGGACGGCAATCCACGACACCTCAACAGAAAACATCCGATGAATGTGGCGTTGTCGAAAGCCGATGGCCCTGAGCATGCCCACGGTGCGTCGGCGTTCGCTCACGTTGCGCACCGTCACCACCCCAATACCGGCCACGCCGACGATGAGCCCGAGTGCGAGGTACCCCTCGAAGAGCGAGAGGATAGCCAAGACAAGCGATTGGATGACCATGATTTCATCGGCCACCGTCTGAACATTGATGTTCCTGGACGCCAACTGGCGGTCAAGCACATCTTCGAGTTCAGCCGCTGCTTGCCGTTCACGCACCGTCTTCCCTTGGGACGACGCTTCCAAACTGCTGAATTCGGGAGCGGTGGCGACGGCGTCAGGAGCAACGCTGACGTACATCCGAGTGATCTCTCCTCCAAACTGCTGTTCAACCACTTCACCGTCCATCCAGACGCCGGGAGAAAAGATGTACGATGACTGCTTAAGAAAACCTCCAACACGGACCGTTTTGTTGTTTTTTGGATTTGAGAAATCAATGAGGGAAATTGAATCTCCAATTGAAAACTGCAAGGGCACCAGCGTGGTGCCGTCGGCCGCCGATTCCAAGCCAAACGAGGCGTCGAGGAAGACCACATCCTCGAAGGCTTCGAACGACCGCCATGCCTCACCCGAAGTGGACCCGAGCGATTCGTCCCAGGCATGAAGCGGCAGGCCGCCGTGGTCGGTGAATCCTCGGTCAACACCTCTGAGAAGGTACGGCATGCGCTCTCCATGCTCGTCTTCGAGGTGCACAGGTGCCCGATGAACGGCACCAACAGCATCGATGGAGTCCATGATAGAGGCGTTCACATCCCATGTTTGTGGGTCACCGCTCAAGGTGATGGGGCGAGAGCGACTGGAGGTGAGCAGCAACTCAAATTCACCTTCGGCTTCTTCGACGAAGTCCGACGAATACGTGTCAAATTGTTCGGTGTAACCGGCAAGCACCACCACCGAAAACATCGTGATGGAAAACATACCCATCACCACGGCGGTGCGAACGGGGTGCGCCAACGGGTGGGCGAGCGCCACAGAGCGAACAGGCCCCCCTCCAAACCACCGACGCTTGCTCAAGAATTGGACGAAGAGGGGGGCCCAACTGGTCAGCACCATCACACCGGCGAGCACTTGGAGCAATCCGAGGGCGATGAACGCCAATTCGTTGGCCTCCATTCGCTCCCGAAGGGGGTCCACCGGGTCGAGAACCAAGGTCCAAAGCAAGAACAAGACCCCAAGGAAACCAAGCGTGTTGCGCGCAGCGTGGCGAACGCCCGAGGTCCGCACCCCTCGGGCCGTCCAAACGGGGACTTCCCATGTCAACAAGGGAACAAAAGTCACGATGAGACCAACACCTGCTCCGATGTAGGCTGCATAGGCGAGGGGGCTTTCGAATCCAAAAAGGAAGAGGCTGGCACCGCACACAACGGCTCCCCCAAGACCTCCAATCTGGACGGCAAAGACACCCCAAGGAACACCGATGGAGGGGGGAGCACGTCCACCTTTGAGTGCTCGAACAATGTTCAATTGAGCGTTGTAGGCAGCCGCACCCAGAAGAAGAGCCATCGAGAGCAAGACGCCCCAAACCCAGCCAGCAACAAAGGAATCCAAGGTCCAAGAAAAACTGAACCGTTGCGCGCCTGCACTTTGGAAGATGGAGGAGAAGCCGACCGAAATCAACCACGCCAAAAACAACCCAAGCGCTGAGCCGATCCCCCCAGCGAGGACGGCCGCTAAGGCACCTTCGTAGACAAACATCGCACGTGCATCGCTGCGTCGCAACCCCAGCGCCCGGGCAGTGGCAAGTTCACTCCGCCGGACATCGGCGAGGAGCATGATGATGGTCAGCGACAACAGCACGCCCGCTGCGATGGTGAAGGTCCCGAAGACCAAGAACATCGCAGAAAGGACGCCAGAGGATGCCTCCGCTTGCTCCCTCGCCTCCAGTTGAACCGCACGAACCGAAAGATGGAGGTCGTCTGCAGTGCTTCGCTCGTCAAACCATGCCGACAAGGCAAGGAAGGCCGTGCCGTTCGTCTCGCTCAAACCTGTTCCCGAAAACATGAGCAGCGAACGGTCATCCTCGCCAGCCAGAGCGAGCACTTCAGCGTCCTCGAGGCTGATCAAACCGAGGACGACGGGGTCCAAATCTGCGAGTTGCTCGAAGCCCTCAAGCGACGTGTAACGACCGGCCGAAGTGAAGGGGAGCGAGGTGTCGTTCCCGTAGGCGTAAGGCAGAGCTCCCGTTGCCTGAAGCGGTGGAGGCGTTCCTTCAACCTCCAAGAGTTCCAACCGTTGAGAGGTCATCATTTCGCCAGGATTCACCGAGAGACTCGCGTTTTCGCCCCCAAACGCGAGCACCATCTGAGGTATGCGCCCAAAGCCTTCAGCGTCAGAAAGCACCGGCAGGCGGAGGCTCTCCACTGCGCCTGTACTCGGGTTGATGCGGGCGAGGCCGTTGGTCGTTGTGCACCATTGCGAACCTGAAACGTTGACGGCAGCGATGCCGTTGCACACCGATGAGGCCGGAGCAGCTCCGGAATCTGCAGCACCGTGCGCATCGTCCTGTGGCCACAACGTTGCATCCGTTGGGGAGAAGGTGTTCGAGCCAAGCGGTGCGACAAAGTAGGAGGTCGAGAGCAAGCCCTCGACAGCGAGGTGGACCTCGCTATCAACCGCCAGGGCGTAACCAAGAACGGTTGAGGGGCGTTCCACCTCAACGGTCTGGCTGGAAACGTGATTCATGTTCACATCAAAACGATGGAGGCGCAGCAACCCGTCGTCGTCTTCCAATCCCAACCAGCCATCCCCGGAAAAAGCAACAGCCAAGGCTGGGAAAGCCGTTGAAAACTCAGCACGAGGAGAGGCATCTTCGAGGGCTTCGTCAACGAGCAAAAAGCCGTTCCCGTGCGCCACGGCAGCAGCAAAGCCCGAGGAATCCCAGGCGACGTCCCGAACGCGGTCGCCAGCTTCAGCCTGCCAGAGCCAAGCATCGCCGCCCTCAAACGGCTCGAAGCCCAAGCCACTCGGAGCGACATGCCACAGGGCCTTCTCACCGAGACGAAGCGATTGTACTTCGGCATCGGCAAGCGTCAGCAGGGATTCGTTCCTCACAACGACATCAACCAACGGGGCTTGCAAGACTTCGAGCATGGAGGCCCCCGGAGCAAGTTCGGTCAAATTCTCGCGCAGCGCCACCACATCCTCTCCCGCCACCCGCTGGAGGCCGATCTCTGAAGAGATGGACAGGGAAGACGTTGATGCTTCGGCCGTGAACACGAGGCCAGCATCGCGGGCTGTCATGGAAGCGTTGAGGAGCATCCCTATCTGCTTCCGCATGCTGCGAAGTTCATCGTCATCAAGCCCAGAATCAAAGGCAAAGTCCAACATGTTGAGTTCGCCCTCCATCTCCAGGATGGATTGGGCGGTGCCAAGGTCCAGGAAGACCGCAGGCGACAACGAGCCAGCCATGGCGCCTTGACCCGTGTTGGGAACGATACGATGAACGATGAAGGAAGCCGAAGTACGTTCCATAGCGCCGTCTCGGGCAACGAAGAAACCGATGTCAACCGCATCGCCTTCCGTCAATTCCAACTGCTCAGCCGCCACCTCGTTCACCGCCAAAAACGGCGCACCGCCCGCAGCGTTCAAGGTGGCCAGGGAAGCGAACCGGTAACCATCACCCACGTGGAGAGGCGACCAAACACCGGCTTCGTCCACCGTGGCGTTGCGTGCAAACAAGGCCACCGAAGGTTCGGCAAGGCCGTCGGGAGCGGTGATGCTGACGGTCGCGGCGAGCCCGTATTGCCTGCCTTGAAGGCCTGAACGTACCGCTTCATCCTCAACGAGCGACTGCCAAAGGCGCTCGGCGAGGTCCTCTTGAAAGCGAACCATGGAACCTGTCGCGGGGTCAATCCCAGAGATGGAGACATCGGTTTGCCCCCATGCGGCTTCAACCTCCGACGCCACCGTGGCGTCCAAGGAATCGCCCACCACCAACGAGGAGGTGATGATGGCCGAGGCGATGATGAGGCCAGCGACCAAAAGCGCCGTTTGCCGTTTCCGTCGGCGGAGGTTTTCCCGGGCTAGCCTCCAAACCAAAAGGCGTTGCGGCATGACCATCGGCTGCACAAAGAGCAGCGAGAGCGACCCCACCACAAATCCACCAACGAGGGCCGAGAGCGTTGACACCCCCACCACATCCAAGAACAACGCTGTAAGAATGCCGTCGACCGGCCCTGCCACCACAAGCAGCAAGCGATGTGGCCAGGACAAACCGGAGCTAAGATTGGAGATCAACAAGCCAACGGTGCCCATGGCAAGAAGCACCCCGCCAAGCACGACGAGGGAGAGAAACAGGCTTATTCCTCCTCTGCAGCCTTGTTGTCAAGACTTGAGACGACCAAACCATCGTTCATGACGACCGTGCGCCGGCACTGGTTGGCGATCGTTTCGTCGTGGGTGACGATGAGAAACGTCGTGCCCTCTGCCTCGTTCATCGTTCGCAACAAATCCATGACTTGACCGGAGGTTCCCGTATCGAGGTTCCCCGTCGGCTCATCGCACAAGATGATGGAAGGACGGTGCACGATGGCTCGTGCAACGGCGACCCGTTGCTGTTGACCGCCTGAGAGTTCCGATGGGCGGTGGTCAGCACGGTCGGAAAGGCCCACGCGTTGAAGCGCCTCAAGCGCCTCATGGCGGGCCTGACTTGCCGAACTGCCAAGTAAAAGAAGCGGGAGTTCAACGTTTTCCACCGCCGAAAGCACCGGAAGCAAATTGAAGTCTTGGAAAATAAACCCAAACGCCTTCCCGCGAAGGTCGGTTCGGGCGTTGTCCGAAATGCCGTAAAGTGGCTCTCCGTTGACGAATACCGTCCCTGCTGTTGGTTCATCAATTCCCGAGAGGATGTTGAGCAGTGTGGTCTTTCCACACCCTGACGGCCCCATGACGGCCACCATATCGCCAGGGGGGACGGTCAATTCGACCCCGCGAACGGCTTCAACCGTGGCGTCGCCCGCCTGATAGAGTTTCCAAAGACCGGAGGCCTGCAGAGCGGGGACCATGACGCTACGAAAGGGAATTGCATTCATAAATCCCTGCACCGAGCGTCGTCCATGGACACCGCGCCGCAACACCATACCGTGCACGTGATGGCCTTTGGGCAAGTTGCCGAGCAATTGGGTGGACGCCATCATGAACAGACCGTGGAGGAGGGAACCACGGTTCGAAACCTCGTCTTGGCGCTTGGCCTTGAACAATGGATTCAATTTGGCCTCTCCGTGGCCGTGAACGGCAGCCGTTGCGACCTCGACACCCTGTTGAGCGACGGGGCTGAACTGGCGCTTTTGCCGCCCGTCAGCGGCGGCTAAACAGCCAATGAAGGTCGGTTGGAGAGGAAAGGCTTGAACAACGGGGAGCGCCACCGTGGACTGAGGATGAACCATGATCGGTGGACTCGGACCGCTTGAACTGACGATTCTGCTCGGGCTGTTTTTTGTTTTGTTCGGAGCACAGCGCCTTCCCGAATTGGCCAACGCCTTGGGCCGTTCGAAAGGCGAATTTCAGAAAGGTCTGACCGAGACAACGGCGGCGGTCAAGGCAACCAGCACGATCGCTGACCTTGAGGCAGGAGGGCGGACGCCCGACCAGCAACTCATTGAACGAGCAAAATCCCTTGGGTTGGACCCGGTCGGCATGGACGTCGGTGAACTTGAAACCAAAGTCAAGGCGCTTGAAGCCCTGAACGACTCCCAAGAAGCCGAGTGAGGCTACCCCCGGCGACGCTTGACCAGCATGGAGGAACCGCATCGTTGGCATTCACCTGCTGGTCGGTCTTTTGACCGCGGCACGTTTGGAGGAACTTCGGCCACATCACGGCATCCCGTGCATCGCAATTCCCACAACCAAACGGCTTTGGACACGCGATTGGCGACGGCTTCAATCGAACCGCCTGCGTGTTTGTAACTGTTCTGCAAGCGGTAGTCGTCCGTCACCAAACATGCATTGAGGCCCAACGCCAACGCAAGAACATCCACGTCCACATCGGACAGACGGGGTAAATCTCCGGTTTCGCTTGCACACTGCGTGGCCAAGGCGTGCCATTCCGAAGGAACATCCCGCCAATCCAAGTCCAGGGTTTCGATGAGCATGGAACGCGGTTCATTCAATGCGCGAAGTTCAGCCTGTTGAGAGACAGCGCATACGCCACCGGCAAGTCGCTCAATCGGCCAGTGAAGCAAGGCCGCAGTGTCAAGCACCCGGTCCATGCCATCGAGAGCAGAACCTTCTCCAAGAAGGCACCGCTTACCCCTATCTTCATCAAAGGCAAACCGAACCCCCGACCATGGCTTGGAAAGAGACCGTCCTCGAAGCCTTCGAGGTGTTCGGTCCTGCAAGCCTGTTTCTCCTCTCCTTTACCGAAGCGATTGTCCAACCCATTCCACCCGACCTGATGTACATCCCCATGCTTGCCAACGCCATGGGCGATGTCCCCCTCGTTGTCTGGCTTTGGTTGGTCGTCACCTCGGCTTCGGTCTTGGGTTCTCTGGTGGGCTACGCCATCGGCGAGAGATGGGGAACGTCCCTGATGCAACGCTTTGGTCAGGAGCATCAGCTGGCCAAATTGGAAACCCTCACCCAGCGCTACGGTTCGTGGGGCATCTTCATCGCCGCCTTTTCCCCCATCCCCTACAAGGTTCTTGGGTGGATGGCCGGCATGGGGCACATGGCCAAAAAACCGTTCATTTTGGCAGGATTGTGCGGGCGTGGTTTGCGGTTCGGCCTCGAGGCCGTCCTCATTGGTCTCTACGGTCAACAGGCGCTTGACGCCATGGCGTGGTTCTTGGACAACGAAATCCTGCTGGGGGTTGGCTTGCTCCTTCTGGGGGCCGGGACGGTCCTGCTGTGGCGCTGGTGGTCGGGCTTGAACGAGGAAAGCCAAAGCCCCGCTTGAGCCTTTGAAACGGGAACGGTTATCAACGGGTCACGGATGGGCGGATTACCGCTGGTGTGGTGTAGTCAGGTCCATCATTACGGGTTTTCATCCCGTCGACCCGGGTTCGAATCCCGGCACTAGCATATTCCCTTCAACGCCAACCGCCTTGAGGTGATTTCGACAAAAAGGGATTAAATCACCTCGGGCCACCAAGAAGCCCATGAGCAACAAGCGCGACCGGAAAATGCGTCGATTCTTGCATGGAAACGGGAAGAACTGGATGAAAAAGAGCACCAAGTCCAACATGCAACATCATGTCGACCTTGGGCAGGGCATGAACCAACATCACGTCAAACGGGACGAGGTCCTGAAAATTGACCTCCACAACCACGGCTTGCATCAAGCCAAAAAAAGAATCAAGGAAGAATGTCAATACGCAGGCAAAGACCAAACCGTCCAGTTCTGCCACGGCTTCAACAGCGGCACGCAGATCCGGGATTACATTCGGAACGGGCAACTTCAACAGGCCTTAGCCGACATGGGCGTTGAAGGGGCGTTGTGGTTCACCGACCCCGGCAACACCTGGTTCAACCGGACCTGAGGGTAGCCAGCATGAGGGTGCGAGAAAGTTAAGTTGTGTTGCTGGCAGCGGACGCCATGGTCACCGTAGGAGACACCGCCCCCGCCTTTACCCTCACCGCCACCGACAAGAGCCAAGTCAGCCTCAGCGACCACGCTGGTGGCCGTGTTGTGCTCGCGTTTTATCCGGCAGCGTTCACCGGTGTTTGCACGACAGAATTGTGCACCTTCCAAGATTCGATGAGCCAACTCAACGGCCTTGGTGCAACGGTGTTTGGCGTTTCGGTCGATTCTCCGTTCGCCAACGGAGCCTTCGCCAAAGAGAACGGCCTGGAATTCACGCTCCTCTCCGATGTTCACCGCGAGATGATCGCAAACTACGGGATGACCTTCGAGAATTTCGTCATCGACGGTTACACCGTCGCCAACCGTGGGGTTGTTGTTGTCGAAGCAGACGGTAAGGTGGGTTATGTCTGGACCTGCGAGAATCTGGGCGAAGAGCCCGATTACGCCGCCATCATCGCTCATTGCTCAGCGTGAATCAAGCCAAGGTGCCGTTCTGGTAATCCTCAACGGCCTGATAGATTTCTTCCCTCGTGTTCATCACAAACGGACCGTACCTCGCAATCGGTTCATCAAGTTCGGGCCCACCAAGCAACAGGCACTCGCCACCATCAGGACCGGCCTTGAGGGAGAGGGTTTCCCCTTCGGAAAGGATGCCTAAGCCGCCATCGGTGAGGGTACGGCCCCCAATTTCAAAGGCGCCTCCAAAGGCGTAAACCATCAAGTTGTGTTCGGCCTTCGAAGCATGAACGTAGGAAGCGCCAGGTTGCAGCTTCAGATGGATGTAGGTGATGGGAATCACCGTGTCGATGACCGCTTCAACACCCAGGGCCTTCCCAGCGATGACTTTCGCCCACACGGCGCCGTCTTCAGAAGTCGCTTCAGGGATGTTTTTTGCAGGGATATCCTGGTAGCGAGGAGCCATCATCTTGTCTGCGGCGGGCAAGTTCACCCATATTTGGAAACCGTGCATCCGACCCCCATGCTCCATCATCTCGTCTTGCGGAAGTTCGGAATGAATCACCCCTCGTCCTGCCGTCATCCATTGAACATCCCCCGGATTCAAGTCACCGCTGTTCCCGGCTGAATCGGCGTGTTTCACGCCACCTTCCAAGAGATACGTCACCGTCTCAAACCCTCGGTGTGGGTGCGAGGGCGCACCGATCGCTTCCCCCGGGCCGTAGGTCACCGGACCCATTTCGTCCAACAAAAGAAAAGGGCTCATCAAACGGCCCATCGCTACAGGGCGTCGAACCTTGAAACCGCCACCTTCCAGAACGGTGTGGGTTGGTACGATGGAGCGGAGGGTTCGTTCCATGGATTCACCTCACCAAACTGTTCAACAGCGCATCAACGGTCTCGGGGTTGGCGGGCTTGTTGCGATTGGCCACCAAGGACCGCCCGACGACGTTGCATCCAACATAAGAAAATTGGGCGCGCATGGCCATGATCACATGGTGACCGCCGCCACCGGAGTGGGTGGCCAGCGCCACCGTTCGATCGCGAAACAGGCGTCGGAAATCGGGGCCTTCTCGGCTCAGCCAGGCGATGGTGTTGTTGAGCACCGGCGGGAAGGACCCGTTGTACTCAGGGGCGAAGACAAACCACCCGCCCGCTTTCTCCAGCCGTTCAATCAACGGACCCATCTCGGGCAAGCCGTCTTTTTCCTTTTCACGCGTTGCCGTGTAAAGCGGAAAATCATAGGCGTTCAGGCGCACAAGGTCAACGGTGTGCCCGAGGGCTTCAGCCCTTTGAGAGACCTCTTCGGCCAAAACAACGTTGCTTCCATCCGAAGCGATGATGAACGCAAGGTGGGCCATGGGTTGTCCATGCGGCCCTCGGCTATATGAGGGCCAGTATCCCGCCCGGAACCCTCAAGCCTTCTCGGCATCTTGAAGTTCGGTGAATGCGGCCGTAAAGCGGGCCATCCAGGTCTCCCTCGAAACCGAGGATTCGCCGGCCATGATGTCTTTGTGGTCCTCAAAATAATGCGGCATCATGGCCGTGAGCATTTCCCGCAAAGTGGCGGCCTCGAAATGGACGGCGCCGCAATCGATGCACGCCATGGTGACCATGGACGGACTACGGGCTTGGAGGTCTTTGATTTTCCCTCGGTCCTTTGAAGCCAAAAAACGGGACTTGTGACCTGCGAGGGAATTAAAGACCACGGCGTTTCAAGAATTTGTGTGACAGAAGAGTTGATTCTCGAACATGCCCAACGCGCTGACACCGATTTCCTCGTCTACACGGGAAATTTCTGCGGCTATTGCAGGGCGCTCAAGAACCTCTTGAACTCAAAAGGCCTGAGTTTTACCGAACACAATTTCGACGAACACCCCTCCGAGATGCGGATCGCCGTCGTCCAAGCCACCGGGCATCGAACCGTGCCCGTGGTGTTTGACCTGCGAGGAGAACAAACCATGTTCATCGGTGGTTTTGACGAAACCAAGCGCTACCTCAAATGAAGGTGGAAAGCCATTCTCGCAACGCATCGTGATGCTCAAGAGGGATCATGTGACCCTTGGGGTGCTCCACCAACTCAACCGCCCAGCCCGCCGTTTCAAAGAGATGAGCGACGGCCCAGCCGTCCTCTATCGGCACCCGGACATCCTTCTCCCCGTGCATCCAAAACATCCGCCTGGGCCCCAATTCCTCAAGGCGAAGCCGAAGTTCCATCGGCCGAACCAAGCGAGTTCCCATGCAAACAACACCTTCGATTCGGTCCGCTATCGGCAACTGGAGCAGTTCCTGAGCCATGGCGCCGCCTTGAGAAAACCCGCCGACAATCAGGGGACCCATGGGAGCTTCTTCGGCGATCAGGCGTTCAAGTTGCGAGAGGCTTGCATCAACGTCCATCAATTCACGACGGGAAAGATTGAGACGTCGCGTGACGTCGGCGTCAAAGTCTTCGTAACGCCACCAGGTGAACCCGCGTTGAGGGTGGGGGAAACGCGCTTCGGGGACCAGAAGCGTCCATCCCTCGGGAAGAATCTTCTCGGCAAAAGGACGCATCATGGAGGCATCACCGGTCATCCCGTGCATCATGATGAGCGTGGGCATGACCTCACCTCAGAGGGTCCATTGGGTGGCAATGGCCCCTGCAACCTTGAGGTGCAGCGACGAGGAACCACCGCGTAGCGTGACCGTGAGCGAATAATCGCCGCTGATGGAAGGGACGGTCCCGATGGCCCCCTTTTCGGTGGCACCCGAACCCCAAGCACGCGTCAAGGGAGAAGCCCCTTGGTGGTCTTTCATCGTCAAGGTGCCTGAGCCCCCGTTGGAAATGTCAACATCAAGGTACCAGACGAGCACGTCCCAAGCATCGCCATCGGGATGGCCGCTGTCGAGGAAGGAGTCGTAGATGTCGTTGTCGTTCTCCTCGTAGGTGCTGTCAAGCAAGTCCCTCGCTTGGTAAAAGTGAACGTCCCCTTCGTATCCTGATTTTGCCTGGTTGAGCGTCATGCGCAACTGTTCCACCATGTCCCCGTCGGTCCACACAAGCGAATCGAGGAAGCCTTCCCGACCGCTAAAGCCGTAGGTTAAGCGATGGCCTTCTTCGGATTGTGCCACCACATCAGCGACGCCGTTGTAGATGGAGGTGGTTTCGGCGGTCCAGGTTTGACCGAGGAGCGTGAAACCCCATGTCTGGCCGACTTCCCAAGGGAAATTGAAAACGGGTTGAATTTCGCCTTGTTCGTAAACGGAAAGCCCCTCCATGACGATTCGACCCAAAAACGGGTTGTGGTTGATGACGGCATGCCGTTGCGCCTCCCGTTCGTTGGAGATGCCGAGTTGGTACAACCTATCGTCTTCCGAAACTTCCCCAACCACCAGACGGGCGCTGTCCTCACCGAATTGAGGCGTGCTGAACGTGTACAACCACTGGTCGCCGACCTCCCATGTTGGAAGAACCAACTCCTCTGCCCTCGTGTCGCCTTGACCAGAGGTCGAGACGGTGGGGCCATCAAGACAACCAGCAAGGCCAAGCGAAAGCATCAGGACAATCATGAACCACACGCTTCGCATGGTCGGTGGTCTCAAGCCTTGCTTGAAAGCCTAACGCTTCCAAGAAGCCCGTCGTTGATGCTCAAAGAAGTCCGGTCTTTCCGAGAACGTCTGCACCTGCAAGCACAACCGCCACGATGGACATCAACTTGATGAGAATGTTGAGCGAGGGCCCGGAGGTGTCCTTGAACGGGTCACCGATGGTGTCACCGATAACGGCAGCATCGTGCGCCTCGTCACCCTTCTTTGCACCGGGAATATGGTCTTGCTCAATGGCTTTCTTGGCGTTGTCCCAAGCACCGCCGGCGTTGGCCATGAAGAGGGCCATGAGGACACCGGTCACGAGGGAACCTGCAAGCAGGCCACCGAGGGCATCGAAGCCGAGGACGTATCCAACGAGAACGGGGGCGACCACAGCGACAACACCGGGGCCAACCATCTCACGCAGAGCAGCCTTGGTGGAAATGTCAACACAGGTCTGAGAGTCGGGCTTGACGCCTTCTTTGCCTTCGAGGAGGCCAGGGATTTCCCTGAACTGACGACGGATTTCAACGACCATGTCACCAGCAGCCTTGCCGACCGAGGTCATGGTCATGGCGGCGACCACAAAGGGCAAACCGCCGCCGATGAGCAGGCCAATCACAACCATGGGGTTGGTCAAGCCGAGGTCCAGGTCACCACCGTTGGCCTCAATGGCCGAGGTGTAGGCAGCAAAGAGTGCGAGAGCGGTCAGTGCGGCTGAACCGATGGCGAACCCTTTGCCGACGGCAGCGGTGGTGTTGCCGATGGAATCAAGTTCGTCGGTGATGGCGCGGACGTCGTCGCCCAATGCGCTCATCTCAGCGATACCGCCGGCGTTGTCGGCGACAGGGCCGTACGCATCGACGGTCATCGTCACACCGACGGTGGCGAGCATACCCATGGCGGCCATGGCAATGCAGTAGAGGCCGTAGTCCTCGCCACCGAGTTGGTTGGCACCGAGGATTCCGAGAGCGATGAGCACGACAGGGACGAAGGTCGACATCATGCCCACGGAGAGGCCGGCGATGGCGTTGGTAGCAGGTCCCGTCTTGGACATTTCTCCAATGTGAGGAATAGCTTTCGTTTTGATGCCGAAAACTGGCTCAATGCCAGTGTAATACTCGGTCACGAGGCCGATGGCAATACCGACGATGCTTCCCAGCACAACGGAGTGCATGATGCCCATCTGCACTTCGATGAGGCCCTGGTTGATGGCAGCGTAGCCTCCAAGCCAGAACAGTCCAGCACCGATGAAGGTCGTGTTGCGAAGCGCCACGGCGGGGTCCTTGAGGTTCTTGAGTAAGACCATGGAGAAGACACCGATGATGGAGGCGATGTAGCCGATGAAACCCAGAAGAATGGGCATCATGATGTAATCCGTGGTGAAGCCATCCGAACTGGCGATGATCATGGCAGCGATGATGGAACCGACAAAGGATTCGAAGATGTCAGCACCCATTCCGGCCACGTCACCGACGTTGTCACCGACGTTGTCAGCGATGACACCGGGGTTGCGTGGGTCGTCTTCGGGGATACCCTCTTCGACTTTGCCGACGAGGTCAGCACCGACGTCAGCAGCCTTGGTGTAGATGCCACCACCGACACGGGCGAAGAGAGCAATGGATGAAGCACCCATGCCGAACCCTGCTGCAGCCGAGAGGTCAGGGCTGGTGCCGTCAGCACCAAGCCAGAGAGCGACGAGAGAGATACCAAGAAGTCCCAAACCGCCCACGGAAAGACCCATGACGGCGCCGCCGTTGTAGGAGACGGCCAAAGCACCGGCTCGACCCTCGGACTTGGCAGCCATAGCGGTTCGGCCGTTGGCCGAGGTGGCTGCTCGCATGCCCGAGAATCCGGCCAAGACCGAGGCAACGGCACCGGCAAAGAAGGCGATGGCCGTGTTGGTGTCGTTGATGACGGCCAAAACAGCGCCAACGACGACACAGAAGACACCGAGCACCTTGTACTCGGCAAAGAGGAACGCCATGGCCCCTTTCTGAATTTCTTCGGTGATCTCGGCGACCACTTCGTTATCAATTTTCACTTTGTTCACTTGTTGGTAGAGCATAAACGCAACGACCAAACCAACGGCTCCAGCGCCTGCTGAAATCAAGGCAATGTTTTCCATCATCAATAAACACCTGTTGCCCCGGCCACTTGGGAACCCTTGATAAGCCGTTCCCCCTTGAAAAGACGCACAGGAGCGGTTTTTGAGCATCGCGTGAGCACCGCCCGCCTACGGAAGCCAAACAGGCAATCGTTCAAAGAGGGGGAAGCGCTGGACATACCATGACCATCACGGCTGAGGAAATCCTCGCTGAGATTGGCCCCGTCCAAGCCGTGCTCGACGAACACGACGGGGTAGTGACCGTCATCGACACTTCTGACGGCAACATCATGCTTTCATTGGACGGCGGGTGCACGGGTTGTTCATCGACACCGATGACGGCCATGCAAATCTACTACTCGCTGAAGAAGCTTGAACCGGTCAACGATGTCATCTTTGTCAACGGTGAACTCCCGGAGTACATGCGGACCTTCATCGACCAAAAGATGGCCAAAGAGGCCGAGGAAGGGTCAAAGGACACCGAAGAGGGCGATGGCCCCCAAGGCGAAATCGTCTGATCATTCCTCTTCTCTGCTCTTCCCAATGCTGTGCGGATTGGCGCCAAACGACACGTTCTCGCCCTTGATGTTCATTCGAGCGGACATCGCCAAAATCACGCAAAACAAAGCCAACGGTCGTGGCAGGTAATCTGAACCCCACAGCGAGCCTCCGAGGGTGGGGAGAAACCACAGAACCGCTGCGGCAGCGACCAGGAGAAGAAAAATCAGGTTTTGAGCCACCGCTTCAGCCCTCGGAGATCGGGAAAAGGTGGCGATAAAGGTGAAGAGGACCGCTGACAGGCCACACAAGGCTTCAGCGACGAGCTCCACCACCCCCGCTTCAACCATGACCTGTCCAAACACCCTTGCTTCTTGAACATGGGCCTTGGCGAACCTTTGTAGAGGGTTGCCAGCCTCTTGAGAGCATGGCAGGCGGCTCCTTTGCACTTCCAAAACCTCGACCGACCGGCCCGCCGTTTTTCTCCCGCAACCAAGTGGCGAACGTCCTGCACCAAGTGGCCGTCCTGCTCGAACTTCAAGGCGCCAATGTGTTCCGAGTCCGTTCCTATCAAAACGCAAGCCGAATGCTAGGCAGCCTCACCGAAGACCTTGGAGAACTGGTTGCCAGCGGTGAAATCTTTGACATGAAGGGCATCGGGAAAGGACTCGGAAGTGCCCTGAGCCAAGCCATCGGCGAGGGGAAGTGGCCCGACGATTGGGTTGACCTCCACACCTCAACACCTCCCGGGCTCATCGAGATGTTGGGCATCCCTGGGCTCGGGCCCAAGCGCATCAAGCTCATGGCCGATGAACTCGGTGTTGATTCGGTGGCCAGCCTCAAGCAAGCGGCGCTCGACAACACGATTGCTCCGATGAAAGGGTTCGGGGCAAAGTCGCAACAGCGCATGCTGGACGGGATTGAACTTCTTTCCCGCTTCCGCGCCCGACGAAGACTCGACATTGGTTTGCGTTACGGCGAAGCCTTCCAACGAAAAATCGCAGCGATTGACGGCGTCCACCGCGCCACCCTTGCCGGGAGCGCTCGCCGTCGAAAGGACACCATTGGCGACCTTGACGTGGTGGTCTCGGTGGACGATGCTGACCACGAAACGGTGGCGAACGCCATCTTGAACCTCTCGGGAATTGCCGATGTGAAAGGGGCAGGGGATTCGAAGATCAGTCTGATTCTCGACACCACCATCTTTGATGAATCCTTTACCGTTGGTCACATTGACCCCAACGTGTTGGATGCGATTGGCGGCGACGACTACGAGCAACTCGAGGCGGGCGGCACCATCGATGCCCAAGTCCGGCTCGTTCCACCGCACGTTGAGCCGTTCACGCTGGCCTACTTCACCGGAAGCAAAGAGCACAACATCGCCATGCGCCAGCGTGCCATCGACCGAGGCTTGCGCTTGAATGAATTTGGCCTCATACCCGAGGCAAAAGCAGGGGAACTCAAAGGCATGGACGCAGCCGTTCACTCGCTTGCAGCAGCCGATGAGGCCGCCATTTACGCTCACCTTGACTTGGCTTACGTGCCCCCCGAATTGCGCGAGGACATGGGCGAAGTGGACGCAGCAGCGGGCAACCGTCTCCCAAACCTCATCCAAACCAGCGACATCCGTGGCGCCTTGCACAACCACACCACGCTCTCCGACGGTGAAGCAAGTCTGGAGTTGATGGCGGACACGGCCCGCAAAATGGGATGGAATTGGTTGGGCATCGCCGACCATTCGCCCACCTTGAAAATCGCCAACGGCGCCAGTGCAGAGGACCTCTTGGAACAAGGGCGAACCGTTGCCTCGTACAACGCCGCATGGGCCGAGGAAGGCGTTGATTTCCGCTTGTTCCACGGCGTGGAGTCCGACATCCTCGAAGGCGGTCAACTCGACCACCCCGACGATGTGCTCGCCGAGTTGGACTACGTCGTCGCCAGCGTCCACGCCATGACCAAGTGGCGAGGGAGGGACGAAGTGGACAACACCGAGGAATTGCTCAAAGTCATCGACCACCCCGCCACCACCGTGCTTGGCCATCCGACCGGACGCATCCTTCAGGGTCGCGAGGGGTATGAAGTGGACCTGTTCGCCGTCCTTGAGCACATGGCAGAGCACAACGAAGAGGGTCGTTTGAAGGCCATCGAATTGAACGCAAGCCCCTACCGTCTTGACTTGGATTGGCGCTTGTGCAAACATGCCAAAGGTCTGGGCGTCCCTGTCGCCATCAACCCGGACGCCCACTCCATTCGGGGCCTCAGCGACATTGCCTACGGTGTGATGACGGCTCGCAAAGGTTGGATTGAAGCGCACGATACGCTCAACGCCCTTGACGGAGCCACGCTGTCCGAGCGCATGCGACAACGGGGTTGAAGCACACCTTGATGATGCACGGGTCGGTGGGGAGAGCATGCGAACCCTTCGGACCTTCATTATGGGCACCATGATGGTGATTCCTGGACTTCTTTTGGGCCTCTTGGTGTGGTACATCAGCGGAAAACCCGAGAGTGAGCCTCTTGAGACGCTGATTTGCAACGGCATTCCGCTGACCTCCGTCGCCCTCGGCTTGTACTTCGGCTGGCAAACCGGGGAAGAATACAGCGCCACCTACGAGGCTTAGGTGAGGTCGTGAAGCGGCAAGAGAAAGCGGACCGTATCGCTGAACAGTTGGAAGCACTCTACCCTGTCATCCCGATTCCGCTGGACCACGCAAACCCGTTTGAGTTGCTCGTGGCCGTCTTGATGAGCGCTCAAACCACCGACCTCAAAGTCAACGAGGTCACGCCCGCCCTCTTTGCAAAGGCCAGTTCGGCCGAGGCCATGGCCGGTCTCGATGTCGAAACCATTCTCGCCGACATTCGCCAAGTTGGCCTTGCGCCCACCAAAGCAAAAAACATCAAACGGCTCTCTGAGATGCTGGTCGAACGGCACGGCGGAGAGGTTCCCGCTTCGTTTGAGGCGCTTGAAGACCTCCCCGGCGTGGGGCACAAAACCGCCGGAGTGGTGATGTCGCAAGCATTTGGCGTGCCTGCTTTCCCCATTGACACCCACATTCATCGCCTCGCAGCCCGCTGGGGCCTCTCAAACGGGACCAATGTTGAGAAGACCGAACGGGACCTCAAGGCGGTGTTTCCTCGGGAAAAGTGGAACGACCTCCACCTGCAAATCATCTTCTTCGGAAGAGAGCACTGCCCCGCACGCTTTCACGACCTCACGCAGTGCCCCATTTGTTCGTGGGCGGCCACCAAAAAGCGAATCCGAGAGGAAAGCAAGCGTTGAGTCTCAGAACAGGGAGAAACTCCGCCCGACAACGCTTGTGAGCAGCACAACGGCCCCCAAGAGCAGAGCGATGCGCATGGCGACATGCTGACCGGTTTCTTCCTGGGCCTCCCGAACAAAGGCGTAAGCGAGCAAGGTCAACGAAGCGGTTTGAAGAATGGCCGCAAGAGCACCGAACACAGCGATTTGCGTGGCGTAGCCGTCCACGTCGTCCTTGTACTGGTCAGCTTCCTTTTCGCTGGTCAAATCATAATCCGAGACATCGGGTTGGGAAGAAGCCAAGGGAAGTTGCGCAAAGGTCGAAGCGACGACCAACAGCACCAAACCGATCATCAGCCACTTCGGAAAAGAGTAGATGTTGCCTTTCGTCATGGCAGCAGCCGGCGGCTGATACGGCGAAGCGGCTTGGGCTGAAACGGGCGGAAGGGGCGGTTGCATGACCTCAAAACAACGCAAACGGGGTATGAATGTTGCCCGACGTTAGACACTGAAGATGCTGCTTGCACCCTCAAGAACCAACGCGGTCACCAACGAGGCCAAGCCCGCAACCCATGTCAATTGAATCATCTGGCCGATGGCGCTGGTTCGTGTTCCACCGCGCAGTCGGGTAGCGATGGAGGAAACCGCCACCACCTGCATCAAAACGAGGATGGAAACGATGATTTTGAACATTCGAATGTTATCGTCAACCGAGGAAGCATCTTCCATCACCGGCAGCGCAACCCCGCCACCAAATTCAGAGAGGGCGCCAACATCCGTGTCCGTTAATCCGGTGGCGACTCCCGCGATGGCTTCGCCCAACTGCAAAACGATGGCTGTTGTCACATTGAGAGAAGCCACGCTCGAAATGAGCAACCCGAGAGCCACGCCCCACATCGTGTTCGCCGAAAGCGCTCGACGGTTTCGCAACGAGAGCAGGTTTCCCACCGAGCGCGAAACCATTTCTGCGGTTTGAGCGGGCTTTCCAGAAGATTGGGCCCCTTCGATGTAAATGCGGGTGTATCGCGAAATCACGGCGGAATTGGTGTCGGCCGTGAAGTAATCCCAAGCACGGTCGGAATCGATGCGGGTGGAGAGCCGCTTCTCCAGCCGGTCGATGGAATTGTCCAGCATCCCGAAATCAATGCCTCGCAAGGCCTTGATCGTGGCCGATGGCTCGGCGGAACGGGCCTGTGCCGTGCCCCCGAGTGCCCGGATAAAGTCGGGATAGGTTTCGTCGCGCCGCTGGATTTGGTTTTCTTCCCGGCGCACCATGGCGGCAGGAATCAAAAGAGGAGAAAACGGTACGGCGATGAACAGCAAGCCGAACTTGTCCCATTGAGCGGTTAAATCCTCCCAGACCCAAATCAAGGTCAAGGTGGCCAGGAGAGTCAAAGCCAACGCAACAACGCTCGAGAGAATGAGGGAGCGAAGGAAATTGATACGAAACGGCGTATCAAGTTCGTCGCGTGCAAAGGTCAAGTCTTTGGGAATCGTTGCACGAAAAGCAAAAACGGCTCCGACTTGGATGAACAAAAACATCAACGAAGCCAGCAGCAAAAAACGCAACCGACTTGCTACTTCGATGGGCGTATCGTTGGACCCGCCCACTTCAAACAGAACGAGGTGGATGCCTGCAATCACCAAACCAAACAGACCGGCGGTCACCAGGGAGACGTAGATTTCTTTCAGTGTATCGACCGACTCAAGACGTGTGTCGTACAGCGTGTTGTACTGCTCGGCGATGGTCTCCTGCTCAGAACGCATGAAATCGTCAATCGGCTGGCCGGCTTCGATGGAAAATGCCATTCGGTCGAGGAAATCGGACCACAACGGACTTGGGCTCTGATGAGCCACAATCCGTGCGGCTTCGGGTAGCGAGGTGTGCCATTTGTCCACCAAGGTCTCAATGCGTTGAACTTCGGATGCCAGTTCCCCGTAATCTCGCATTTGTTTGAGGATGTCAAAGATGGATTGAGCACCCACTTCGCCGATGGAGAGAATCCCCATCCTCGTGATGAACATGTGCATTTCTGCTTCGATGAGGGTGGCAGACCGTTGAACCTCAAGCAAAGGAAAAGAAATCGCCGCCACAGCAGCCATCAGGGTGAGCATCATCACGAAGAGCACCCCGGTGATGCCTGCGAACAAAGCCCCGTCCGCCAACCCTCCGGTCAAAGCCACCAGCACAAGAGCGAGAAAAAACGTCACACCAACGATGGGAGCAACATAGAACGCCAAAAAGCGCGGCACCGGCATCTCCAACCGCCGAAGGGCGATTTGCCAGGTGGGCATTCGCTCCATGTCCCATCCACCTCACTTGTGATTGACCCCAACCCAGGTGTTGATGGCACGGTCAAAGTGGTCCCATCCGTTGGAGTAATACAAGCCGAGGAGGTCGAAGACATCGTCGTAATGGGTGAGGTCTCGGTCGGCCATGCGTTGAATCGCATCGGCCCTCCGCAGCATTTCGTCGTAGATGTCCCGCTTGTTGGCAAAGCCCGCCATCGCGGCAATTTTGTTTTCCAAGAGGTGGGACTGGAACATCCCGCGGAAGTAATGCTTGTCCTTGACCGGGTCCCACTCGAACATACCACGGGTCAAGACCCCGTCGCTGTGCTTGTTGTACCCAATGACTTCGTCAATGCCGGTAATACGACGGGCAATGCCGCCGCCGGGGGCTTCCACGACTTCTTGGAAGATGGCGAAGTTCAGGTTGTCAAAGAAACGAATCGGGACGTTGATGGGGTCACCGGTAAACCGTTGAATCATCTTGACGATGGACGAGGCGTGGAAGGTGGCGATGACGGGGTGGCCCGTTTGCATGGCTTGGAAGGCCGTTGCCCCCTCAACACCACGAATCTCACCGATGATGATGTACCGAGGGCGACTTCGCAAGGCTGCTTTGAGCAGGTCGAACATCTCCACTCGGGAATCCTCGTTTTTGGCATCTCGGGTGACGAGCCGCTGCCAAATCTTGTGACGGACTTTCACCTCAGGTGTGTCTTCAGCAGAGTAGATTTTCACGTTGTGATCGATAAACGGAAGAATAGCGTTCAGCGTTGTTGTTTTTCCCGAAGCGGTCTCTCCGGACACCAAAACCGACATGCCGTACTCAAGACAAATCCAAATGTAAGCCGCTTGTTGGGCCGACATCGTCCCCCATTTGATGAGCTGAACCACCGAAATGGTTTCTTCAGCAAACTTACGGATGGTGAACGAAGGACCCAACATCGAGACGTCGTCGGAGAAGATGATGTTGATACGAGAGCCGTCCAAAAGGACACCGTCGATGATGGGCTTGTTGTCGGAAACCGGCCGGCCGATTCGCTCTGACATGGCGCGGAGGTAACGGGAGAGCAATTCCCGCTCACGGAAGCGAATGTTGGACGTCACCATCCCGAAGACTTTGTGATCCATGTGAATGTGTTTGAGGCCAACGGAGTGAATGTCTTCAAGCATCTCGTCGGACAGGAGCGGTTCAAGTGGACCGTTTCGAATCAAATCGCGAATAACGACGTACGTCAACCGTTCCCGTTGGGCTTGAGAGACCGTGAGGCGCTTGTCATCCATACCCACCATTTCCCAAAGGCGGCCTTGGCGGCGAACGATGTTGCTCGCCTCGGAGTCAAGGACGGTGTAGCGCTCAATCATTTGCTGGAGGATGTTTTCAAATTCGTTATCGGTGGTGAACGAAGGTGCGGTGGGGGCTTCCTGAAGCAAGGTTTCCACGAGTTCACGGCGGATGTTCTCCTCCTCTTCCGTGAGTTGGGGTTCCAAACCGAACCAAAGGACCGTCCCTCCGCCATCTTCGTCGGCTGGTGGCTCATAAATGTGGACAAAAATGGGTTCTTTCGTGACATAAATCAGGTTAAGAGGTCGTTGCTTTTTGGCGTCACGGTCAAGCGGACCGTAGTAAATCGGCCGAGACCCGTACCGCATTTCGAAGTCTCGCACCCACTCGGCCACGTGCGGGTACGCAGCCATGACGCCGTTGAGGTCGCCTTTTGCAAACCGTGGCTCGTCGCTCATATCCATGGCCTCCTCAGCTCACCGCCGTGATGTCAACGATGAAGCCCATGGCGGGCTCAACACGCCACCCAATGGATGTTTGAATGGGGCCTGCGGCCCGCAAGAATCGGGTGATGACGATGTTCCGCTTGATCTCGCCGCCGATCATGGCGTTCTCAAGGTCAAGCACAACTTCGGCTGAGGCGCGCAGCGAATGAAGCAGCGATGCGTCCATTTCCTCGGGGTCAGCGCAGAGCATGAAGGAGCGTCCATCAGAGGCGATTTTTCGAAACTGCTGGATGAGGGCGACGTGGTCGGCCTTTGTGCCTTCGGTTGGCATCAAGGAACTGGCTGAATCCAGAACGATAACATCGGCTGCTTGAACGGCTGGGCTGGCGAGTACGTCGCCCAACGACACATCGCCTCGGGCGTCCGCCACGGTGCCGTAGCGGCTCAAGACCATGACCTGACCTCTGCGGATGGCTTCGGTCATGCCGTAGCCGATGCTTTCGGTCTGCTCAATCCAACCCCGAGTCGTCAGTTCCGTGGTGATGACCAAAACCTTCACACCGTTTTCGACCATCCCGTGAACCAATCGTTGTGAGATGAGGGATTTCCCCGCACCGACCTTCCCTTGAAGGAGGTACAACGACCGGTTCGGCATTCGAAGCCCCATCGAGTCGGCCAGAGAGTCTGTTTCAACCTCAAAGGGAAAACCGTCTTCCACAGGTTTGTGAGCGATTTCAAACGGACTTTCTTCAGGAAAATGCATTGACTCTCACCTCCGCATTGGTGGTGGCCGAGTGGGTGTACCCGTTCACAAGTTCTGAAACGCCGACAAAGTACACCGAGATGTCTTCGCCGTCGGAATAGGACCAGGTGCCGCTTAAAACGACCTCGAGGAGGTCGCCTGGATTCCATGCTGTACCGCTTGGCAGCACGGATTCCGTGCTTGACGTCGGTGAAGCGCCATCGATCAACACCTCGTAGTTCGAGGTGTCCAAATCGTAACTGCCCGTGTTCAAAAAGTACAGCGTGATGGTGTTGGCCGTCGTGTTGTACGCCACCATGGCGGGGTCACCTGCCAAAGCAACGCTGACATCGTCTTTGTCGTTGGAGGCCCGCTCATTGATTTGAACCACGCGAACCGCATCACTCCATTCTGAGAGAAGCAACGCACTGGCGCCCCCAGATATCAGCAACGCTGTGATGAGCATGATCATCGAAGAAGCACCTCCGTCCGCCATACCATCACCACAACCTGTGCGCCACCGAGGTCGGACCCACCGAGAGCGTCATGCGTTCATCACCCGGAAGACCGGTATCAAACCAATCGAGGAAGACGGTCTCTCCGGAAAACCAAAGATTCGTCAACGGGGGGTTGTAAATGGACGAAAATTGCGTCGCATTTTGCCCGTCGAGGAAAACCCAGACGTCGTCGTGGTTGATGGTGGTCGACCCGGTGTTGGTCACGTTGGCGTAAAGGACGTTGCCGAGAACAGCGTTCAGCGTAGCGGAGGTGGAGGGGCTGCCCCCACCGTTGACGGTCAAACTTGGGAGCGAAGAGTAATTTCCGTGGCTGGTGATCACCACAGAAACAATGGCTCCTGTCCCGTTGATCGTGTAGGTGGCTGAAAAGCCCCCGGTTCCGCTCGTGGCTTCAATCGTGCCCCCGCTGCTGTACCCTGTTCCACCGCCGGCAATCGTCACATCGACCACCGCCCCGGTGTAAATGACCGCATCGTCAATGCTGAGAGACGGTGCTGGTTCGTCGGCGTTTTCAATTCGGTCAACACCCGAATCAATCTGCAACGAAATGGCCTGATAGGCCATGGAAAAAACGACCAGCATCGACATGCCAATCACCAATCCACCAACACCGACCGAAGCGCCCATCTCACTCTTCACCCCGAAGCACGTGGAGTTGACGCCACGAGGAAACCAACGCTGAGAACACCAACAGATGGCGGTGTGGCAGGTGGTCTTCAAGGGCCGTTTCCGGCTCGCCAGGTTCTGCGAGTTGCACGATGGCCATCAGGGCTTGCCCTTCCTCTTGGGTGAGCATGCCCGAATCGATGGCTTTCTGCGTGAAACTCACGGCGGCCATGCCGGACATGTGGTCGAGCAAGAGCGCTGCCACGGTGGGCGCACCCGTACTCGACTGAGCGTTGCCTGAACCGCTTGAACGGGGAGCCGTCAAGAACGGGTTGGCCGCCAAGGCTTGCGCCTCGTACAACTCAACCAGCTGACCTTGGTCGTCTTCCATCATTCTCGATGCCCCGCCGACCTCAACCACTTGACCGCTTGCGGTGATGATTCGGTCGCCTGAAGCGCTGTCGGCATCCGACTCGTCTTCGTCCACTCCTGCCGAGGTCTCGTCGCCCGAAGCGGGTGCAACCTGGGTTGTGGTCTCTTCGAGTCGGTGTTCAACCATCCGCAGCACGTCTTCCACCATGTCCAAGCGGCTGCTGATGAGCCGCTCCAGACCCGAGGTGTCAACGGTCGCCGGTGCGGCAGGCACCGATGGTGCGGCGGGAGCGAGCGAGGCGGCCACGTTGGGCACGCTCTGCTGGCTGTTGATCCGAGCACGTGTTGGTCCGGGGGAAATCGTCCACGCATCCTCTTCCGTGAGCATGCCCTGTTCGGGGAACGGCACCTGTTCAATGGCCACGTTGGCCAAAATTTTCAGGCGCTCTTCGCTCAAGGTTTGGTCAGCGCTTTTTGATCCTCCAGAGTTTCCACTGAATGGCCAAGCCATTGTAAAACCTCCAATCCAAGAGATCACCGAAGTGATTTCTTGGAGGAATCAAACAACGAGTGCTCCGCCAGCAGTTTCGTCAACAACCATCGTCTCGAAGGTGGTACCACCGTTCGCAACGTGCAGGTAGAGTTGAACTTCTCCAATTGGCCCTGCGGCTGTTCCAGAGTTCGCAGAGCAGTCGTCCCAATCGGTACCACCAGAGCCATCAACGACCGCCTGGTAAGAAGTACCGGGGGAAAGGGTGTTGGCCGTTGCGAGGGCTGAACCGTCGAATTGGGTGAACGAAATTTCCGTCCCACCGACACCTTGGGTGTTGCCGTTAGCGCAGAACATCTGGTAGGAGATGTCCGTGATGATGAGGGCATCGCTTCCGGGAGCCAACGAGATGAACAACAAGTAGTCGTCACCCGGAGTGGTTGTGTCAACAAACGCCGTGTCGATGAACAGTTTTCCTGCCATGTTGTCAGCGGTATCGTCGCCCGTGGTTTGGGCATTCTGTTGCAACTTTTCAGCCGTCTGAATGATGACGGCGGCAGCGACAGCAGCGACGAGGATGAGCGCGATGAACACGATCATGGCGCCAATGCCGATGGCTGCAAGTTGGTCGTTGTTTTCTTCAGTGCGATTGGACTTCAAATGACCACCGCCCCTGCAGTAACATCTCCGCCGTAGTTCAAGACTTCGTAGGTTTGGCCTCCGCCACCTGCTTGAAACAGAATTGTGTGTTCAGCGTTTGCCGTTGGTTGGCAAGTGGCAGCAGCTGCCAGACCTGAAAGCGTCGTCATGTAGGTTTTTCCTGCTTCAATGGTCGTTGCAGCACCGGTGTCACCAACCTCGTGTGTGGTGGCAGTCGTCGGGAAGGACCCTTGATTCTTGCCCCCATTGCAGACGATTGCCCAACCGATATCACCGGTTGGAACGTCATCCGAGCCGGGTGCCAGTTCAAACGTCACGTCCAAGGAGGACCCTGACGCAACGATGACACCCAACACGGAGAGTCGGGCTGCCATCTTGTCGGTTGTGTCCTGACCTGTGGTCTGTGCGTTCTGCTGCAGCTTTTCTGCCGTCTGAATAATGACAGCAGCAGCCACTGCTGCGACCAAGATCAGCGCAATGAACACAATCATTGCCCCAATACCGATGGCCGCAACGTTGTCGCGGTTTTCGTTCTTCATTTCTTTCTTCATGTTTTTCACCATTTTTTTGTTTTTGTCCCCCGCCTCTGCGGGTGGAATGGGATGCGGTCAGTTTTCACCTCCCTGACCGAGGTTGATACGAAGCGGCATGCGCACGATGGCGACTTCGTCTGGAGCGAGCGTGCGGATGAAAGGCACCTCTTCGGCAAAGAAACCAGCAGGAATCCAGGGTGTGAGGAGAACTTCGCTCAACGGCTCCATGGACCGGTTTTGCACGCGCATCGTCACCGTGATTTCTCCCGACCGCATTTCGTAGGAGGTCGCCACGGAGAGTTTGCGGGTCAGGGGAACGTCTTCGGAACTCAAACGGAAGTTTGGCTGGATGTCAAATCGAAGCGGGATGTTGCCCCCTGGAGCGATGATGGGCAAATCCACGTTGGCGGGGGTGGCCGTCCATCCTTCGGGGACGGGAGGCTTGAGCCGCAGCATGGGCATGGGAATGGGGCCGTCGTTGATGATGCGCACGAGGAGAACGCCCGCCTCGCCACCTGCTGGCCAGCGGGTGTCCACACCCATCCAGAAATGCCGGAACAGGAACGGGTTGAGGGTGGAGGTGTTGCCACCGATCATGTCCTCGAGCAGATCCTCCACTTCGCCGGTGGCGACACGAATATCTCCGATTTCTGCAGCGGCCGTGGCTTCGCGCAGTTTGTAGAGGATGCGCTCGGCTTCTTCGAGCGAGATGTGTTTGTGGACGAGGAGCCGATGCAGCATGGCGATGCTGCGGCGGAGCGTGAGGACGTCCTCTTCGAGCTCGTCAAGGGTGCCTTCGGCTCGCTTGAGGGATTTTTTGGCCTTGGAAAGCTGGTGGATGTTGAGGAAAACTTTGGCTTCGGAGAGGTCCATGTCGGTTTCGCTCAGCGAGGGGTTTTCGCGACGGGCGGCTTGACGGGCAATCCGCTCAAGCGTTTGGGAGGCTTCAAGGATGCCTTGTTCCCGCTGAACTCGATCGGCGTCCACCATCTCGCTGGGCATGTCCATCACCACGCCGTCGTTCTCAGGCATCGCTTTCCACCTCCAATGCTGTGCTGAAGTCAAGATCGGCGACAGGTTGCTTTTCCCCTTCCCCGCTTTGTTCGGAGGCCGTGGGTTCTGCGGGTCCGAGCATGGCTGTGAAATCCAGACCGTCCTCTGCAAGGTCGTTGAGCAAGCGGGCGGGGTCGTTGAGGTCACGTTCGAGGCGAATCGCCTTGACCTCAGCGTCGGTCATGCGTCCGTAGAGGTTGCCGTAGAGTTTGTCCGAGCGCTTCAGGAGGTACCACACCCCGAGAACGATGGCAAAGAAGTACGCCGCCATGACGACGAGGTTCTCTTGATTGGCGTCGAGTTGTGGTGGCAGGCCAAGCACGATGGCGAGCATGCCCAAGACGGGGAGGGCGAGGATGATGGTCAATTGTCGACGGCTGTCGGTCAAGGCTGCGAAATGGTCGGAGTACACCGTTGATATGCCCTTGCGAGCCCGTTGGTAATCTTCGTGAATCATCCGGAACTCCTCGCTTGACTTCCACGTCATGCGCCAAATCCACAGGGCACCGAGGATCAACACAGCAGGCCCCCAGTATTGAACTTGGAAGAGGTGGAAGGCGAATCCGAAACCAACAATCCCCGCATAAATCCCACCAAGCTGCCATTTTTCGGATTGGGTGGACAGACGAACAAAGACGAAGGAGAGCAGGAAGGCAACGACACACGCAACGAAGGCCACGGAAAGGTCAGGAGAGGATGAGCGCACGGTGTCTTGACCGAGTTCAACCGGCGTACCGTCCTTGGAATAGAGATGAGACACATCGTTCGCTTCGTTGTTGCCTTCGCCGACGTAAAGGAAAGCGAGGGTCGCGTCGCACTGAATTTCCTTGGCCACCTCCCACCAGTCGATGACTGCTGGCTGGACGGTCCAAACAAAGGTGTGCTCGGCTTGCGAAACCAAGATCGGCTTGGACTCGGGCACAGCGAGGACGCTGACATCCCCGTGGCAATCCAGCGTGGCGCTTACGCCCAAGGCTTGTGCTGTTCCGTGGTTTTTGACCGTCACCGAATAGGTTGTCTCTTGGCCTTCAAAGAACCCGTCCGGGTCTGCTGGACCCTGAGCGATGATGCCGGGGTCCGAGAACACAGCGAGTTCGTACGTGAAGGTCTCCTCGTCGTATTCCGAGTATCCCGTGTGCTCGTTGGGGTTGTAGAGGCGGAATGTCAAATCCCAGCCGTCGCCCGCGAGGATGTTGGGCGATGTGGGTGCTTCAACCACGAGCTGAATCGGGTCGGAAGTGACCCAAGGCTGGCGAGTGGGGAGGGTCAAGCGGGATTCCGCCCCCAACGATGCGCCGTTGGGGCAGGCGGCTTCCAGATCGAGCGGGAAATCGGTATTATCAATTCGCACGGCAAAAGACCAATCAAACAGCGATTCGTTTTGCCCCAAATCACCAAGGTCCAGCAAACGCTCCGCTCCGCACAACTCGAGTTCATACGCAACGGCGCTTTCTTGGCCCGTAGGGATGTGTGAATAGTCGATGGTGAACACCGTCGAACCGGTGGGGTTAACCGGCGTGTCGCTGGCTTCGTGGAACCGGTCCATGCGCAACTCCGTGGTGTATTGTGCACTTCCCTGGACATTCACATCCACCGGGTCAAGGGCGACGATGAGATTGGACGCAAGGGTGAGTGCGGGTTGCGGCGCAACGCTGCGAACAACGAAAGAAAACGGTGTGGCTTGCCCACGAGGGAGGAACAGCGTGGATGGGGCGTTGTTGGCCACTTCCCAGTCCGTGCTCGGAAGCGCCAAGCCGCCCTGAAGGAGGGTGTAGGTGACGTTGACTTCAACGTCCTTGTTTCCGGTGTTCGTGATGCTCACATCCCATGTCCGGTCGTACCCGCGATGGTAGTATTTGACCGAGGGCCAATCTTCCACTTCAACGATGAAGAGCGGGGCGACGATGAGGTTGAAGCGGTGAACCTTGAGTTCGTCCTGCGTGGTGGCGTTGAGCACCCGCATCGTGACGGGGTAAATGGCGCCGTTGAGCATGCTGTCTTCTCCGCCAAGAGCGGGAACGTCGATGGAAAGGCTTCCACTTTCGCTACCGTCCACGGGAAGCTGGTAGGAGGCGCTGGAGGGCGTCACGGTCCAGTTGCCGAGGACTTCGGTGACCACGACGATGTCTTCAAGCAGGTTCCCGTTGTTCGTGATGGTGTAGTTCACTTCTTGGGACTCACCAGGAATGACGCCGATTTCATCGAGCGTCTCAACGGCGATGCCGTGTTCCTCGCTGATGTTTCCGTGAATATTTGCTGAGAGGTTGAGGCCCGATTCGGTGTTTGAAACCCA
>JAURDW010000090.1 GCA_030827745.1 Candidatus Poseidonia sp.
GCTACGACAAGAAGGCCTGAGGTCCGGAAGACCGCTCAGCGGTTCTCCCCACCCCGCCCATCGGGGTGCCTTGGCGGTGAGGAGGCCTTGTGCCTCCTCGCTTCCTTGGCGTGGTGGCTTGGAACTCGTGCGAAGCCTTTGAAGGACGGAAGATGTGGGTGAACCATGACGGAAGAATCCGCACGACCCGATGTCGTCGTCTTCGATTGCGACGGTGTGCTGGTTGATGCCGTGAGTTCATGGCGAACACTCCACGACGCCTACGGAACAGACAACGGTCTGAATCTGAATCGGTTCATCCGAGGAGAGATCACCGACGTCGAGTTCATGCGTTCCGACATCCAGATGTGGAAAGCCGTGGTCAACCCGATTCACCGGGATGACTTGTTTCGTGCCTACGCAGGCGTTGCACTGATGCCGGGTGCCCGAGAAGTCGTTGAACGTCTCAAGGAAGCAGGCATTTTTGTCGCCATCGTGAGTGCAGGCGTGGATCTGTTCGTGAGTTCGATTGCGGGCATGCTTCAGGTTGACGATTGGATTGCAAACGGATTCGTCTTTGACGACCAAGGTTACCTGACCGATGAAGGCGTTTGTCGGCTTCATGCAACTGGGAAAGGGGAGGTCATCTCCAAATTGCTCAAAATGAACGGCTTGAAGGCTGCGAAGTGCGTCTCCGTTGGTGATTCCGAAATGGATTTGTCCATGCATGTTGCCGGTAGCCGGTTCATTGGATTCAACCCGAGCCGTGCATCATCCGTCGACGCGTTTGAACATGCTGGAGTCCCCGTCGTTGTTGAAAAAGACCTTCGAGCCATTCTTCCCCTCTTGGGTTTCGAACGGGATTGATTTCCGTTCAAGCGAACGGGATGGAAATGGATTTGTGGCTCTTGAGGTTGATCACGGTCAACATGCAAGGTTTTGGCTGGAACCCCAACATTCGTTGGTACGAGGTTTGGTCCTGCCAGGTGGACGAGCACACCAGCGTCGTGCCTCTAAAATCAACGCACTCGTGACCGTGAACGTGGCCCGTCACGAAAATATCGGGGACTTCACGAATGACAAGCCCGTCCTCAGGTTCGGGCGAAAGCGGTGTTTTTCCACCCCACTGGGGGGCTAAATGCCGCCTCCTCAACATTTCTCGCATCGCCTCAACGGGGTCGGCGTAGGTGACGGTTCGTAATCCAGCGACAAAGTCGTCAATGGACTTCCCGTGGTAGGACAACAACCGAACGCCGTGAAGTGAAAAATCGCAGGGATTGCCGACGAAGGTGGTGGTGTTGTAATCCTGTTGGATGTCCTTCTCAAACGTCGGTTGAGGTTCAGCGGGTCGTACCGCATCGTGGTTGCCGGGCAACATCAAGCACTCCACCCATTCTGGCAGCAACTCGAGCAAGCGAGCGAATTCAGTGTATTGAGCGAACAAGTCTGGGATGGCGAGTTCTTTGTCTTGGCCGGGGTAAATACCGACGCCGTCCACGCAATCGCCGGAGAGGATGAGGTACTTGATCGTCTTCGCCAGCGGGTCGCTGTGAAACCAACGAACCATTTTGTGCCATTGGGCCTCGAGGAAGGTTTTGGACCCGACGTGGATGTCGGAGAGGAAGGCAACGCTCACTCCCTGCTCTGCACTGACCTTCTGATGTTTGGATTCCAAAGGAAAATGGAGGTCGTCCACGTAGAAAATATCCCCTGTTTGGCTGAACGTCCCTGAAACTCCCATTACATCGTCCGGCATCAATCCGGCCTCGAGGATTTGTTCATGAGCTCGGTCACGGTCATCGCCGCTTCGTTTGGTGAGCAAGCATGTCATTTCACCTGTTTCGTCTTCAAGCCCCCAAATCAGATGTCCGTTTTTCGTGTAACGCGGTTCGTTGACCAAGCCGATGGCGACGGCCTTGTTCTCGTAGCCCTGGTAGCGTGAACTTTCCGCCAAAAGTCGGGAAATCTCCTGATGCTTGCGTGGTAGATTTGAGTTTTGGACAATCAGTTTTCGAATGCTTTGCAGCCGGTCGTTGAAACATGCTGTGATGTCGGCCATTTTGCCCTCGGTGGTCGAGTTCCCCGTAATGTCGTAGTGGACGACGATGTCCGAGGCTGCATCGCTTGCATGCATTGAAAAATCGTCGGGGTTCCAGTCCGGTAGGTTGTTTCGAAACATGACATCGAGGGGTTGTTCTGCTTGGAGGGGCGCCACCGTGCGGCCAAGGTCGGTAGGGGCCTGGACGGCCGAAGTTCCTGTGGGGGGGATGCGTTGGGAGGGGGTCGGCGATGAGGGAGGGGTGGCCTTCATCGGCCCTTCATGAGCTTGGGCCATCATCGCATCCAACATATCCGACGTGAGCATGCCGCCAGAGAAGTTCAGGGATTGAGCCGCAGCGATCACCGAAGCGGGTCGCTCCAACTGGAGCAAGCGCTCTCTCAGCGACTGTGGAGCAAGCAACTTCTGTTGCCGCAACAGGGCAGCGATGTTGGACCAAGGCTCACCCATGTTCATATTGAGGGACGACGCTTCAAAAGGTATGTGGAGGCCAGTCCATGGGCGAGGGCTTCACTCCTCGCTATCAACCCATTCCACTTCGAGCCCGATTTCTTCTTCATCCCCATTGGATTCCCACGCCTCGTCTTGCCAACTTGCAGCCTTCGCCTCGTGCCCTTCCTGTTGGTTTTCCAGTTCAGTCGCTCGTTTGGCCTCCATTTCCAACTTTAATCTGGCGACTTCGGCCTCATGCGCCATTTGCTCACGTTCCTCAACCATGCGGTCAAACGCCTTGTTCCAGCAATCCATGGCGGTGAGGAGGGCAAAGTGAACAAAACCCGATTTGTTTTCCTCTCGTGTTCCACCGATCTGTGTCCGTTTGGCATTGGCCCATGTCCGCGAGGCGATGCCGACGTAGACCGTT
>JAURDW010000091.1 GCA_030827745.1 Candidatus Poseidonia sp.
ACGTGTTCTTGAGGTCAACACCGCTGAACATTTGAGCGATTACGGTTCATTGATTGAGCACGTTCCCGGCATCACGGCTTACTTGGACAACAAATTTTCATCGGAGTGAGCGTATGGACGAAGTTTTGGTCCACCTTCACGATGTGAGCATCGGGTACGATGAACCGCTTATCGCCGACATCAATGTTGAGATTCAAGCGGGAGATGTCATCGCTGTTTTGGGGCCGTCAGGCATCGGGAAAACAACGCTCTTGCGGACCATTGCGGGACTTGTCCGTCCTTTGGAAGGCGATGTTGAATTGGGCGTCCCCTCACGAGGAGGTCTCGGCTACATTCCACAGCGTCTTGGGCTTGTTGGCAACAGCACGGTTCGGACCAACGTGGAAATGGGGGCACGAGTTGGTCTGTCCCGCTGGTACCTTCCCTTTCTCCCACTTCCAGCCCAACAGCAACGTTACGCTCAACGTGCGATGGAAGATTTGGGCATCCACCATCTCGCCGAACAGCCCGTGCGCATCTTGTCCGGAGGCCAACAACGCCGCGTCGCCACCGCCAAGACCTTGGCTCAACGACCGAAATTGGTCCTCGCCGACGAATTCCTCGGTGAACTTGACGACGACAACGTCGATATCGTGATGCAAACCGTTCGGTCGGCCATCCAAGCACAAAATTCGGCGATGGTGATGGTGGAGCACCACGAAGAACTGGCCAAGCAAGTGGCCAATCGAATCTGGCGCATCACCGACGGCACCTTGGTTGAGGAGGTGGTCGAATGAACAAGCGGTTCTACCTCTGGGGAGGCGTGCTTCTGGCCTTGACCTTCCTCACGTTCATCGACCTTGCCGGCGACTGGGGCCGCTTGAGCGGTGGATGGGCCAATTTGAAGCGGTTTTTCAGCGAAAGTCTGTGGCCTCCAAACTGGTCGGTGTTGGAGGCTCAGTCCTACCCCGTTTGTGAAGCGCAATTTGAGTTCATGTGTTCCGTAGCCTGGATTGGGATGTGGGAAACCATCAAAATCGCCTTTGTTGCCACCGTGTTCGGCTTTCTTGTCGCCTTACCGCTTTCGGTTTTGGCCGCAAGCAACCTCTCACCCATCGAACTGGCCATCCCCACGCGGGTTGTGCTCGCTGGCATGCGCAGTCTCCCTTCCATCATCTGGGCCGTCTTGTTCATGATCGTCTTTGACGTGGGCGCCCTTGCGGGTATCTTTGCGATGTCGTTTTACACGGTGGGCTATCTCGGCAAACTGCAATTTGAGTCGATGGAAGGCATCAAAAATGCGCCTCTGGAGGCCGCCAAAGCGATGGGGATGACCCGAACAGAAACCGCCTGGTTGGTAGCGATTCCTGAATCAGCGAACAACCTCGTGAGCCACGTTCTGTTCATGTTTGAGTACAATGTAAGGCACGGGACGGTCATTGGCTTGGTTGGGGCGGGTGGCATTGGCCTTTACATCAACACGTATCTCAAGTTGGCCCAGTACGACAAAGTGGTCGCTTTGCTGCTGGTGGTTTTCGTCGTCGTCGTCTTGATCGATGCGCTTTCCATGATGCTCCGTGCAGCGGTCACTGAAGAGGGTGATGTCGAACGCCCGTCTTGGTCATCGCTGTTTTTGCCGGCTGCAATCTCCTCTGCGCTTCACCCAACGCCCATGGCAGCAGCGAATGCCGAGGACGAGTGAGGTTAATCGGCAGCGATGTGAAGGGCACCTTCTTTGTAGAAGATTTGGATTCGTTCGGGGGCTTTCTTCGAGAGAGCGGCAACGGCTTCGTAGACCTCGTCCTCGGTCACTTTGAATGCTTTTGCTGCGGCCTTGGTGGACCAAGGTTGCAAATGGAATTCGCTCTTGACCAGCCACTTCAACAGTTTTGCTTCAAACTCCGTTAACTCCTCGGCCATGGTTCCTTCAAGCGGCCCGCCCTCAAAATAGCACCGATGGGCGGGTTAACCGAGGGCCACCATTCTTCGACAACATTCCTCTGCATCAATGTCGCCGTTCAACAAGGTGTTGAGGGCTTTCGTGAACGGCGTGTTGAGCTTGGCATCTTCTGCTCGCTCGGTGAACATTCGCGTGGCCCGTACGCCTTCTGCCACCATGTGCATCTCTGCAAGGGCTTCATCAAGCGTGCGTCCGGTTCCAAGTTTTTCTCCCATCGTTCGGTTTCGTCCGTGAGGCGATGTGGCCGTGACGTACATGTCGCCAAGCCCTGCAGGTCCAAAGGCGACTTCGGCCCGAGCACCCAGTTCAGCGAGCAAAAGGCATCCTTCCTTGAAGCCGGCCATGAAAATGGCTGCTTTGAGGTTGTCACCGCCGAGGTCCCCCACCTGTTTCAAACCATCAACCAAGCCGCAAGCCAGCGCCACGACATTCTTGTACGCACCCCACAATTCTGCACCGACGGGGTCGCTCGCAGGATGGAGGATAAAACTCGGTGTGCTCAAGGTTTGAGCCAGCCGTTGGGCGACGGCATGGTCTTCGCTGGCCACGAGAGCGGTCGTCATCACGCCGCTTGCAGCCTCTGGTGCGATGGTGGGGCCGGTTAAAACAGCCAGCGGATTGGTCATGCCTTCCTCTTTCAATCGGGTGTGGATGGCCTCTGAAATCAACCGGTTGCCTGGCGCCAGTCCTTTGGCGAGGTCCAACAAGACATGGCGGGGTTGAAGGTGGGGGATGACATCTTCAAGGACTTCAAGAATCACCGACGACGGCACGGCAAGCACCACGATTTCACTTCCTTCAAGCGCCTCCTCGAGACGCATCGTGACATCCAAGCCGGGGATGGGGTAATCGCTGAGGTACTTCTCATTCACTTCACTGAGCGTAATGGATTCGTACACTTCCTGCTCAACGGTCCAGCCTTTGACCTTGTGGCCTTCAAGCAACCACAA
>JAURDW010000092.1 GCA_030827745.1 Candidatus Poseidonia sp.
CGTTTTGAACACAATACTCGCATGCTCAGTTCCTTTTGTGGACTTCTCCCGCCATTCATCTTTCCATCCATATCTGTGCGGTCAACACCGAAGGAGCGATGCCTTGAGGGGGGCGTCCTCCTCCCACGGCCATGCGCACCTGTTGGGTTCTGGACCACCCGGCCCACGTGCGCCTCTTGGCCCCGTTTTTGCGGGAGGGCACCACCGCCGACCTCATCGTGGCCTGCGAGCGTCCCGAAGTGCGAGCCATGCTTGAGCAGGGTGACGGGCGCCTGCCTCGCCGTCAAACATTATGGGTGCCTCGTCCCGTGGGCGAAGGAAAGCGTCGCAAAGCCCTCTACCGTATCCGAAGTGTCCAGCGTTTGCTCAAGGCCGCCGGTCGAGACGGTCAGGGCGCAGTGGAACGCATCGTGGGCGTGGGGGCGGCCTTGGAGATGCTCGCAGCCAAACCCCGATGGTGGCTTCGCTCAACCGTCCATCAGCGCTGGTACATCACGGACACCGAGGTGAACCACCTCGCCCATGGCATCGCCGCCAAGGCAGCAACCCACGCCGTTCTGCCGACCCATTGGCGTGAAGACTTGGACGGCGGTTTTCTCGCCGCTTTCCAAGGCAGAGTCCACCGTTTGGACGGGCTCCACGGCCACGTTCACCTCGCGCCGCAGCGCCGTCCCAGCAAGGTTTCCAACCCGCCCCGAGTCCTTGTACGCCGTTTGGTCGGGGGAGGCGTTCACGACGACGGTGAAATCGTGGCCCTGCCCGACGACGCCCTTGACGGCATCGTCACGACCTTGGCCGATGAGAACGCCTACGAGGGCGACCCGTGGGCGCTTGACCGTGAACTGGCGACGCACGACGGCGTCATCACGCAGTCCGTGACGCTGGCGAGTGAGGCGACCTTGCTCGGAACGCCTACGCTTCTGGTGTCGGCGGCGCACCGTGGGTTCCTCGACCGCTTGGAGGCTGATGGCGCCCCGCTGTTCCGTTGGCGGGGCAAGGGCGACGACGAGACTTGGGACTCTGTTCATGCTCGCTTCCTAGCGGGCTTGCACCTCACCGATGCACTCGAGTCTGCGGATTGGCCCGATGCCAGGGAGCAACTCCATTCTTTCCTCTCTGATGCCCGTTCGTGAACCGCATCAAAGGCAAACCCGACGCCAGGGCACCCGCTTGGCCACCAGCGCCTACGTGAGGGAACGCGATGCAATCAACGGGTTGGCGTTCTCGTCTCACGCACGAGCGTCTTGGTATCGCCTCATCCACTCTTCGGGCGTCATTTTGGTGCACAAATCGGCCACCAAGTCGTAAGGAATCTTGGCCATGTTTTTGAAGCGGATGCAACTTTTTCCCATGTCCAGTTTGGTCGAGCAATGCTTCGGGTATTCGTGGGTGAACCACTCCAGCAAGGCCTCATCGGCGTAGATGCCCATGTGGTACAGGCCGATGTGACGCTTTTGAGAACCGAGGCTGAGAAACGGGAGCGGGAGGCTCGGGTCAACGTGATAGCCGTCGGGAAAAAGCGAGTGAGGGACAACCCAACTGGGCATCCCGTACTGCATCACTTCCTCGAACCCTTCCGGGAGGTTCGTGCGAATCACGTCCATCAGGCGTTGCATCGGCTCGAGACGTTCGTCTTCGAGCCCCTCAAGGTACGCTTCAACGCTGTCCATGAATTTCGGAGGAAATCGGATCTTAAAACGCTGCTCCGATGGCTTCACGGTTGGAGGGGTGCGGTGGCGGACCAAGCCGCAGAGGGCTTGTGCCAGTCGCGCACTTGGTCGGTTTCAAGTCGCAGTTGGAGGCCCTCGCCGGGCTCAAACTCAAGGTCGTCAAGAGAAAAGTCAACCACGAGCTCGTTGCTTCGGAAGGTGTCGTCGTAGAGCACCTCTTGGCCGACGACGCTGCCGGCTTCCGTGCGTTCGAGGTACACCCGGAGGTGGCATTCTTGAAGCGGGTTGCGAAGCGAACAGGACTCACTGCTGCCGTCGTGCTCAACCATCACGTAGCCTTCGAGAGACATGGTGCCGGGTTTTCCAAGCAAGTCGATGACGGTGTCCTTCGCAGTGGGCGCACAGACGCATTCCATGTTATCCACTTCGGCGGTGGCGTCGAGGTGGACGGTCACGACCACTTCGCTGCTCTTCACGTCGTCGGGCGTGATGGAGGTGGCCGTGACGGTGTAAATGCCGGGTTGCTCAAACCCATGGACGACCTCCGTGCCCACAGCGTTCGTGCCGTCGCCGAAGTCCCATGACACCGCACCTTCGGCGGCGTTCACCGAAAAGGAGAACGGATGAGGCACGACGGTGACCACCGTTTCCTCGTTGTTGTCGCCTTCATCGATTTCAACAAGAGCGTAGGTGTTGGTGCCTTCGTTCGCATCCACGCTTACCTTAAACGGCGGTGCTTCGCTTGCAAGGCCGATATCCAACGGTCCGAGCACGGCGGAAGCAGCGAGCACCGAGAACAGGAGAATCCCAATCGAGGCGGCCACCACGGTGCGCATGGTAAGAAATCCGTTGGTTTCCTTATCAAAGACTGTTTATTGTGAGGCTTGAACAATCAAAGCATTGGCAACCATCCGACTTAAATCAACCCGGAAAATCCACTCACCATGCGACCTCCGTTTGGTGCATTTGCTGTGGTTCTCCTCTTTGTAGGAAGCCTCGCTGGGTGCCTGAGCAGCGATGCTGGTGAGGTGAGCCTCAATCTGGTCGTGACCTACGAACACACCAACGGCACCATCGTAGAGCATTACGAAGACGGGCAACAGGTGGGTATCGACACCGTCGTGTTGCGTTTTGATTTCAGCCAAACAACCTCGGGCCGCACCTTGGAAACGTTTGGTGTCAATCGACTGGATGGAAGCCCGG
>JAURDW010000093.1 GCA_030827745.1 Candidatus Poseidonia sp.
TTGCCTTCGGGGGTGTTGAGCGCAGCGAGGTCAATACCAGCGTCGGTGAAGGCTTGGTCGGTGGGGGCGAAGACGGTGAATGGACCGGGGCCCTGCAGGGTTTCAAGGAGTTCGGCTTGAATCACACCGGCCACGAGCGAATCGTGGATGCCGGTGCACTGGGCCGTGCGTGGAATGTTGTTGGGCGTGTCGGTGGGCATGAGCACCTTGTCAATGACGTGGATCAGGCCGTTGGAGGTGATGACGTCGGTCATGGTCACGTTGGCATCGTTGACCATCACGCTGTCGCCGACGGTGAACGAGAGGGGCTGTCCGTTGGCAGCGTCGGCGCTCATGCAGTCGGACACGTTGGCGGCGGGAACTTCAGCGCCAACGACGTGGTAGAGAAGAATGTCCGAGAGGGTTTCCTTGCCCTCAGGGGTGTCAAGGGCACCCAAGTCGATGCCTGCGTCGGTGAAGGCTTGGTCGGTCGGGGCGAAGACCGTGAAGGGTCCGGGTCCTTGGAGGGTGGGGAGCAGGTCGGCTTGGATGACGGCGGCCACGAGTGAGCCGTGGATGCCGGTCGATTGCGCCGTGGCGGGGATGTCAACGGGTGGGATGAGCACCTGGTCGATGACGTGAATGACGCCGTTGGAAGCTTGGACGTCGGCCAGCGTGACGGTGGCGCCACCAACAAGCACATCGCCGCTGCTCGTGATGCTGAACTTGACCTTGTCACCGTTGGCGGTGGTGGTCATCATGCCGTCCCTGATGTCGCTGGCGCCGACTTCGCCTGAGACGACGTGGTGGAGGAGAATGGCGGTCAGGGTCTCGTTTTCCTCAGGTGTGTCAAAGTCGTTGAGATCGATGCCAGCGTCGGTAAAGGCCTGGTCGGTTGGAGCGAAGACGGTGAACGGTCCGGGTTGTTGGAGCGTGGCCACCAAGTTGGCGTGGGTGAGGGCAGCGACAAGGGAGTCGTGAATGCCCGTCCCAGCAGCGTTGGTGGGGATGTCTTGGGAGGCATCGGCCGTTGCAGTGAGCGGCAGCGCGGAAGCGGTTAACAGGGTGACGATCAGGAAGGCCAGTGTTTTATTCATGGTGGCGAAAGATTTGCATTTGAGATATAAACGGCTGTTTTTCCTTAACACAATTTTATCCGTGCTGCTCGAGAGAATTTCCGACAAAAAGAAGAAAAATCCGGAAAAAAGTAAGAATAGATGGCTTTATTGCTCTTTTACGGAAATAGATGCTCATCATCTGTTAGAAATATGGACGAGAACTTATATGGGAGGGGGAGAACGGATGGCTATGTCGTTTGCACCCCAAGAATATGACTTTGGCGAAGCGTCGAATTACGCGTTTGCTACCACCGTGACCTGCGCCAACGATGAAGCCCGCAAGATGTTCGTTGAAGCCTACGGACACTACCTGAACTACAACCACGAGCAAGCCATCGCTTGCTTCGCTGCTTGTGCTGAACTTGACCCCACCTGTGCCATGGCCCACTGGGGCATTGCCTACTGCCTGTCTTCCAACTACAACTGGGCGCCCGGTCTTGGCTCCGGCTACGATGCCATCCAGCAGGCCATCGCCGTCATGGACCACTGCACTGAACTCGAGAAGGACCTGATCATGGCCCTCTCCAAGCGCCACACCGCCGAGGCTCGAGACGCCGCAGACCCTACCGTGCTCAACATGGGCAACACGCCCGAGCTCAACGTCGCCTTCGCCGAAGCCATGGCCCCGCTGTACGAGAAGTACGCCGGCAACCTCGCCGTGACCGCTCTCTACGTCGAGGCGCTGATGAACCTCAAGGCCTGGCAGCTGTGGGACAAGAACGCCGCCACCGGTGAGATCACCCCTGCCGACGACAACACCCTGCTGCTCGTGAAGATCATGGAGGACGCGTTCGAAAGCGACCCCGCAGCTCGTGTTGACCCCGCGCTGTGCCACCTGTACTGCCACGCCCTCGAACTCTCGCCCTTCCCCGAGCGAGCCCTGTTTGCCGCCGACCTCCTTCGCACCCGCATGCCCGGCCTCGGTCATTTGGTTCACATGCCCTCGCACATCGACGCATGGGTCGGTCAGTGGAAGGAAGCCATCGAGTGCAACATCGCGGCTGTTGAAGCCGACGATCACTACGTCGCCACCACCGGCAACGAGTCGCAGTTCTACAAGTTCTACCGCATGCACAACCACCACTTCGTCGTGTGGTGCGCCATGTTCGACGGTCAGTACGAGACCGCCCTCAAGTACGCTCGAAAGGCCGTGGAGACGCTGCCAGCAGGCGACGCCAACCACGGCGTTCAGTTCATGCTCGCCGGCATCATCCCCATGGGCGCTATTTTCCTCGAATCCTATGTCACCATGCCCTGGCACGTGATGATTCGCTTCGGTAAGTGGGACGAGATCCTCGCTGAGCCCATGTACACCGACAAGGACGTCTTCCCCGCCACCATCGCCACCCAGCACTACGCTCGCGGTGTGGCCTACGCCTCCAAGGGCATGGTGCCTGAAGCCGAAGCCGAGCAGGTCCTGTTCAAGGAAGCCCTCCTGAATCCTGCTCTTGCCGGGCGCGTGCTGCACAACAACGTGATGTACCAAGATCCGGCCGACGGCCCGTCGATTCTCAACGTCAACGCCTCTATCTTGGAAGCCGAAATCGAATACCGCCGCCAATTCCTTGCGAAGGAAGCAGGCGAGCCCAGTGATTTCACCGCTGCCTTTGACGAATTGCGCCGTGGTGTTGACCTGTCGCTCAACCTGGCCTACAACGAACCGTGGGGTCAGATGCAACCCGTCCGCCACATCCTCGGTGCCCTGCTCTTTGAGCAAGGCCACATCGAGGAAGCCGAGGAGGTCTATCGCGCT
>JAURDW010000094.1 GCA_030827745.1 Candidatus Poseidonia sp.
AAAAGGCGTCTCGTATCCCTCAACCCTCCAACACAAGTCTTCTGGATTGAAACGCTCTGAGTGCGTGCTCCAGGGATTGATGGCCCCGCCTGCAATTCCCATCGGACCGACCACCACGACCAGTTTTCTTCAACTAATCGGTTCGCAATGAGGGCGAAATCAACACATTGTGCAATATGCGTCAACACATCTCCCGTTGCTTGCATCGATGACGTGGTCACATTGGCCGCAGTACAATTCTCCTGCGGAGATGCCTGACAGATGAATCCGGCTTCTGCATTTCTGGCAGGCGGGGCGTCCACGAGAGCGGGATTTATACTTCGCTTCTCTTTTTTTTCGTCCCCCACGACAGGTTCGTCGGGGGTGCGTGCTCACCTTCGTGAATGGGATGGCGCTGTGCTCTAATGGAGGTGCCCAGCTCGTTTTAGGGCCATCCATGACCTCAATTTCGTTCTTTATATGGACTCGAAGATCATGATTCCACGATGTTGGCGACCACGGCGTTTGGCGAACTTGACTTTCCCACCACCCTCGCCACCAAACAACGGGACGCCGTCCTGCGGGCGCTCTCGTGGTGCGATGAGTTGGCGGACACGAGCGATGTTTGGTCGAGGCACGTCCACGACCTCTCCGACCACGGGACTTCGCTGAACCGAGAGATCAACGGCAAAACCCTCTCCATTTACCCCCTGGCGGCCGCCCGTTTGGATGCGGGCCTGCATGTCCGTCAGGTCAATGTCAACCACCTTCCGGTTTGGGTGGACGGGCACAAGATTTGCGTGGTCGGCAAACGAGGGCGCGGTAACGACCTCCATACCGACCTCGTTGCGTCCCTCATTCTGCTCTTCTGCCAGGAGGAACCCGTCTATCAGGCGCTTCCCCGAACCTTGGTGCGCGCCATCTACCCCCAATTTGGCTCCGGGCATGAGGGTCGTTATCGCCTCAACGTTCGTCCTGCAGAACAAGAAGCGGTGTTTGAACCGTTTCGGGAGCACTTGGCCGAGGGCGAATGGGAACCTTTGGCCTACCTGATGGACCTCACCGACCGAGATTGGACGGTTCTGCGGGACCGGTTCCCTTGGGGCAATGAGCCGGAGGCAGCGTTGAACATCGCTTATTGGGTGATGGAGGAGCACGAACGCCCTGCGAACGACCATCTTTGGGTCATCAACATCGTTCGCCAACACGCTCCCGAAGACCTGGAGGGGGTGCTTCGCTCCTACCTCTACGCGCCTCAGGACGAGGTGCGGCGCCAAGCGTTGATGGAATACCACCCACAAGAGGCAGAGGCTGCTTGGCGGTGGCTTGAGCCTTGCTTTGAACTCGAGGCCGAGGAGCGTCATCGAATGCTTGTTCACGAAACGCTCCAAGAATATCCCGAGCTGGAAGAACGTTTGATTCAGCGAAGTCTCCAGTTGGTTGAGGACGCAGAGGCAGGGGTCTTCCAACGCCTTGTGGTGGCTTGGCTCTCGCATCATGTGGACATGGACGAATGGCTGTTCGACCTCCTCCCAAGCCTTGAGCCCTACGAATTGGGCGGTTATCTTCACGAGATTCAAACCTACGGCGATTGGTTCGAAGACTTTGCAACCGAATGCCTGGCGATGCCGTTTGAAGGCGTCCATCTCGGTGTCGTGGCCTGCAGCGCAACGAACCTCAGCTTCAACCCGTTCCCTCTTTGGCTCCCCCTGATGCAGAACGGTTCGGGCACCATGAAGTTGAACATCATGAAACACCTCCACCGACTTCCGCTTGAGGAGGCGTACCTCTTGCTGGAGTTGGGCTGGAAGAGCCAATGGCGTTTCGTGATCACCGCCACCCACCGAACGGTCGCCAAAGCGTTCCCTGACTACCCGCTGCGGGCTGAAATGGAGGCACACGGCTACACCTCCGTTCAACATTGGAAACGCTGACGCGGCTCGTCTCGTTCGCTCCCTTGCCGTTGGTGGCGGGGGTGGCCAGCAAGCCTCACATCTTGGGCCGGGGCATGTCAACGGCTGCGTTGCCGAAGGTGTACATCTTCATGCCCGCATCCCGATACAGTTTGGGCATTTGACCGTCGGTCGCAAACCGGTAGAGGGCCACGACGGCCACCTGTTCGGCGGCGTTGATCCAAGCCACGAGCAGACCCAAGCCGATGGCGCCGAGGAGCAGGCCGGCAGGGCCAATCGCCGCGGTAAGGGCCACGGTCAGAATGAACAACGGTACGCCGATAAGGAAACCAACCAAACCGATGCCAAGGCCCGAGGTGATGTTTTCACCCCACGTGCCAAAGAACGTGCTTTTGCTGGATTTCAGGGCCTCACCGAGTCCTTTCCCTTCGATGATGAGGTGCGGGAGCATGAAGAAGGTCATGACCCACCATGCAAACCCTCCAATGAGGTGAATCACCATGGCGAGGGCTTGGTTGGCACCGTTTTCGCTGCTTCGTGCCGCCCCCTCGAGGGCTTTGAGCAACAAACCAACGGTACCGGCGATGATGCCCCAGAGGATGATGATGGGGAGTTTTTTGACCGCTGCGTTGAATCCGTCGGCAAAACTCGGGTCGCCGCCCGTGAGGCGGATGTTGGCGTTGGCCACGATGGCACAATTCCAAAACACGACCACGATGCTCAACAGCATGTAGGCCACGAA
>JAURDW010000095.1 GCA_030827745.1 Candidatus Poseidonia sp.
CGGTTCGAACTCACGAGTTCGACCAATCGGGGTTCGCGGACCATTTGCATGATCTCTGCGGGGGACTTGCGCGCAAAGTCATCGCGCGTCAGGTCGTTGAAGTTGCGGACCTTCGAGAGGAATGCCTCACGGGTCCGCCGTTGGTATTGGGAAGGGTCCAGTTTTGTTGGACGTTCCCTGAATCGGGTCAAATCAAAGACGTGACGCCAATTTTCTTTCTCAGGCACCACCATGATGGCGATGGCAAGAAGGGCAAAGAGGTTGAGGATGATGAGCCACTTGAGGACGCCATCGCTGGTGAGCAGAACGATGGCTCCCATGGCTTCAGTGAACGGCATGGAAAGGGTGCCGGAAACGTGCCGACTCTCGTCGAAAACGATGTTGAAGGCACCGGTGTTTCGAGCGACGGTGGCGGACAGTTCATCGTTGTCAAACTCCATCATGTCGTTGATGAGGGCCGTGAAGAAGAATTCGTTGCCCCGCCAGGTGGTTTCGCCGAGTCCTTTGTTCAAACCTTCGGAATCGGTGTCCCAGCACATGTGCCCGTTTTGGATGTAGAGCTCGGAATCGCATTGTTGCTTTCCGGTCTCCTCTGCCACGGCTTGGTCCCACAGGTGGTTCGCAAGCACCGAATGGTCGGAGACGAAGACAATGCTTCCCGTAGCGCTGATTTCGCCGATGTCACCACCGGCCGTGATGGAACGCTGGTCCAGCACCTCTTGGCCGGGGTAGTCGATGCGAATGATGAGGCCGGTTTCGCCTTCGCCGAGGGTCGGGTTGGATTCGCCTTTGCCGGCGTCGATCTCCGCCGAGGTGGAGGCAGCGGCGAGGACGTGAACCTGACGACCGGTGTCAACTTGTTCATCGAGCACTTGAATGGCAGTGGGTCGGTGGAAGAGAACGGGCGTTCGGCAGTTGCTCACCGTTTGCTGACTCACATCGTCTTCCGAGCAAGGGACGGCTTTTTCCTCACCCATGGCGTCAACGCCACGGGTAATGCTCGAGACGGCCCAAATCTTGCGAGTATCGGGCGAGACACGGGTTCCGTCATCGGCGGTGACCTCGTAGTAGCGCCCGGTATTGATATCGTCCCGAATGGGTGAATCGAAGTACTTGACGCCAAATTCCTCAGCGACCAGTTGGGCGTTGGTTGAGTTGGAGGCGAGAATGACCTTTCCGGCTCGTTCGGTAACGAAGTCGTGTAGAGCGGCAGCTTCGGCGGCGTCAAACGGCTTCTCGGGAGCGGCGATGACCAAAAGCGTCCGGTGAGGATTCTGCCAGTCGTTCACCAACATCGGCGTGGACATCGTGTTGGCGATGTTGAAACTCTGATCGTCAAGCGTTTCCCGCATGGACGTGAGTTGTTGGTAGGCGTTTTCTTCGTCGGTCTGGTACGGGGAA
>JAURDW010000096.1 GCA_030827745.1 Candidatus Poseidonia sp.
ACCGCAGGTTCCCCTACGGTCACCTTGTTACGACTTTTCCCTTGTCACGAACCTCAAGTTCGATAACGCCAATTAGACGTCACCTCGCTAAAAGCTCACTTCAATGAAACGACGGGCGGTGTGTGCAAGGAGCAGGGACGTATTCACCGCGCGATAATGACACGCAGTTACTAGGGATTCCATATTCGTGAGGGCGAGTTGCAGCCCTCAGTCATAACTGTGGTAACGTTTGAGGATTACCTCATCCTTTCGGATTTGAAACCAATTGTCGTTACCATTGCAGCCCGCGTGTGGCCCCAGAGTTTCGGGGCATACTGACCTGCCGTGGCCCCTTCCTTCCTCCGCATTAACTGCGGCGGTCCCGCTAATTCGCCCCACTACTCCTGAGAGTAATGGTGGCAACTAGAGGCAGGGATCTCGCTCGTTACCTGACTTAACAGGACATCTCACGGCACGAGCTGGCGACGGCCATGCACCACCTCTCAGCTTGTCTGGTAAAGTCTTCAGCTTGACCTTCATTCTGCTGTCTCTCCGGGTAAGATTTCTGGCGTTGACTCCAATTGAACCGCAGGCTTCACCCCTTGTGGTGCTCCCCCGCCAATTCCTTTAAGTTTCATACTTGCGTACGTACTTCCCAGGCGGCAAACTTAACGGCTTCCCTGCAGCACTGCATTGGCCACAAGCCAATGCATCACTGAGTTTGCATAGTTTACAGCTGGGACTACCCGGGTATCTAATCCGGTTTGCTCCCCCAGCTTTCATCCCTCACCGTCGGACGTGTTCTGGTAGACCGCCTTCGCCACAGGTGGTCATCAATAGATCAAAGGATTTTACCCCTTCCTACCGAGTACCGTCTACCTCTCCCACTCCCTAG
>JAURDW010000098.1 GCA_030827745.1 Candidatus Poseidonia sp.
CATGGAGGCGGGAGCGCCATTTTCAACCGCTTCCTTGTCGCCTTTCAGGTTCATCCAGAAGGCACCTTTGTCGCTGTGAAGTCCCATGGATAGATCGTCTGGAAGAAGCGGTACCACTGCACCGCCACCGCTTCCTTCGCCCGAGGCGGGCCACGAAGGGTGGTCATCGGTCATGGCGACCATGTTGCAGGTCCGTTTGATGTAGGGTTCATGCATCTGCTTGCCGTCAAACCACCAAGCACAGACCATGCCGTCAAGGACCATTCCGCCATGTTCGTCAACCCCGGGCCGACCTTTGGGTTTCCACGGCGTGCCGTTGACTTCAACACGGTCGTTGTCTTTGGTGGACCAGAGGACCATCAGTTGCTTCCCCCATCGTTCGCCTTTGGGGTCGTCGATCATGACCAACCACCACCACCAGTCCCATGTCATGTGCCACAAGGGTTCTCGAAGACCAAGCTTCCACATCGTGGAAAAGTCTCCTTGGAAGGTGTTGAGCGCGGTGGATTTGTCCATGGCAGCACCTCACTCAATCTCTTTTGACTTGAACAACGCACTCCCCAAGAGCCAACAAGCGGCGGTTTGGAACACCAAAACCAACACGGAGAGGATAATGGTTCCAAGTGCACCCAAACCAAGCCCGGGCGTGGACCAAAACACATTCAACTCTTCAGACCCTTCAAGCGCACCGTTTCCACCGCCCCAGAGGCCCATTTGAATCAACAGCGGGGTATCGGACCACGCCAAGGCGGCTCCGGCGTCAAC
>JAURDW010000009.1 GCA_030827745.1 Candidatus Poseidonia sp.
CCGTCTTCGGGTCCGTCGGAAACAATTTCCTCTATGCCCGTTGTTGACAAGGGCTCATCGTCCGCTGTTTCGGTCGAGGAGGGTTCTACGGAGTATTCTCCTTCCGGCCAGTCGCGTGACTCGCTGGTGTCCATGAGCCCCTGACGGCCCGTTGAGAACATTAACGCACCGATGCAAATCAACGGTGGATTTCAGCGAACCAAACATCGATGCCTTCGGGGGATGCAAAGCCTTTGCCTTCCTTGGTCCCGACGACAACGCGAGCGGCGGATTTGTTGACATAGTCAAGCACTTTGTCCGTCACCGGACCGTTCAAAATCAACACTTCAACCTCTTCGGATTCACTGATGGTTTGTTCAAGTTTGGAGGGGCCGATTTCCTCAGAAAAACTTCCGTCGGCGAAACGGATGAGCGCCTTGTTTTTGCCCATGTCGTCGACTTTATCGAACAACTCTTGAATTTCGGCAGGAGCGGGTTCTCCAGCTCCAAATTCCTCGTCCATGCCCTTGTCCCAATCTTTGTCGCCGCCGTACTTCTGGTCGTCCTCGGCTATTTTTTTGTCCATTTGGTGCTTGAATTTGGTTGCTTCGACCTTCTTCTGAAGGCACATCGTGACCGTCTTTTGAGGGAGCAATTCCCATTCTTGGCCGACAGGGGCTTGCGCCACGTGGTCGACCTTCATCATGTCGTAGAGCTGCATGAACAACATCTCGCCGCCCCGGTCGCCATCAATGGCAACGGTGACGCTTTCCTTGCCGTTGGCGAGGTCAATCAGTTCCTGTTTGATGTTGCCGGAACCGTCAGCGCTGATGGCGTTCTTCACGCCGCAGTTGAGGAGGTTTCGGACGTCGTTTCGACCCTCAACGATGATGAGCGAAGACGACGATTCGACGTTTGGCCCGGAGGTCAAGCCGTGGAATGAAGTGGCCGTTCCAACCGTCAAAACGGAACGCACTTCTTCAATGACCGTCTTTGAAGCCGCTTCGCCAGAATTGACCATCGTGAGGAGGAGCTCTTTGGCTCGGTCGACCACAGCGGTTCGCTTGGTTGCACGAATGTCGCTGATTTGCATGACTTTGATGATGGCATCGCAGGGACCGATGCGGTCAATGGTTTCGAGAGAACTTGCGATGATCGCTGTTTCGACGTTGTCCATGCTGCTGGGAATGGTGATGGTTCCGTGCACTTTGCCGTTCTTGGTTTCCATGTCGACATCCACGTGGCCAACACGCGCCGTGCGTTGCAGTTGGCGCAGCTCGAGGTCATCGCCAAGGAGACCCTCGGTTTGACCCATGATGGCCCCGATGATGTCCTTTCGTTGGACCGTTCCGTTCACCTTGATATCAGCCCGAATTTCGTATTTCATGGCCTTGCCTTTGTTTCCGCTTCCGCGGCTGGAATTGTTGCTTTTTCGTCCCATTGGAATCTCTCCTTGCGTTGCACGTAACCGTTTTGCTGAGCCGTAACCTCCGAGGAGGTCAACGTCCTTTGCAACCACCCGACGAGCAGGTGAGGTGAATGTGAACAACTCTCCCAGCCGCCTTTTCCTTTTGAACCCTCTGCAAGGTTTTAGGCGAAGAAGCGGAATTCACCGAAACGGTTTGTTCAAGAAGTCGGAGTCTGTGGCATGGTTCGTGTCAACGGCAGAACTTGGGACCTTGGACGTTTTTCGTTCAACCGTCGAGATCATGCTGGCGGACGGCGTCCTGACCCGAGAGGAAAAAAGGCTCATCATCAAACTCGCCAGTACCCTCGGTTTAGAATCCGATGAGCCCGCCTACGTGTACGAGGCCATCCAAAACAAGGTCGAAACACGCGCTGGCGAGCCCATTTCGCCCGAAGACATGCGAACCATCTACACCAAGGTCTTTGAAGTGGCCATCGTGAATGCTTCACTCTCGAAAGACGAGTTTCGCGTGCTTGCCCATCTTCGCTCACAATTTGACATCAACGACGAGATGCATGCTGAAATTGAGCATGAACTACGCGAAATGGTAAAGGAAAAATTCGAGGACAAGGCCGTCATTGACACCTTGATGGACACGCTCAAAGATTCCGTTGGCCTGGTCGGCGACCTGTTTGACACTTTTCGGAAGAAGTCCAACGAAGGTGAACCGAATTGAACCCGTTTTTGGACGATTGGCTTGAGGGTCAATCGCCTCGGCAGCTGACCTCAAAACGCCGTGCGTTGAAGTTTCTTCATCGCGCTTACACAGCCTGCGTGAGCGATCTTCTCAACAAACCCCGAACGGATTTGACTTCAGAAAACAACGTCTTCTCGTTCCATCACGGCACACCGCTGCCTGACCTCCGGCTCATCACCTCTTGGATGTTAACCCACGCTCCAAACAAACGAGCACTTGCCCGATTGATACCGGCGCTTTGGAAACGTCACGGCAGGGAAGACCTCACCGTTGCAGGGATGCTGCTCGCAAACCTCGAGAACAAGGCCCTTGGCCAAGACGGGTGGATGGCGTTCATTCACCTCTTGCAGCGCCAAGAACCGCTGATGGTGGTCCTTGAAGTGGCGGAAGAATTGGTACGGGGTGGGCGTCCGGTCCCAAACGACGATTGGATGGAAGCCGCTGCCAGCCAAAGCCCCAACTGGCACCAATATTGCGTGCTGTTCTTGTCGCTTCGAAAAAACGGGGTTTCGTCCAAACGCCTTGTGTCGCAGGCCCCGAAAGGCGGAGAAATGTTTGAACGCATCCGGGCCAGACTTTTGGCGACGGAGGATTGATGGAGGGCGGCTTGAACTCAACGCCATGAGTGAACGCCTGCTACCGGCTGATGACCCCGTCTTGGAAAATGTTCTCCGGTGGACCGTTGACCGAGACGCAAAAGACGTTCGTCGCTTGCTGGAATGGTTGCCTGAAGCCCGGTCAAGTCGAGAGCGGAAAGCCCTTCTGCAGCGCGTCCGGGGTTTGCTTGAGGAGCTTGAAGCAGCGCTTGATGAATTGGACAACATGCATTGAGGGGCTGGGATGAAGGTCACAGGACTGATATTTGCTGGCGGTCAGAGCCGGCGAATGGGGCAGGACAAAGCACAGATGTACGGGGGCGTGGAGAGGTTATGTTCCGTCCTCAGCCAAGCCGGCGTTGAGGAGGTTGTCGTGCTTGCAGGAACCCAAGAGCGTGCCGATGGATTTGCCCAAGATGCCGTCGCCGACCCCGAAGGCGCCAATGGCCTCCACGACGTGATACGATGGGCGCGTCGTCGCCTCAAAGGGACGCTACTTCTCGTCCCCTGTGATGCGTTTTTGCTCGATGCTAAAGCGGTAAAGTTCCTTCTTCAGCACGTTGAAAGTGGAGGGATGCCCCTCGATGAGGAGGGGCATCGACAACCGTTGTTCTCGATCATCACTGCTGAAACGGTCTTGCCCGAGAAAGCCAATTCTGTCAGCGCTCTTCTTTCAGCGCTGCCCAGCGTTCCATCGGGAATGCATGCAAAGGCCTTCACGAACTTCAACACACCCGATGAAGTGGAGCGCCATCGACTTGAGCACCGTCGGGGCCAAGCGTGACGCGCCCCTCTGCAATCCATGAAAGCACCTGAGGGTAGAGGCGGTGCTCTTCGATTTTGATGCGCCTGCTTAACGTCGCTTCCGTATCGCCGGGAAAGACCGGTACACTCGCCTGCGCCAGAACAACGCCGGTGTCCATGCCTTCATCGACCAAATGAACGGTGCATCCGCTCATGTGTGGCCCGGCAGCCAAAACATCTCGATGAGCGTGGGCACCCGGAAAATGGGGCAACAGCGACGGGTGAATATTGACGATTCGCCCACCCCAACGTTCCAACATCAACGGTGAGAGAAGACGCATATATCCAGCAAGCACGATGAATTCGACATTATGGCCCTCAAGTTCCTCAAGGAGTTGCCGTTCATGTTCCTCCCGTGACAAGCGCTCACCGCTGTTGTCAAAATGACCAACAACCGCATGGGGAACTCCGAGCCGACGGGCCCGTTCAAGTCCGTGAGCTTCGGGACGGTTGGACAGCACCACCGCTGTGGTGTGAGCAAGACGAAGGGCGCGTTGTGCCTGCACCAACGCTTCCATCCCGCTCCCTGAGCCCGAGAAAAGGACGGCACACCGGAGCGGGTCTTCGGGGGTAGCAATTCGGCCACCGAGGGGCAAAGTTGGGGCCACATCCCTGCTACAGCGCGGTACGATTCAACCCTTTCCCAACCAAACCAAGGGTTTTAGCCAGCGCTTCAATCGCTTTGGCTGAGGGCCATGTCTGAAACACCCGTGTCCTCCTCAATGCTTCGGAAAACCGAGTCTCGTCGTCTTGCTGAAGCCTATGCTTCCCTTTCGGACAGCGAAGTCATCGATGCGGTGCTCGCCGAACACAAGCCGAGCACGAACCCCATCGTACGAAGTCTCTGGGTCGGATTCGGGAGCATTTTTGTGGTGCTCGCTGGGATCGGGGTCTTCGTCCCGGGCCTGCCCACCACATCTTGGCTTGTGCTCGCAGCGTACTGTTACGGTCGTTCGTCCCAGCGTTTGTTTCTGTGGCTCTTGACCAACAGGATGTTTGGCTCTTCCTTGCTTTCGTATTACCGGTCCGGAAAAGCGCTCCCGTTTCACTCTAAAATCATCATCTGCGGCCTGATTTCGTTTGTTTCTGCCGCCTCAATATGGTACATCACCAAACTCGGCGACCCCGGATTTGGCCAGACGCTCATCGCCGTGGTCGCCGTCACGGGCGTGTGGTGGGTGGGGTGGCGCGTTCCCACCACCGCTTAAGCAGGGTCTTCTTCCGTCAACCGATTGTAGACGGCCACAGCATCGCTTGCAGCGGTCGAGAACACGTTGGGATAGATGGCGTGTATCAGCAGCAACGGTACCGCAATGGTAAAGCGAAACGCCATGTGCAATGCTCTTCGAAAATGCCCCCAATATGTCTGATTGACGTCGTCTAAATGTCCCACTTTTTCACCTCAATGGCGGAACAAACGATGGCCGGTAAAGACCATTGAAACGCCCCGCGCGTTTGCTTCATCAATGACTTCCTGATCACGGATAGAGCCACCGGGTTGAACGATGGCAATGGCTCCAGCCTCGGCGGCTTGCTCCAATCCGTCTTTGAAAGGGAAAAACGCGTCCGATGCAAGAACGCTGTCTTTGGCTCGCTCGCCAGCCCGACGAGCGGCGATACGAACGGCCTCAACCCGGCTCGTCTGACCGGGCCCGATCCCAACGGTGGCCGTACCTTGAACCATCACGATGGCGTTGGACTTGACCTGCTCGCACACGCGAACGGCGAATTTCATGCTGTCGAGTTGTTCGGCCGTGGGCTGAACTTCCGTAACGGTTTTCGCTTTGGTCCAGTCAATGACCGGGGGCTCTTCTGTTTGGACGAGGACGCCGCCCTCAATCGGTTTCCGAACCAAACTTCGTTGAAGTGGGGCCAATCGCCCATTTGGCGAGTGGAGGGTGAGGAGGCGGCGGTTCTTTTTGGCCATCAACCGCGCTTTCGCTTCCGCCGTGTACCCGGGCGCCATCATCACTTCAACAAAGAGGTCGCCAACGGCCTCCGCCGTTTCCAGTTGAACCGCTTCGTTGAAACAAATGATGGAGCCAAAAGCAGATTCGGGATCGCTTGCAAGTGCGGCCTCAAACGCCTCACGCTGCGTCGCACCCAAGGCCGCACCGCACGGGTTGTTGTGCTTGACGATGACGCATGCATGCGGCGTCTGGGGCCACTCATCGGTGGACAACGACCGACAGAGGCGGAGCGTAGCGTCAGCGTCGCTGTAGTTGTTGTAGGACATGGCTTTCTCTCCTTCAACCGAAGCGGTGACCAGCGTTGAACCGTCGTCAGGCGCGTCATGGGCGACATACAGCGCCGCCGCTTGATGCGCGTTCTCTCCGTAGCGAAGCGTGGTGGTTTGGTGGCTAGCGGCGAGAAGAGACGCAGGGAGTCGCTCCCGTTGCTCCTCCATAACGTTCGTTTCAACGGGATCGCCTGCATAACGGCGATGCAATTCCTGAGCGATTGCCACATCGTAAGCAGCGGTGTGCTCAAAGGCCTCCAAAGCAAGTCCCTGGCGAACGTCCATGCCGACCTCCTTCACGCCACCGGCAGCCCGAATCTCTGCGAGGATGGTGTCGTACCTGTCGGGGTTGGTGGCGATGAGAACATGCTGATGGTTTTTCGCTGATGCCCGGACCATCGTTGGCCCCCCGATGTCGACCATCTCGAGAAGGGCCGCATCCGAAAGAGGGGGATGCGTGGCCGCGGCATCAGCAAACGGATAGAGGTTGCACGCCACCACGGAGACCGGGGCGTACCCGAGTCGTTCGAGTTCCCTTGCATCCTCTTCTTGGTGGAGGCGGGCGAGCAGGGGGCCGTGAATGGCGGGATGAAGCGATTTCACACGGCCGTCGAATATTTCTGGATGCTTCGTGATGTCAGAGACGGACAGCACCGGAAGGCCGGCTTCAGAAAGGACGCGTGCCGTCCCTCCAGTGGAGACCAGTTCAAACCCGAGTTCATCCAAGCCTTTGGCAAATTCCACGATGCCGGTCTTGTTCCAGACACTGAGAAGGGCTCGTGGCGGCGGCGAGGAAACGACACTCATAGCGGTGAACCCGTTATCGCACTTGCCCCGTGCGATGCACTTGAACCTAGCGCCACCAAGGCATGAACTTGAGATTCAGTCGCCGCGAGCCGAAATCACCTGGTCCACGCGAAGCAAACCGCAGGCGGTTTCGGTGGCGGATTCCAATGCATGCCGAAGGGTTTCCGAGGGAAGCCATGTGGCGTGAATGTCTGCAACGTGGCCTTGTTCGTCAATGCCGGAACCCCATGCTCCGGAGCGATGAGCGGCCCGCAAAGCAAGCAAGGTATCAAGCCGTTCCACGCCAGCGTTTTGAGCCAGCGTGGAGGGAACGGTTTCCAGCGCCCTTGCGAACGCCTCCATGGCCAATCGTTCCCGCCCGGCGTGGGTTTCTGCGGCCTCTTTAATCCGAAGCGAGGCCCCCATGTGAATCGACCCGCCCCCACGTACCACCGAATTGCTGGCCATCGCCAACGACGTGGACCGGAGTGCATCGTACAACCCACGAATGATTTCTTCAACGGCGGTTCCGTCACCGCCGCCAACATCCAACGTCACCAAACCTGCGCTTGGACCCACGTGAAGGCAAAGGCGTTCCCGGCGGCCATCCAGGTCTTCGCTGGTCTCGATTTCCAAGCGCTCAAATTCACCGAGGCGTGCTTCGTTTGCGTCATCGAGATGGTCGCACATGGCGGCACCGGTCGCCTGAGCGATGTCTTCAACGCCCGAGCGCTCCAATCCACCCAACACAAAGCAACCGGCGTCGGTCAAATCGTGGAACAAGCTCGCTTCGATGGTCCCCGCAGAGAACACAGCGTTGGCCCCGGTAGCGAGCACCGCCTCCTTCTTTGCCTTCAGCAGGCGTTCTTTTGCGTCGATGAAGGAGAGCCATTGTTGAGCATCCTCCACCTCAATTTCAGCGTCCCGTACGGTCGCTTCCTCGTCGAGTGGGCAGGTCAGCACCAGGACGCGGCCGTGTTCAAGAACCCGTGGAAGTCGGTCGAGATGAAGGGCAGTCTCCAACACCAACCCCGAAATCAAACGGGTATCGGAAAGATTGCCTTGAGTGCGTTTGGTCATGCGAACATCCTCGTGGTCCACCCCTCCGGGGGATTGGACGAGGCGAAGGCTCTCGACCACAAGGGCCGCAAGGGTGGTGTCACCCGTGTCGGCTGATGTTCCGTTCATGGCCGTTCGAGCAACGGCCAAGAGGCGTTCATCGCTTGCATCGCAAGGCTCTGAGCGCTCATCAAGACAGTCCAAGGTGATGGAAAGTCCCTCCTGAAATCCATTGACGACAGCGAGGGGATGCAAGCCGCGTTCGAGCAATCGCCCTGCTTCACGCATCGCTTCGCTGGCAAAGAGCAAACAACCCGTGACGCCATCGCCACATGCTTGTTCTTGAGATTCTGCTAATTGAACGAAGGCCTTGGCAGCGGGGTGCTTCACCAAAAGTTCAGCGACGATTTTGGCCCCGTCGTTGGTCACGGCAGTTTCGCCGTTGGTCTTGTAGAGCATTTTGTCCAAACCTTGTGGTCCAAAGGTGCCCTGCATGAGGTCGCCAAAAGCCACCGCAGCCGTGACGAGTTTTTGGGTGACTTCCACGCCGCTGGTCACGGTGGTGGTTGGTCGAACAATGGCAACAGGAGCGCGTCCGCTACCGTCGTTTCCACTCGCCATGTGCAGAGAGGCGGGGCCTCTCGTTCTTCAATGCTTATTCAGGAAGAATCACTTCTTCTTGTCCGCTGCCTTCTTGGCGTGCTTCCCAAGTTTGTGCGCTTTTTGGGCTTCGTTGTTGGACCAGTGGTAAGCCATCTTGAGCAAGTTGAGGTAGTGTTCGTTCCCGTCTTTCTTCATCTTGTCGTGAAGAACGTCGTTTGACATGAACACGTCGCCCCAAAGTTGGGCCGCAGTACCTTTGTCGCCCTTGGGCATGTCGAAAATTTCCCGTGTCGTGGGTTCGAGGAACGCCTTCCACACCCGTGCGGGGTTGACGGCCATGGTCACTTCGACCACAATTTCGTTTTCGTTGATCCCGGTTCCGGTTTGCCAGGTGTCTTCGCCGAGGTCAGCAAGGAACGGCAAGCAGAGGTCTTGGATGGAAAGGCTCGTCATGGGGTCGGCGTTGGTCAAGGAAGCGTACGCTTCTCGCATGCGACCACGGTCGGCCCCGCGGGATGCGGTTTGGAAGCGAAGTTTGTCAATCGAGGTGGGCACGAGGAAGCGCACATCGGTGTAGTATACCAACGGATTGTCGTCGGCGGAGTTGAAGATGTGTTCAAACGGAGCGGCACCGGGGGATTCTCCGAGCAGGTCGGCGGGATAGACCGTCTTGAGGGCGTTGGTGGCCACGGATTGGACGATACGTCGCATCAAACGCTCGGGGGCAGCCGATACATCGTTGAAGGTGTCAAGGTACTCCTGCATGTTGAGGATATCGTAGCCGCGAACGGAAAGGATGGTGTGGACGTTGGGTCCAATCATCTTTTCTCCGTCCACTTCGGCTTGACTGATCCAGCGGGCACCGCGAGCGACATCAGAGGCGGCGACCAAATCGGCGTACGCCTTGAAGCGGCGCGTGACACGGTTCATGAAATCCGCTTGGTCAAGTTTGGTGAAGACTGTTGAACCGTAGTTGGACTTCAGGGCGTGGTCGGCCACCTGACTGGCGTTCGCACACGTCAAGAGGTTCCCTTGGTCGGCTGGGTACATGATGAGGCGACGACGCTTCGAGGCTCCACCGAGGGTGCCTACGAGTGGGTCGGTGAGAACATAACCAATGGTGGCACATACTTCGAACAAACGGCTGTATTTGTCCTCGTCGCTGGAGTTCCCAATCCATTCATCAAGGCCGGGTTCGATGCAGTGGAATTCGAGCGGAACCATTTCCGAACCGGCGCCGAAGGCTTGGCGCACCGTTGAGGATTGCATCATACCCATCATCGTGTAGAGGGAAGTTTTTCCAGTGGTCAAGTAGACATCGGAAATCCCTTCTTCGCCGAAAGACGACCGTCGGTCGGGGAGATTGACGAGGAGGTTGAAGGCGGTGGCCGTGTCTCGGTTGCCGTTGACAGCGGGCCAAATCCACGTGTTCGGCCGGGTCATCAAGTACCCGGAGGCATCTTTTCCAAAGCCAGCTGGAGAATAGCGGGTCCAACCAAGTCGGTTGTTGAACGACACGTTGCGGTGCATCAAGGAAGGATAGAACACGCGGTCAAGCGGGTCGGAGTCAGGGACAACGCCCCGGTGACCGAGGCCCCACATGATGACCTCCCACTCGGGAAACTCTTTGTCTTGCGTTCCGAGGAAGATGTGGTCGGCACGAAGGGTGTCGCCTTCCAGAATCGCTCCGCCCATGCGCTCTTCATCGCCGGTGGAACAGAAGAAAAACGTCTGCGTCGTGAACAGTTGTTTGGGCGTCCACATGTTGGCGTTGATGATGGTTTTCTGCTTCAGGAAATCGGCGATGTTTTCGATGCGGCGCTCAAACTTGAACCGGTCCGAATCGATCCACGAAGAGCCCAAAATGAGGTTCGTGTTCAAGAGTTTCGCATCGGCTGGCCCGATGTATCGCGTTCGAGCATCGGCACGGGAATGGTCCGATTCAGGAATCTCCTCCCAAGGGCCCTTCCGGGGGATGTACGTCATGAACGTCTCGGCGTCAAATTTGTCGCCTTGTGCTCGAGTCACGACGGCTTCAACTTCGTCCATCAACTTGACGTAGGTCTCGTTGGGCAAAATTCGGCCTGTTTCTTTGTATGTTTTGTCTGATACGCTGCGATGTTCCCACATGTTTTTTCACCTCAAAATTTCTTCTTTTCTTCGGGAGGCGTTTCCGCTTCTTCAGCCTCGTCCTCTGCCTCGGGTTCTGATTCTTCGGCATCGGCGGCTGCTTCTTCAGCCTCGTCCTCAGCCTCGGGTTCTGATTCGGATTCTTCGGCATCGGCGGCTGCTTCTTCAGCCTCGTCCTCTGCCTCGGGTTCTGATTCGGATTCTTCGACGTCGGCGGCTGCTTCTTCAGACTCGTCCTCCGCCTCGTCCTCGATGTCTTCTACATCGGCATTCGGGTCAAGCATTTCGATGACGGTGTCTTCGGCAGTTTCCTTCGCCACCTCAGCGGCCGCCGCCACGGCAGCCTCTTCAGCCTTGGCGAGAATGCCTTCTTCGTCCATGCGCTCGCCCGACGCTTGCTGCAAAATCATGGCGGCGGTGGCTGCAATGGAGGCGTCAACCGCAGGAGCCCCCCGGTAGACATACTGTGTAAAGAGGCCGAGCAAGCCAACGACGGCGCCAGAAGCGATGATGAAGCTGCTGTTGTTTCGCTGAAGGTCATCGGGGTCGATGTTGGTCTCGGTGCCCGTTTCAAAGATGGTCAAGGGCTGGAGCCCGTGCAAATAGGTGTTGGAAAAGACCTCAAGAACGGCCCATACGGCGTAAACGATCATCAACACGGAGACGGGGTTCATCCAAGAACGATTTTCAAGAATGAACGAAGTGAGCGGGTTTGCGCTGTTTTGGGGGGCGTCTTGTTCGTTGGACATGGAACAGCCTCAATGGTTGTGCGTCGCCACCTTTCATTAAAGGATATCCCTGTAATTGGGCTACTGGAATCGTGTTCTTCCCGTCAGCGTTTGGATTTGTTACGACCCGATTTCCCTCGCTTTTGAGAGCGTTCCCAACCTTTGTTTTGCCTTTTGTTTTCATACCAATGTCCGTTTGGCTGTTCCATGCCCTCTGGCATGTCGTCAAAGGATTCGATGCTGAGGCGAATGCCCCCGAGTTCATTCTGCAGTTGTTTGACGTTTTCTCCACCCTTCCCTACCAGCGTCGCAATCATGTTTGAAGGAGCGTAAACGACGGCAGAAGACTCGCCAGTGAACTTGACCTGGCATTCAACCCCAACCCATTGGCGAACGGTTTCAACGATGCGTTGCTTGGCCATGGCCTTCACGGGAGAATCGCCTTGTTGGCGGCCTTCAAGGGGGACGACGGCGATTTCGGAACCAAAGGCAAACATTTCATGGGTCAATTTCCCGCTTGGGAATTCAACGACTTCGATGACGGGGCGTGCGAGTTCTTCCTGCATGCCTGTGGGCGCTTTCACCGTCATGCGGAGTTCAAGCACTTGCTGAATGCGGCCGGATTCGACGTGAAGAATGGTGTCAAGGACTTGACTGACCAAGCCCAACTCCACCTTCCCAATCAAACGCTGAATGGCTTCGAGCGCTGAATTGGCGTGCGTGACGCCCAAAAGCCCCACGCCGGCCAGGCGAACATCGGCGAAGATTTCGAAATCACGAGCTCGGCGCACTTCGTCAAAAATCACAAAGTCGGGCCGCACAAGGAAGATGATTTCGGCGGTTTTTTCCAAATCACCTTCCAACGGAGCGTATTGTGTGATACGGTCCGCCAGTTGCAAATCCCTTGGTGCTTCCATCGTTTTGACAAGGGCGCCGACATGGGTGTCGAGGTATTCTGCGATGGCTTGGGCGAGGGTGGTCTTTCCAGACCCTGGACGGCCGCAAATGAACACTCCCCGGTGATGATTGCGAAGACGCTCAACAAGCCGTTGGTCAAGATCGTAATCGCTCAAACTTAATTTCGCCACCGGTCGAACCACCGTGATTTCCCGGGCGTCGGAAAAAGGCGGCCAGGCCGACGTGATGCGCAGGTCGCCGAGTTGAATGACACGGCATCCTTTCCGGTCAATCTCCAAGAAACAATCGCTGCGGTGGCGGTGGGCTTCCACCAAGTCCACGAGGTCTTCTTCCAACTGCTCGAGACGGAGGGTGTCCCACACGGTTCCATCACCTTCAACCTCAACCAGTTGAAGCGCCCCGATGTCGCCACGTTTCACCCTCGGCGGGCAATCCGCTTTCAGAAAGACCGTGTGGACATCATCGCCAAGCAAGACCTCGAGATGGGCAGGCAAATCGGGGTGGTCGCCGTGGGTGGCCATGAAAGGCAGGTCGGGCCCGCAGGCCTTTGACACTTCGCACGGTACGAGGGGTTCGGACTCAGGCACCGCTCGGTTGCATCATGTAGCCGGTGACCCAGAACGACCCAATGAAAGTGAGCGAAAGAACATAGGCGCCGACCGTGGGGAAGGCCCAAATGGCGACGGAAACTTGGGCAAAGATGACGATGCTCGCCAGAACCCCCAACATGCTCCACGGCCCGTTTCCTTTGAGGTTGAGGTGTTCGAACGTGGTCTCGCGCTCGGAAAGCCCCCAGACGAGGGCCGTGAGGGTACAAAGGGCGACCAGCGTCAGCATGCCGTCCATCAGGGCTCCCTGAAGATACCACACGCCAAGGCCAGCGATGAGGCTGGCGAGAAACATGCGTTGGACGGTCGTGATGTCAAGGCCCATGGAACCACCGAGGTGCAAGGGATTCTTGAAATCTCGCAACGCCGGACCTGCCACAGGTGCGTTCAACGCCCGTCATGGCGACCCAACCAACTGCCGAGGTCGTCCAAGGACACCGCTGGGGGGTAAACGGACCCTTCGCCAGCATCAATGCGCCTGAGGAAAAAACGCCATTCCTCAAGCAAGGGCTCACCGTGAAAACGTTCAACCAAGGAGGTTTGGAGGTCTTTTTGCAAAGCAGAGATCGACAGCGTGTTGGCACCAAAATCGAGCGTGGCTTGTCTGTTTTTCCCCTCAACGACCACAGAACGAATTTCTTCATCGCTCTGCCAAGCCACATCAATGGAGGCGCTTTGGCCTTCAGTTGGGGCATCAAATGCAATGCGAGCGGAACGGTCGTCCACCTCAAAAAGAACGGTTTGAAGGGAGTTCAGAGGCTTGTCAAGCAACCACGAAGTCAAGTCCAAACCGTGAACGGCAAGAGTCGTCAGTGGCGTGGCCCCAGGGGGTTTGGCCCTTTGTGTTCGCCGAACATAACGAATGCCGTGAAGCGCTCCTAACACGTCCTCTTCGAGCAGCGATTTGACCCGGTGCAAGCCGGGATGGTGACGAAGCAAGTAGCCCACGACCACCACCGCATCGGAGGGCAGGTTCGCCAAGGCAATCGCAGACTCTTCATGGCGGTCGCTCAGGGGTTTCTCAAGCAACACCGGCAAACCGACCGCAAGGGCCTCCTTCAACAGTCCAAGGTGGGTAGCCGGTGGGGTTACGAGAGCAACGGCGTCAAGGCGTTCCTTAGCCATCATCAATGCGGCGTCGTGGTACACCGCATCGGCGTTCAAGTTGGCAGTAGCCTCTGGCTTGATGTCGCACACTGCGAGAAAGGAAACCAACCCTTCCTCTCGCAGCCTCTGAAGAGTTTGATAGTGGTTCAAACCCCAGCGCCCGCAGCCCACCAAGCCGATTCTTTTGGCCACGGCCCCACCTCAACGGTACACCGAACGCAACCAGCGCCCGTCATCGCTTTGGTACCTCATGGCGTACTCGGGAGGGAGGTTTTCTACCTCCCACTGCCACCATCCTTGGTCGTTGAAGCCCATGAGATCGTACACTTCTGGCGTACAGTGAACGCCGGTTTCGCCGAAATAGTGGGCGTGCGAAACCCGGGTAGTGAGGCGATGCAGGCCGGCCATGTACATCGCCAACGAGGTGATGGCGTCTTGGCTCGTGGGAGCCGTACGCCAAGGAACGGTTGGAAAGGGAGTGTGAACGGCTTCTTGAGGAGGGTTCAGCGCCACGCCCTCGTGCCTTTTTCGACCTTTTTTCAGGCACCGTCGCATGAACCAGCGAATGCGGTAGTGTGGGCGTTGACCGTACGGGCGACCGTGGAGGTAACGTGCTTCGTAATCGTAGAGAACGGGTTTGATGATGTCCCAAACCCGTTTCGTCAAACAGTAAGTGACGAAGTGGCGGTTGGTTAACTCCACCTCATGCAGGTGCGGGAGCAGCGCCGACCTGTCGCCCGGTTCAACATTCCACACTTGCACCGTCCCGACATCGCTGTAGGTTTCAGCCCAGTCCGAAAGCCGAAGCAGGGCCGTCAAGTAGGTAGGGCCAACCTCAATGTCGTCCTCAACCAACACCATTCGGTCAAACCCTTGGTCATCAAGCAACTCCCTCCGGGCGGAAATCAGTTGACGGCCCACGCCAAAATTATCGCTCCGAGCAACGATGGAGTTGAAAGGGACCCCGCTGGCCTGAATCACCTCGCGAAGAGCGTCTTGCTCGCTGCCCACGCCGCCGTCGAGATAGTGGTAAAGTTCGACTTCACCGTTGAGGACCTCCGGACATTGTCCCAAGGCGCTGAGCATGCGTTTGAAATGGTCGGGGCGACCAAAACCAAAGGTCGCCACGGCGGTGCGCATGCCTCGCTGACACCGCGCTCTTTCATGAGCGTGATGCTCAACCGAGCGGCACCGGGCTCAAGACTTGAGCGAGGCGGCTCATGGAGCCCCCTCATGCATTATCCCGAGAAGGGTTTGGCCCTCTACGAAGACGTTTCCTTGGCCTCTTCACCGTCGGATTCAGCGTAAGCCACGTCATCTTCGTACACGTGGTCGTTGTATGGCGAAGAATACGCTATGGGCAGTCGAGCGGATTCGGTGAGCGTTGTGAGGTTGGTGGCGGTGATGCCTGCTGCCGATACTGCATAGACAAAGTCACCCATGAAAATTGAGCGACGGATGTTCCTGTCATCCCACCATCGGTTTTCCCCGTCGGTGCTGTCGTACAGCGACGAATGGTTGACTTCGCCGTACACCTCAAGGGTCCCGGCCGTCTCGTTGACCTCCACCAAGACCAATTTCGAGATGTACTGATACGACCAGTGGTACCGCCCGTTTTCGTAAGTATCCACGCTTCGGTACGTTGAGAGGGGAATGGCGAGCATGTTCTTTGGCCCCCAGTACTGGAAGGCTTTGGACTCGTACGTGGCCTCGGACCAGGACCAGGACCACATGCGGGCATTTTCACGGCTCACGGGCGATACTCGCAACGCGGCGTCTTGCGTGGGCGTTGTTGGGTCCGACACATCAAACAGCGAAATCTGGGTTCCGGACCAATCCAGGCCCGTGCCGTCCTCGTTGGCCGGAGAAAGGCCGATGGTCAGCAGATGATCGCGAGACAACGGGTGGATGTAAGTGGACACACCGGGAACTTTGAGCTCACCCAGAATCACAGGCTCCGTTGGGTCGGCCACATCGATGACCCAAAGCGGGTCAATTTGCTCAAAGGTGACGATGTAGGCGCGGTCACCATCGTAACGAGCGCTCCAAATGCGTTCCCCTGGAGCAATGCCGTCCACTCGGCCGGCCTCAATCAAGACTTGCTGGTCTGTTTCCACATCAACTGAGCGCACAAGGGTCACCAACTGCGACGACATCGGCTCGGGGTCGGTCAACCACCACCGCCCCCACTGACCGGTGGTCGTGGCTACACGAAGCACCCCCTCGTGTTCGGAAAGGGCAAATTGGTTCACGACGGTGCCGTTCACGCGGCCCGAGCCCGTGTAGACGGTTTCATCAGGCAAACTGATGTCAAAGGTGTGGAGGTTTGTCATTTCGTTCAAGCCATCGTTGCCCCAAAACCACCACCAGTCAAAGGCGGCCTCGGCCAAGACAAGCACGTCGGTGGAGGCGTAGACTTGCGGGTAAGTTCCGACAACGTGGTCCACTTCGTATGCAAAGGAAGACGAGGTCAGGTCGAGAGAAAAGATGCTCGAAATGCCTCGGTTAAAACCGTCTTCGGGTGCCACGAATTCTTGGCAGGCGTTTTCACTCATCTCGTGAGTGGTGACCGTCCCGTAACTGTATTCGTAGACTTGCGGAATCAAGTCTTCCAAGGTCATGGACGCAAGAGCTTCGGCATTGGATTGCATGGTCTGCCAGGCCACTTTTTCTCGGATTTCACGACGGAGCGGGTCGTCATAGTCAAGATTCCAATACCCGTTGGGCAAGTTCAACCATGACTGGAGGCCTTCAACATTCATCCATGCATGGGTGACGGTACGCACCGTTCCAGCGACTTCCCGTGCCGTGATGTAGTGGCCTTCGATGTACAGCTCCCGGTCAACTTCCGGCTGGCTTCGGTTGCTGATGTCCAACACCGTAAATTTCGTGAGGCTGTTCGTTCGCCAGTTCCCGTAGGCTTCGTCCCAACCCATCGCATCCACCACGGGATGTGAGCGAGATATGCCCCATGGGTTGATGTTTGAAAGAACAACCAGTCGGTCGCCGTCGAGCATCATGGCCACCGGCGTTCCCGAGAGCGTAAGGGTGGATTCCGCTTCAAGGGACCCGAATTCGGGTACACCAAAGATGTGAAGGTTTTTGCCCTGGAGGTAGTAGATGTGGTAGCCATCCGTCTTTAGGAAATCCGCTTCATCGACGCCCGCTTCTTGGTTGTTGGTGCCGGAGAAATCTTCGCCCTCAACACGGTTGGGCGTGCTTCGGGGCGTGCTGGTCGGTGCGCCTGTGGTGGCGCTGGCATCGTCCATGGCCATCTCTGCGCCGTCCTCGAGCCAAACACCGCCGCCGTGGAAGTACGTTTCTTCAACGGCCTGCAGGAGTTGGGTACGGTATTCTTCCTCGAGGGAGCGCTTCAGTTGACGTTCGAGGTCTTCGCAGTCATCGTATGCGTGCAGTTGAGGGCTTGAAACCGACCGAGATGCCGTCGTCGACCAGTCGTCGGGGAGGACCACATCGGGGACGTCTACATCGCCCTCGTAGGACAGGCACCCCGACATCAACATCGTCAAGACCAAGCCAAGAGCGCTTGCTTGCTTTCGGTTCATGCCCAATTCTCCTCAACCGTTTGTTATTAAGAAGTTGGTAAATTGATTGGACATGTTATTCAATTTCCTGAAGCGATTTGCTCACTTGAAGCCGTTGCAACCCGGCGGAGGAAGTGCGCCACGCACGGGTACCTTTGCCGGTGGATTCGATCAATTCCTTGCCTTTGAGTTCATTGAGGTGGTGACTGAGCAACTGGCGTGAAATTTCAAGCCGCTCTCTTAATTCCCTCGTCGTTGTGCCGAGCTGACCCTTTTCGGCAAGCACCTCAAGGACAGCAAGTCGGGTGCCCGTGAGTGGGTTTTGGAAGCGCCATCGTTCGGTTTGAGAGACGAAAGAAGACGCGTATCGTCGGTTCTTTCCTGCTTTCCATGAGAAGATTTTTCCCTCCCGTTCAAGGTTGTTCGTGTGGTAAGCGGTCACGCCGTTAGCAAGACCAAGACCATCGCGTAATGCCGAAAAGTGAATGCCTGCGTTGGCTTCAATAAATCCGAGAACTCTCCCTTTGGTCAAATCATCGCCACGATGATGGCCTTTTCGTGCGAGCATGGGCGCGACAAGGGCAACCAACAAAATCACGCGCATGAACTCAAAGACCATTCCCGAAAAAAACACCAAGCCCATGCCGAGCAACCCTCCGGTCAAGAAGAATGCAGGGCGAGCCCCCGTTTCCCCTCCGTTGTCTTCGGGGGCTTTGGCTTCGGCGACGGGGGCATCAAAACGGTCAGATTCGGTATCAGCGGATTCGTCGGTTTCTGTTGCTTCGTCGGTGGTTTTTGGGCCAAACGCTTCGTCGCTGGGGGCGGCCTTCTCGCTTGCAAGCCAGCCGTCGGAAGATGCCGTGTAGCCGCCGTACGCCGCCGAGAACAAGCAAGTCAACAAGAGAAGGCGGACCGGCCAAACCCCTCGCATGAGAAGAACAAAACAACGAAGGCTATCAGCGCCGTGGTAAAATGCTTTGACGCCTCAAATCGGAAGCAGCCCTTGAGATGCGGCGTAACCAAGCCCCGCCAACAGGCCAACCAAGAGCAAAACAAGGCGGCCTCGCTTTCCCTTTTTCTTTGGAGTTGGTTCGGCTGTGACGGGCACGACCACAGGAAGTTCGGGAAGCGCATCCAAAGGGGGCAATTGACCGGGCAGAGGCAGAGGGAGAGGAGCGATCATCGGTCCGGTATCCGCTTCAATCTGAACGCGGTCTGGGTAGAGTTCATCGAGGTCTTCAAGGCCCGGGGCGGTTGGAATCGGCCCGAGAATCGTCGACCACGCAGCTTCGAGGGCTTCGTTTGAAATCGGTTTTTGCAACCACGTCACCGCTCCGGCTGAAAACGCAGCATCCCTTGCCACCTCGGCCATACGGCCAGGAGCGACAAAGACGATTCGACTTTCGCCGCCGTGTTCCCGCATTTCTAACGCTGCCAGATGGCCATCAAGCGATGGAATGTCCAACGAGAGCACGACCAATTCGGGGTCGAGGCGGATATATTCATCCACTGCCCTGTCGCCGTCTTCGCAACTTTCAATCACAAAATTTCGTGTCTTGAACAAGTTCGCCAAACGCATGGATGACATCGGGTTGTTGTCAACGATCAGCACGGTGGGTGCGGTTTCGTCCTCAACCTGCGTCACCAATCCCATGCGAATCGTTTCGTGGGAGAGGGCGCTGGCTCATCAAACAACCGCTATTCTTCCTCGTTCTCTGCTGGAGTTGACAGGTCTTCTGTCGGCCCGGCCCGGGGCTGAGCAAAGGTTTCCCTCACCACTTCGCTCTGGGCTTGCTCTTCCTTTCGCTTTTGATGGACCTGAGGGGCTTTCGTGAAGTGCATTTGGAGTTCGCTGATCACCGCTCGAAGCATTTGCGTTTCACGGTCGCTCAGGTTCCCCAGTGTTTTTTTCTGAAACATTCGCAGCACCTCGATGCCCTCTTTGGCTTCGAGAAGGTTGTAGTGGAACCCACCCTCATGGTCGGGCACGTACCCCATGTGAAGCATCGTCGACCTCTGGAGCATTTGGACGACTTGGAAGAAACGGGCAGCGTCTTCGTCAGCAAACATATCGGCCATGGAATACGCTGGACGCCGGGGTTCTTTTGTCCTGCGCTTAAGCAAAGAGTTGGTCCAACAGCCACGTGGGTTGGAATTGCAGAAGGTCACCGTATTCTTGGCCAATGCCGGCAAACACAATTGGGCGGCCGGTCGCAAAGGCAATCGAGAGGCCGGCACCGCCTTTCGCGTCGGTGTCCATCTTCGTCAGCACGGCCCCGTCAAACCGCATGATGTCCTGGAACATCTTCGCTTGCTCAACAGCGTCGTTGCCTGCCAGCGAATCGCCAACGAACAGGGTGAGGTGCGGGTTGGTCACCTTGCGAACTTTGTTCAGTTCGTTCATCAAGTTGGTTTTGTTTTGCATCCTCCCAGCAGTATCGACCAGGACCACGTCAATTCCCTTGGCCTTCGCAGATTCAATCGCATCGCGAGCGATAGCGGCGGAGTCGCCGCCACGCTGGCTGGAGATGCAACGAATTCCGAGGCGGTCGCAATGAGATTCCAGTTGTTGAATGGCTCCGGCGCGGAAGGTGTCGCCTGCTGCGGCGATGACGGAATGCCCGTTGTTGAGCAATCGGTGGGCGATTTTCGCCGCCGTGGTCGTCTTTCCGGTTCCGTTCACGCCCACCAGCATGATGACAACGGGGACGTCTCCGCTGTCAAGGAAGCCCTTGACGGTGGCATCAAAATCCCAGTAACCGGCCTCCAAGAGGCCGTGAAGCGCTCGCTTGAGCGCTGCTTCCAACACCTTGGAAAGTTCGGCTCCTTTTCGGAGGCGAGCGCCGACCAAGGCGGAGCGCAAACTGTCAATGATGGCGTTCGTGGCGTGATGCGAGATGTCGGATTCAAGCAACACCCATTCAAGTTCCTCGAGCAGGTTTTCCAAGGCTTCACCGGCCTTGATGATGCGTCCGCCTTCAGCGACCACACCACCACCGAGGTCCACGTTGATGCTGGAGCCAACCTCGGTCTGAATGGATGTGGACTGAGTTCCGCCTCGCGGAGCATGCTGAACCTCGACCAATTGCCTGCCCGTTGTCGTTCGCATCATAGCAAGGTCCACGCGGGAGCCTTCGGGCCGAGCCACTTCGACGCCACCGCGTTTTTTCATCGCCTTGGCTGCTGTGGCTGCTTTTCGTTCCTCGTCGCGTTTTTGTCGCTCCATCCGTTTCCGTTCTTTCTTTGAGAGATGGAGAGGGGCGGTGGGTTCATCGTCGTCCCACGTGTCCCATTCATCCTCGGCCGAAGCATGTGACGTCGAAGGCGGGTGTTCCGTGGACGGAGTATCGTCCACGGCGTCGACATCGTCCCAATCCTCATCAGGAACCGTGCCGGGCGTGGCGGTGGCGAGGTGGTTCTTGGCCTCCTCGGAGTCGGCTTCCACCGAAAGGGAGTCCCCGTCGGTTTCGTTTGCAACCTCGTGGATTCGTTTGCGGAAGCGGTCAAACAATCCCATAGCGTTCCCTCTCAGTCATCCAGTGTCAAATCGTTGCCGAACATGCCCCGTTTGCGTGGCCGGCGAGCGGGCGCAGGTGTGGAAGGGGGGGTCTCTTCTGATGTCGCTGTTTCCGATTCATCCGCAGGAGAAACTTGAGCAGGGGCCTGCTTCATTTGCTCAGCGAGGGCGTTGAAGGTTGTGGCCGCTTTGGCCAAAGATGCTTCCGTCTGGTCGGCTTGAACGTTGAGTTCATTGCGCAAGTGCTGGATATCGCTTTGGCGGTCGGCCGTGATGGTGCGTGCTTCGCTCCAAGGCCGTTCGCCGAAGATGCCCGAGCCGAGGTCAACCAACGCCACACCTTCCGCTTGACCGGTGTGGCGGTAAGGAAGGCTCACCCCCGAGCCAATTGGCAAGTGGGTCGAAATAGAGTGTCCGCTTTCATGACCCAACAAAGCGTTGAGAACGGCGTCCGTAACAGCATGTTCAGCAAGCACGGTGTCGACCTGCTCAATTCGCAGGTTGATTTCGTCCAGTCGCTTTCGCAACCCCTCGACTTCTTGTGCCAAGCGTTGGAGTTGGGCACGGTCCACCATGGCGTTCATGCCTCGGAGTTGCTTGGGGTTGAAGAAGCCGGCGCTGCACGGAGGTGGCCCTGTGCGTGATGCTGGTGATGGGTTGGACCGAGACTCATCCATGTGCGGGGGCTCTGGGACGGTCTGTCAAATCCAGCGACCGTCCGAGGGGTTCACTCACTCTTCTTCTGCAACGGGGGCAAGCGTGCCGCCTTGGGCGGCGATCTCGTCGCGGAAGTGGTGAAGAACGGTTGGTTCGGTGGAGGTGCGGGGGTCAATTTCGCTCGTTCCGTCAATGTGAATGCTCCGTCGCTTCATCCGATGACGAGAGCCGAGGATGGAGTAAACATGTTCGTTGGCTGCCTCTCCGCTCGGTGCGGGGACATCGTAGGAAAAGGGCTGTCGTTGGCTGCCAAAGGGCGCCGTTCCAGTTACACGGTAGGCCTTCATCGGTCCGCCGACTTCCCATCCAACTTTAAACGCGCTGGCGCGTGGTGGCTTGAACAAGCAACCGATAGATTGAGGCAAAACCGACGACTGGAGTTTCCATGCGGGCTGAATGGATGGTGCTGTTGCTCCTCCTTCCCTTGGCCTCGGGCTTGCAAACGCCGGGAACGCCCCACGCGCCCCCCTTGCCTGTGGTCTCGGGCCACGAGCGACTTCTCGTGCTCGATGAGGGGGTCTGGACCTCAGCCGACTGGCAAAACCTCTTGAAGAAGGGCGTTCAACCGTTGCGTTCTGTTTCACCTGAGGCGTTGCTGGTTTGGCAAGAAGGTCAAGTGGATTGGGGCGATAACGTCGCCGTTCTCCCGTTCAACGATGTCGCCTACCTCCAACCGCTCCATCCCCAACAAGATGGCCACGGGGCTGTCCGAGTTGTGTTTGAGCCTCGGCTGCCCCAACCTGCGGTGGACCGCATCAACGAACGTCTCTCGGCAATGGCTTCCGTCCCACCAACGGCCAGCGAAGGCGTTGCCTCCTTGCCTGCATCGTCGGTTATCGATTTGGTGAATCCTTGGTCGGTCACCGACCTTCTCGACCTCGAAGGGGTTCTTTGGGTTGAACCGGTGCTCACACCATCCGCACGGAACGGTCAAGCGTCCGGCCTCATTCAAGCAGGAGCGTTGGATTCGGAGCCGTTTTGGAGCGTGGGACTGAACGGCCAAGGCGTGGTGCTGGGGGTCGCTGATAGCGGTCTTGATGCCGACCACGCCTGTTTTCGAAACGCCTCCACGGCCACTGGACCTCACTCAGAACCTTCGGCAACGTACCCCGCCGTGGGGGTCTTTGGCGAAAGCCATCGCAAAATTCTCCACCTCAACACCTCCATCGACGGCAACGATACGCCGGGTCATAGCGATTACCGGCACGGTACGCATGTGATTGGTTCCTTGGGGTGTTATGACGTGGAAGCTCATCGCAACGCCGACTTCCCGGCCAACGGCTCAACCGTCGCCTACGGGACAAAATTGGTCGTGCAAGACATCGTCTCGGAGGACGGGTGGTTGCCGCCTTCTGTGGACGAGTTGTTGTGGGAAGCGTCTTCTTACGGGGCCGTGATTCACTCCAACTCGTGGGGCGATGACACCACGGCCTACACGCAGCGAACGGGCACGTTTGATGCGTATGCTCGAGCCATGCCTTGGTCCGTTGCGGTCATCGCCCCAGGCAACAGCGGGGAAGGGGTTCTTGAACCTGCGAACGGTCGTAATGTGGTCGCTGTAGGTGCCAGCACCAAAGCGTCTGAACCGGAACGATGGTCAAGCTCGTCTTACGGCCCTACCGAAGCAGGAACGGACGGTGTGTTTGTTCTCGCGCCGGGAGCCTCCATCATGTCTGCAGGGGGTGACGGTTTCTGGTCAACGAACAACAACAACCTGCGCCCTTCGTCCGGGACAAGCATGGCCACGCCACTCGCTTCGTCCGCAATGGGCATCCTGCAGCAAATGTACGAAGACGGTTGGCTTCACGGTGCTCATGAACCCCTGGCATCGGTGACGATGGAGCGACCTGCTTGGTCGTCTGCCACGGTACCGGACAATGTTCTGCTGGGTGAGGGTTTTACGCCGTCGGGCCCACTTCTACGGGCCACCCTCGCTCTTGCGACGCATCCTCTGAGCGACGTTGAGCGAAACGGAGGAGAGGGGGGCGATATCCTCCACAACCCCTACGACGGCTGGGGTGTCACGAATCTTTCTCGCCTCATCGATATCTCGGCGTTGGAAAACGGTACGTCGCCCTCCTCTTCGTTGTGGGTCCACGACAGTTACCGTCTGGACAAGGGGGGCGTTTCACCGTGGTTCCAAGACCACGCAAGCGAAGCAAACAACCTCACGGGATTCGCCAACACCTCGTGGGACGGCGCGGGTGCTTCGGGTCCGTTTCTTCAGACCGGCGATGTGTTTGAACAGCGCTTTTCCCCCCTCTCCAACCGGTCTGTCCGCTTGCGATTGGCCTTTCCAGCCCAACCCGAACCCGCTCTGGTGGACGATCTGCAGTTGCGTGTGGTGCTCGAGGACGGGCGCGTGCTGCTTGCCGACCGATTGAATGCCTTGGGAGAGCCCGTGAAATACAATGCCACCGTGGCGGATTTCAACGATTTCGATGTTTTTCCCAATTCAAACGAGACCGTGGTGGGCCTTGATGTCCCGGCCCACTACTTGGCCAACGCTTCTTGGTTTGATGTTCAGGTGGTCGCGCGCTACGTTCAACCGGGCGGCGTTCAAGGAAGCGTTGGCTTGGACGGGGACGCTACGGGGTTCAGCCTGGTGGTTCAAGGTGTTGAACGGGATGCCACCGACCATCTTGACGGGGACGGAGACGGCGTGGCCAACTTCAACGACCGTTGTCCATTTGAGGACGCTTCGGCAGCCGATGCCGACCGAGACGGGTGTTTGGACGATGGCGACGGTGATGGTGTCGTCGACCCCGTGGACGAATGTCCTTCCATCAACGCCTCTGAACACGATGCAGACCTCGACGGTTGCTTGGACGACAGCGACGGCGACGGTGTAACGGATGATGTGGATGCGTGCTTCACCCAAGACATTGCGTGGCCGGTCACCGCCACAGGGTGCTATCCAGTTGATGTTCCCCCCTCACTCAACGTGCACCTTGCCCCCTTGAACAACTCCACGCTGGTCGATACGGTGCAGATTGAATGGTCCCTTGAAGATGCAGACGGAGACAACGCCAACGTCAGCATCAGCCTCGTGTTTTCTGGACAGTCTACCCCCCCGTTAGCAAGCTGTTCAGGCACCGTTCTCGTCTCGGAGATTCAATCCTGCGAATGGGAGATTCCTGCCGATCTTGCACCGTACTTCATCGCAGGGGCCACCTATGACATCATCGCAAGCGTTGAGACTGGCAACCGATCACCCGCATCAGCAACGGGCGACCGAATCTTGGTTCTTGTGAGCGGTGTCGCCCTTCCCGAAAAGGCCGACGCAACTTCAGAAATGTCGGAGGCTGAAGTTGGGCAATCGGCGGTCTTTATCGCCCTCTTTGGCCTTCTGCTGGGCGCCCTCGTGGCGCGCTGGAACCGCTCTCGCTCCCGAGTCAACGACCACTTGGAGATTGCGGCTCCGTTCCGAGAGCGACATGAAAACGAGGTCCCGGTGGCTTTGGATGAAGAATCGCCTTCTTGAGCCTCAATTTCCCCCTTGCTAGGAGGAAAAAAAGCCAAACTTGCGAGGTGAACCTTGAAGGCCAGTGCCTTGCTCGGTCAACCTGCCCCAAGCGGCAAGGTGACGAAAAATGAGCGACCGCCTGTATGTTGGAATTGACCTAGGAACCTACCAATCAACCATCGCCTCGAGCGCTGGAAAATTGCACACCATCGAAACCGTCGTTGGACGCCCAAAGGACCCCGTGGCCCGGAACTTCCTCGGCCGTGACGTGCTGTTTGGTGACGATGCGCTCAAGAACAAACTTGCATGCAACCTTTACCGACCCATGGCCGCAGGCGTCACCCAAGACGATGAAGCGAACCTAGCAGCAGCCAAGGCCTTCGTTTCCCACCTCCTTGAAACCGTTGACCCCGAAGAGTTTGATGAGGTCCTCGGCGTCATCTGTTCGCCCAGCCACGTTTCGTTCACGGACAAATCCAACCTTGTAGCAACACTCCGCGGCCAGGTGAACGCCATCATGGTCGTGACCGAGCCCTTCGCTACCGGCTACGGGATTGACCAGCACATGGGTTCGATTGTGGTTGACATCGGGGCAGGGACCACCGACATCGCTCGCCTCTACGGAACCTTCCCCACTGACGAGGACCAGGTGACCATCACCGAAGCCGGGGACTGGTTGGACAACGAACTCATGACCCTCATCAAGAAGAAGTACACCGGCGCTCAAGTGACCAAAGACATGGTCCGCAAGTGGAAAGAAGCCTCCTCTTACATCGGGAGCGAAACCCGGGAAGTCACGGTTGACCTCTCTGTGGAAGGAAAGCGTCAAGTCGTCGATATTGGAGATTTGATTCTTGAAGCCTGCGAACTCATCGTACCGAAGATTGGAAACGCGATCAAGAAGATCGTCGCAGGCGCTGACCCTGAGTACCAACAACTCTTGCGCAACAACATCATCCTCTCTGGCGGAGGCTCCCTCATTGAAGGCGTTGCTGAGCGCATTGCCAAGGAAATTTCCGACATCGGTGACGTCAAGGTTTGGTGTGTTGAGGACCCCATCAACTCGGTGGCAGCAGGCGCGCTCAAACTCGCCAGCGAAATGCCAGACGACATGTACACCGCCATCAACTGAAACGGCGGCGAATCCGGGGTGTGAAATACGCCCTGTGAACCCGATGCCGTGCGGGAAGGTTCAAGTGTGGTAAATCTGCGATGCGTTGCCGTATGGCCGTAGAGAGTTCTTCACCCGGTGGTATCCGACGCGTCGGAAGCACAACCAACGACGAGCGAGCGGCGCTTGAAGGGATGCTCAAAGGCTACCCCGTCGAACAACTGGTCGATGAGGTCTTGGTGGCTTGGGATGAATTGGGCAAGCGCAACGACGAACTTGTCACCGTGAAGCAACGGCTACGCGTGGTCGAACTCGACCTCGCCGAACGTCATGACAACGTCGCCCCAGAAATCGCTCGTCTCGCCGAGGCAGAGCAGACGTTGAAGGCCAACGATGCAAAAATTATCCACCTTGAACGGATGCTGGAAGACACCAAAACCGAACTGGCAGCCCAGCAATCTTCGCTTTCCCAGGAAGAGCGGACCTCCATGGAGACCGAAGTGTCCCAGCTTCGAGAACTCACCGCGCAACAAGACGATGTGATCGGTGAATTGGAAGGACGGATGGCACAAATGGTCACGGCACTGGAGAAGGCTGCCGATGCAGGATTGACTTCGGTCACTGCTGAGGAAGTTCGTTTGCTCAAGCAACAGGTCGATGAACGTCAACGGCAACTCGACGTGGAGCGCGCCGCAGCAGAAGCACTGGAAGAAGAGCGGCAACGCCTCCGTGACATCGCCGACCGTCTTCGGGGCTTGTTGGACGCCCGTGATCGCCGCCTCGGAGAATTGGAAGAACAGCTCGAGCGCGTGATGCAAGGCCCTCGCTCTGTTTCGGCAGAACACGATTACCTTGTGGAACAAATCGAAGAACTCAAACGCCGCCTGTTGGAAAGAAATCGCGAATACGAATCGCTCCGTCGCCGAGAACGTCGCCTGCACAACGATGTCTTTGAGCGCGACGAACGCTTGCAACAAATGACCCTCACCATGACCGATTTGGAAGCCGCCCTCCAGGACCGAACCGCCGAACTTCGGGAACTTGAGGAGCGACGCAGTTCTATGGAGCATGAACTCCAATCCGCCCGACGCAGCGAACGTACCCGAGAAGTCGTGGGCCGCGTCTTTGCGGATTCGCTCTCGTTGGTGCGAAGTCACGAAAGCCGCGAACTGAAACGGGAACTCTACGCCAACGCTCCCGATGTAGAACGCACCATCAAAGCGCCCTCCGCTGACGACATGACGAAACTCGCTGAAGGCGAGGAAGTGGCGCTGTCCACCGAAGAAACCGTGATTGAGAAGGGCATGGAAGTTGACGATGTTCGCCCGCCATCCCCAGGTGGAAGCGGCGACCCCGTTTTGTTTGACGACGAGACAGAGTGAGTCATTCTGTGCAAGCAGAGATCAACGAGGTCAACCGCCCTCGGAGTTCTTCGATAGAGCCCGCATCCTCCGTGACCGTACCGGTAACAACCCACCTCGCACCTGCTTCAACGGCCGAGCGAACGGCTTCCGGTGTCCTCAATCCACCTCCGACCAGGAGGGTCAAGCCTTCAACATCCGCTGCAGCACGAATCAAATCCGTGTGAACAGGCGTGGACGCCCCGCTCCCTGCTTCCAAATAGAGCAACGAGAAACCGAACATTTTCGCACACAGAGCATACGAACGAGCAAGTTCGGTATCGCTTGGCTGGAGAAGTTCAGCCCCGCCAACTTCCCCTACACGCCCGCCTGGCGCACACACAACGTACCCTGTCGGCAAGGCTTCCACCTCAAAGCGTTCAAGATACGGAGCGCCGCGGACTTGTTCGCCAACCAAGAACTCCCTCTTGGTTGAGTTCATGAGCATCATGAACGTGATGGCGTCCGCAGCCGGCGATAAGGCATGAGCGCCCCCCGGGAAGAGCACAACGGGAACATCCCATAGGGTCTCATCACCTTCAGGGTCTTGACTTGCTGCGAACATCCGAAGTTCAAGCGCCTCCTGAATGGCCACACAGGTGGCATGAACCACGGTATCGGGCGTATCGGTTGACCCGCCAACAAAAATCATCGATGAACCGCATTCCACCGCCACCATGCTGCGTTGTGCGGCGACCTCGGGTGTCTGCTTGGCCGGGTCGATGAGCGTGATGTGCCCTGCTCCATTTCGTTGCCTGCAGACTTTGGAAAGCACCGAACCTTCACCGACATTCATGGGACTCGGTTGGAGGTTGATGAGGAAAGGGCATAGGGCTTGCGCCACTCGCCGACCAAAGCGAGTGTTCTCAAGGGGTCACTTGCTGGGCAGTCCATGAGCGAAGGCGGTCCGTTTCGGCGTTTGCTCACCTACATGCGCCCTCACCGAGGGACTGTGCGCTTGGCATCCTTCTGTTCGGTCGTCAACAAGATTTGGGACCTGGCTCCGCCTTTGCTGATCGGTCTGGCCGTGGACGTTGTCGTTCTCAAAGAAGAATCAACCCTGGCCGGCCTCGGTTTGGTTGACCCGTGGCACCAACTCGTGGCTCTTTCGATGCTAACCTTCGCGATTTGGGGGTTCGAATCCTTGTTCGAATATTTCTATGGCGTGCTGTGGCGCAACTTGGCTCAAACCGTGCAGCACGAACTGCGCTTGGACACGTTTGACCACGTCCAACAACAAGGCATGGCTTGGTTCGATGATCGACAGAAGGGCGACATTCTTGCCATCTTGAACGACGACATCAATCAGCTTGAACGTTTTTTGGATAAGGGGGCCAACGACCTTCTGCAGGTCAGTACAACCGTTCTCGTTGTGGGGGCCGTTTTCCTCGCCATCTCATGGCAGGTCGCGCTGTTTGCTGTCTTGCCCATTCCCATCATCGTTTGGGGCTCGTTCAGATACCAACGAAGCCTTGAACCACGGTACGCTAAGGTTCGCACGGCTGCTGGTCAGATGAATGCCCTGCTGGAAAACGACCTCTCGGGCATGTCAACGGTTCAATCCTTCACGGCGGAACAGCACGAACTGGAACGGGTTCGAACGTTGAGCGACGCATACCGAGAAGCCAACCGAGAGGCGATCCGCCTTTCTGCTGCCTTCACGCCGCTGATTCGCATGGCCATTCTTGTGGGGTTCACGGCCACGCTTCTCTTGGGAGGTTGGTTGACGCTGGAGGGGGGGATGGCGGTCGGCGCCTATTCTGTCCTGGTCTTCATGACCCAGCGGTTGCTCTGGCCCCTAACGCGCCTTGGCGAAACCTTTGACCTGTACCAACGAGCCATGGCTTCGTCGACACGGGTCCTTGACGTGCTGGATGCACCTGTCGAGCTACAACAGGGAGCGTTCGAGCCGGATGCTTTCGCAGTGAGTTCAAGTCCCATCGTTCTCGATGATGTTTCGTTTGGTTACGCCGGCCGCAATGCTTTGTTTGACGGGTTCACGCTGACCTTTGAAGCCGGAAAAACCACCGGCGTCGTGGGTTCAACGGGGGCAGGGAAAACCAGCCTCATCCGTCTCTTGTTGCGTTTTGCTGAACCCACGGGTGGTCGTGTCCTGTGGTGCGATGAGCCCCTTGAAGCATGGAGACTTCGAGCATTGCGCTCCTCCATCGCGTTGGTTGACCAGCACATCACGCTGTTCCCGACCAGCATTCTCGAAAACATTCGTTACGGGCGACCGGATGCAAGCGACGAGGATGTTGTCAGAGCGGCTGAAATTGCTGAAGCCGCAGCTTTTGTTGAGAGCCTTCCTTCCGGGTGGAACACATTGGTCGGCGAAGGAGGGCATCGCTTGTCAGGAGGGCAGCGCCAAAGAGTTGCTATCGCTCGAGCCGTCCTCAAAGATGCCCCTTTGCTCGTTTTGGACGAAGCGACGTCGGCGGTTGACAACGAAACCGAAGCGGCCTTGCAACGCAGCATTGGACGCATCTCAAAAGGACGAACAACCATCGTCATCGCTCACCGCCTCTCCACGGTTCGTCATGCCGACCGCATTGTGGTTCTCGATCAGGGCAAAGTGGTTGAAGATGGCACACATGAATCGCTTGTGAAGAAAGACGGTGTTTACGCCAAACTGTGGTCGGTGCAGACGGGCGAGGCTGGAAACCGTTAGAAACGGGGCGCGAAACATAGCAAAAATACACCCTTTTATATACTCCATGAAAAGGTGGTCCGCTTGAGAACTATGAAAACTGAGAATTTCTCGAAAACAACGAGCCTGCTTTTGATCGCCACCTTCGCCCTTGCCTTGGCAGGGAGCGTGTCTGCCGCTGACGCTGCCGTACCATACGAAAAGTCGTCAAATGGTTTGCCAACGTTCCTTTCTGACGGCCTTGGCGACGACACCTTGGAATTGGTGACGTTCTTCCTCTTCTTTGTAGGATACATCGCCATGGGTGCTGCCTTCGTCTTCTTCATGTCGGAGCGCAACAGTGTGGCACCACAATACCGAACCACGATGACCATCTCTGCGCTCATCGTTGGTATTGCCGCCTTCCACTACTACTACATGCGAGGCGTGTACGCTGACTACGGCGAAGTCTCCATCGAGTACCGATACATGGACTGGATCATTACCGTTCCTCTCATGGCGCTCAAGTTCCCCTCTCTGGTGGGCAAAGACGCTATCACCGATGCCAAGTTCCTCGGAATGGGCTTCACCGGTGTTTGTTTCTCCGGTGCTCTCATCATGATTGGATTCGGCTACCTCGGCGAGTCCGGCGCCATTAACGGCATGCTTGGCCTCATCCTTGGCGGTGTTGGCTGGGCCATGATCATCGTGGCCACCGGCACCCCGTGGTCCTCCGGAAAGGGTGTCGATAACGACAAAATTGCTCCAGAACTCATGTGGAGCACCAACGCCCTCCGCTGGTTCATTGTGGTCGGCTGGATCATCTACCCCATCGGTTACCTGTTCAACCCAACCGCAGGCGTCTCCGACGCTGTTTCGGCTGAAATCATGGCTGTCCTCTACAACATTGCTGACATCATCAACAAGATCGGTTTCGGTATCGTTGCTTGGATGGGTGCCAAGAAGGCTACCGAAGCCTTGGCAGCTGCCGAGTGAAACCTGAACGGTTCTCACCAACAACCCCCCGAGGCGGGGCGGCGTCTGCTGCCCTGCCTCCTAGGTTGAAGACGGTACGTGCGCATGCTTTTGGCGAAGCGTGGTGACCAGCCTCCATGGAGGTTGGCCTCATTCTCGGTTTGGCTGCGGCTGGAACGATGCTTGGTGTCGTTGAGGGGTTGAAGCCTGGACCGTTGCTGACGATGGTGATTCGAGAGACTCTCTCGGATGGCTTGCGAGCAGGGGTATGGACGGCAGCCGCTCCGATCTTCTCGGACGGCCCGTTGGTCATTTTGAGCTTCTTCGCTGCGGCATGGATAGCGACGAACCCTTCGGTGTTGCTCGCCATCACCGTTGCAGGTGCACTCTTCCTCGCTAAAATGGGCTTGGAGTGTTTTCGCCTTGACCCCCCGGTCATCAACCGAGGGGACGTTGGGGTGCCGACGACCTCGTTTCTGAGGGGCGTGATGGTCAACCTTCTCAACCCGAACGCCTACGTGTTCTGGTTCTTGATCGGTGGGCCACTGATGGCATCTGTGGTCGAAGAGGAATGGCTTGCCCCCGTGGCGTATGCACTTTCCTTCCTCATCACGCTGGTCTTCACCAAAGCTGGTGTAGCCTATGCCGTCCATCGGGCAAGCGACGGGATTTCGGAAACGACCTACAAGTTTCTGCTCGGCGGTTGCGGTGCCGTGATGCTTGGGTTTTCGGTTTTCTACGCCGTCAAGGCGTACGCCCTGTTCACGCTAGGATGAAATTCCTGGTCGACTCCACCGCCGCCAAGCCGATTCGAGCGTCCAACGAGGCCACCGCTTCCACCAGAAGGTGCCAAGCAACATCCACGCAGCCGTGTAGGTCACCGTGGCCACCATGGCTGCATTGAGACCCCAACCTCCCTGTTCATCCATGGTGTGAAGCCAAAACAACGGAACGAAATGGGCAACATACAGGGAGAGACTGCACCGCCCTGAAGCTGCAAGTGCATGCAACCAAGGCCTCCCCTCCACCACCAACCACATCAAGCAAACGCCGGTCAGAGCTGCAATCAAAAAGGGCCCGTTCGCCGGAAAGAAGGTGAGGCTCGCCTCCCCGGTGGGCAGCGCCCAAGCGGTCTCATTGATGATGGCATGAACGAGAATCACAACCGAGACAGCCATACCTGTTGCTAAACCAATGGCCACCGGCCGCCGCCCCGGTTGAAGAGCGAGCGTAGCACCAAATGCTCCAAACAAAACCCATGGAACAAATGGATACGTCCCCGTGAGGAGCGTGTGCATGCCCACATCGTACAACGTACTGGTTTCGATTCTCGCTGACCAGTTTGAAGGCCCTTGCAGAGGTTTAGCATACCAAACGAAAGACAACATGACCAGCATAACGAAGGTGAACGAGATGAAGGGAGAACGACTTCTCCGAAGAAAGGCGGTCCACTGCGGTTCGCAGAGAACCATGACCCCCATCAGAGAAAGCACGCCTGGGGTCAACGGCTGGAACAAGTGAGGGGCCGAGATGTTCACGACCGCCTGACACATGAACAGAAAGGACGCCTGGCGTAAACGCTCTTGCCAAGGCCGTTTCCGCTGCATCAAGCCCCAGCCAAACAGCACAACGAAAAGAGGGGCGGCAAGGCCACCAAGTCCGGACACCATCGATGCCAGCAAGGTCAATTGAGAGGTGTCTGAAGGGGTCCATGTTGCCGCCGCATGAACCATGATCATCAGCAGGACCGCCAACCCACGGAGTGCGTCAATGGAGGTTTGACGCTCCACATCTGACATGGTTCAGCCTCGATGGGTCGCCTTCACATGGTCAACGGCGTTCCGAAAAATCTGCAGGCCCTCCCCTTCCCACCCGTCGAGTGCTTCGCCAGAAGGCTGCGATGACGGGTGCGTGTGGTTGGGGTGAAGCCAGCGAGCATACACCGCCTCTGGATGGGGCATTAAGCCGAACACGAGCCCGGTGCTGTCGCAAATACCTGCAATGTTTCGCATGCTCCCGTTCGGGCTGGTGGGATAGGGCAGGACCGTTTCATTGGCTCTACCCCCGAGGTTTGTGGACGGGTCAACATAGCGGACCGTTACTTGGTGGTTGGCTTCAAGGCGGTCCAAGTCGCTGGCGGTTGGCATGACGAATTTTCCTTCGCCGTGACGCACCGGACATTCCATTCTCGTCATTCCCTTGGTCCATATGCAGGGGCTTTCGGGATCAAATTCGAGCGTCACCCATCGATCTTCGTAGCGCCCGCTGTCGTTCAAAGTCAGGCTGGCACGCTGAATGAAGTCCGGAGATTCGCCAGCATCTGGGCCCGGAAGGAGACCGGTTTTCACCAACACCTGAAATCCGTTGCAAATGCCGATGATGGGTTTGCCAGCATCAACAAAGGAGCGCAACGCATCTCGCATGGCGAACCGCATCCGATTGCCAAGAAGACGCCCGCTGCCAAGGTGGTCACCAAACGAAAACCCGCCGGGGACAGCGAGAATGTCGTACGTATCTAGCGAGACATCGCCGGTCACAAAGCGGTTCACGTGAACCCGTTCCGCGGTCGCGCCGACGAGTTCAAACACGGCTTTGGTTTCGTGATCGCAGTTGATGCCAAAACCGAACAGAACGGCCACATGAGGGGTCATCAGACAACACCCCCGGTCAAGTCCAATGTCCCCTTCCACGCTTCGACCAGGGCTTCAACCGGGGAGCGAAGGAGTTCTTCGTCACCGTCCAAAACCAGCAAGTCGTCGGTACCGTTGACCGTGCCGAGGACGGTGAGCGGATGGCCTTTCATCGCCGAACAGAACGCTGTCTCGTCTGCGGGAGCAACGGCCACCACGATGCGGCCCAGCGACTCGCCCCAAAGTCGTCCCCAAAGGTCGCTCGGGCCGGTGCCGTCGATGTCAATTTCAGCCCCAAGGCGTCCGCCAATGCACATTTCGGCCAATGCCACGGCAAGCCCGCCCTCGCTGCAGTCGTGAGCGGTTCGCACGAGGCCTTCTCGGATGGTTGATGCCAAGGCCCGATAGGTGGAAAGCTGCGCTTCGGGCCGCTCCAACCGTGGAACGTTGCCGCCAATGCCGTTCGCGGCCCCGGCTTCGGTCATCATAAAGGCCAATTCTGATGCTCCGAGTTCGTTGTGGGAGGTGCCGACCAGGTAAATCCGGTCGCCGGCTTGTTTGAAATCGCTCGTGGCGGTGAAACGAACATCGGGGTGGTCGCCAAAGAGGGAAAAGAGAAGTGTTGGAGGAATGGAAATCTTGTCCGGCCCGGTTCCATAATCGTTCTTCATGGAATCCTTTCCGCTAACGCAAGGCAGGCGATACGCACGGCACACACGCTCCAATTCTCGGTTGGCCCTCACGAGTTGGGCAAGTTTGAACCGGCCGTCAGGTGTTTTGCTGGATTCGATGGGGTCTGGCCAACAAAAATTATCCAATCCAGCCATTTTGTCAACGTCAAGACCGACGCAAACCGCATTGCGGACCGCTTCGTCAATGGCTGCTGCGGCCATGGCTCCAGCGTCGATGTCCGCATACCTCGGGGCGATGCCACATGAGATGACGAGACCGTGGGGGTTGCCGTGGATGGGAGCGATGAGCCCGGCATCGCCCGGTCCGTCACGCTCAACGCCAACAAAGGGTTTCACGGCAGTTTGGGCAATGACTTCGTGGTCGTATTGGCGCACCCATGTCTCCTTGCTGGCGATGTTGGGTCGCTGCAGCATTTCCAGCAGCAGCTGGTTGTGGTTTGCGTCGCTTGGGGGCGAGAACGATGGGTGCTGGGGCGGAGCCCACGCCGATTCAAGTTCAAGTTGGGGGACCCCGTCATGAAGGAATTCAATGGGCAAATAGGCCACCGTGGTTTCGTTGTACCGAACATGGAAAACGCCGGTGGAGGTGAACGTTGCAACAGGTGTCGCCTCAACCTCGTGCAAGCGAGCAAGGTGTTCGAAAGCGGGCTGGTCTTCGGGGCGGACAGCGATGGTCATGCGTTCTTGGCTCTCTGAAACCAAGATTTCCCATGGGGAGAGCCCCGCCTGCTTCAACGGTACGCTGGCGAGGTCAATCTCGCACCCGTTCGTGTATTCTGCCATTTCCCCGATGGACGAGGAAAGCCCCCCCGCACCGTTGTCGGTGATGCATGAAATCAAGCCAGCATCTCTGGCCTCAAGGACCATATCGACCATCTTCTTTTGGGTGATGGGATCGCCAATTTGAACAGCACTTGAGGGCGATTCTTCGGTGAGTTCAAGCGAGGAGAACGTCGCACCATGAATGCCGTCGTAACCTACACGGCCACCCACCATATAGACGATGTCGCCTGCAACGGGCGTCTTCACATGGGATGGCCGCCCGTCGGCAAGGGTTCGAGGCATGATGCCCACGGTACCGCAGTAGACGAGGGGTTTGCCGATGTAACGGTCATCGAAAACGATGGCTCCGTTGACCGTAGGAATCCCCGATTCGTTGCCTCCAACGCGCACACCGGCATGAACGCCCCGTAACACTCTGGAAGGATGGAACAGGTTGTCAGGCAAATCCCCCTCCCAGTCGGGCGGGCCAAAGCAAAACACGTCCGTGTTCGCAATAGGGCGAGCCCCCAGACCGGTTCCCAAAATATCCCGGTTGACGCCTACAATCCCGGTCATCGCACCGCCGTACGGGTCCAAGGCCGAAGGGGAATTGTGCGTTTCAGCCTTCATACAGACGCTCCACTCATCGTCCCATGCGATCACGCCGGAGTTGTCGTGAAACACCGACAGGAGCCAGTCAACTTCGGTTTGCATGTCGTGCGTTGGCTTCATGATGTGAGTTTTGAACAGGGAATCTATGACCGAGTCTTCGCCCGTTTCTTCATCAATATGATGAATTTTTGATGCAAAAATCTTGTGCTTGCAATGCTCACTCCATGTTTGAGCAAGACATTCCAGTTCAACGTCGGTGGGTGCATCGGGAGAAATGCCGACGGCTTCTCGAACAGCCCGAGTGGTTGCATCTCGATAGTGCGCTTGGATGGCATGCATTTCAGCCAAATTAAGCGCCAGCAACCCCTGGGTCGAAATGGATTCAAGTTCCTCATCCGCCACCTCAAGATCAACCGCTTGGGGCTCAATGAAGACCTGCTCGGGGGGCGTTGGATAGTCAAGTTGAGGCCACGCACGCGCCGTGCAGTCCTGGGCCGAGCCCACCACGGCTCGCTCGATCAACCCGTTGTGAAGGGTGTTCGCCAGCCAATGCAGATCGCACCCCTCGGGCAAGCCATAGAAGGCGTAAGTGATGTAGGTGGAAATTCGAGCGTTTTGGTCGTCGGGGAACAACGTGAGAAAGCCGTCCGTGGCCGCTTTGCCCGGGTTGTCGGTCACACCGGGTTTGAACCCGACCGAAACGACGCCTTCGGGAACGCTTTCGAAGTGGGCCGAAGAAAGCAGCAATTCGTTGGTTGCACCGTGTTCGATGATGGGGTCTGCAAACACGTCGGCAACCCGGAGAGCAATGGCTTCCGCAGGGGTTTCAGCATCGATGAGATAGCCACAAATCGTGCGAACACGTTCAACTTCAATGCCGTGGTCGGCGTTGAGCTGGCGGCGGACCACATCGCCGCGGACATCGCGCATTCCTTCCCCTTGTCGAGGCGTCACTTCCACGCGTGTGATTGGCATACGGTGCACCGTGTCCTGAGGACATGCTGCGGTTGTTGAATGCGCTCTTTGTAGTCTGCGCTCTCATTTGTTTAGCATCTTGGCGAGGAAATGCCCGGTTGGGCTGGACGGGGATGCGGCAATTTCCTCAGGAGTGCCCGTAGCGATGATTTGCCCACCACGCTCGCCCCCCTCTGGGCCCAAGTCGATGACCCAGTCGCAGGATTTGACCACATCGAGCTGATGTTCGATGATGACCAGCGTGTGACCTTTGTCGCGAAGTTGGTGGAGCACCTGAATCAATTTCGCCACGTCGCTCAACGAAAGGCCGGTCGTGGGCTCGTCAAGAATGTAGACCGTGTGTTTGTTCGGCATCCTTCGCAATTCGCTGGCGAGTTTGACACGTTGCGCTTCTCCCCCCGAAAGCGTCGTGGCGGGTTGCCCTAACCGGATATAACCGAGGCCGACTGCATCCAGAGTTTCGAGCGTTCGATGAATTTTTCGGTGGTTTTTGAAGAATTCAACGGCGTCTGCGACGGGCATCTCAAGAACATCGTGGATGTTACGCCCTTTCCACAACACTTCGAGGCATTCTCGGGTGTATCGCTTTCCATCGCAAATATCGCAAGTGATCCACACATCGGGCAGGAAGTTCATTTCCAATTTGATTGAACCCCCTCCGGAACACGCTTCGCACCGTCCGCCTTTGACGTTGAAACTGAATTGGCCGGGTTTGTATCCCCGCTCTTTCGCCAATTTCGTATCGGCGAACAAACTGCGAATTTCATCGAAAACTTTGGTGTAGGTGGCCGGATTGGACCGGGGCGTTCGCCCGATGGGTGACTGGTCAATGATGATGGTCTTGTCCACGTGTTCAACGCCCTCAATGCTTGAGTGGCGGCCTGGAACCGTTTCGGCACGATGAACCGCCCTCTGCAAGGCAGGAGCAAGGATCCCGGAGACGAGGGATGATTTTCCCGAGCCTGAAACGCCGGTGACGGCCGTCATGCACCCGAGAGGGAATGCGGCGGTGACGTTTTGCAGGTTGTTGTGGCGGGCCCCCTTCACAACGAGGTGTTTTTTCTTGGGTTTTACCCGTTGTTCGGGCCAAGGTATGCTCTTCCGCCCGCTCAAGTAGGCGCCCGTGACCGAGGCTTCAACCTTCATGACCTCTTCTGGGGTTCCGTTGGCGACGATTTCGCCTCCTTCAAGCCCAGCACCCGGTCCCAAATCGCACAACCAATCGGCCTGGCGCAAGGTGTCTTCGTCGTGTTCGACGACCAACAAGGTGTTGCCTAAATCGCTCAATTCACGGAGGGTCTTCAACAGGCGGTCGTTGTCGCGCTGATGCAAACCGATGGAAGGTTCGTCGAGCACGTACATCACGCCGGTGAGGCGGCTCCCGATTTGGGTCGCCAAACGAATGCGTTGACTTTCACCGCCTGAAAGGGTGTTCGCCTTTCGGTCGAGGGTTAAGTAATCCAGACCAACGCTGTCCAGGAAGCCAAGTCGACCTTCGATTTCCTTGATGATTTCATGACCGATGAACTGGCTTCGGTCGTCAAGGGTTTCCAACACGTCTTCAAAGGCTTCGGGCGGGCCTTCGCCCTCTGGGAACCAAGCACGAACCAACCCCAGGGCGTCGTGCACAGAACAGCGACTCACTTCGGGCAAGCGAACGCCTCCGACAGTAACATAGCGAGCGGCACGGTTCAGTTTTTCACCGGAACATTCGGAGCAGTCGAGGTCCGTCATGCAGCCAATAAGGCGGTTTCGTGTGCGTTCTGAAGTGGTCTCTGCGTAGGTCTTCTCAAGGCGAGGGACGATGCCCTCCCAAGGTTTGCTGTACTTGTATTGGGAGCCGTTTTCTGATACAAATTCAAAGTGAATCACCGTTGACCCCGAGCCGTACAGCAAGATGTCTTTCTCGTCTTCCTCCAACATGTCAAAGGGCAAGGTGGTGGAGATGTTGTAGTGTTCGCATGTGCACTCCAACAGTTTTCGGTACCATGAGGGCGACATGGATTGCCTCCAAGGCAGCACACAGCCGTTCGAGACGCTCAGGCTACCGTCAACGATGAGTTCGGTGTTGAATTGGCGCTGCACACCGAGACCCTGGCAGGTCCCGCAGGCGCCCAAAGGAGAATTGAACGAAAACACCCTCGGGGAAAGTTCGGGCATGAAAGCTCCGTGCTCAGGGCATGCGAAATCTTCGGACCAAGCGATGGTTTGCCCCTGTTCGGTAGCGAGAGCGTTTGAATTTGGACTCAGTTCCGTCCCTTCTTTTGGTGCTTCGAGGCTTTCAACGGCCAAGGTGCCTCCCCCGAGGCGCAAAGCGGATTCGACCGCTTCGGTCATGCGCTGCCTTCGGTCACGGGTGCATCGTAATCGGTCGATACGGACGTCGATGTCGTGCCTGAAATTTTTATCGAGCGTGGGCGGTTCCTCAAAGGAAGTTTCGTGACCGTTGACGCGCCCGTTGAGGTAGCCCTGCTCGACCAATTGCCTGAAGAGTTCTGCATGGGTGCCCTTCCGGGCCCTTACAACCGGGCTCCAGACAGCCACTGCATGGCCTTCCATTTGCCAGAAAACGTCGTCAACGATTTCCTGCACGGTTCGGCGAGCCACTTCTCGGCCGCATGAAGGACAGTGGGGTTTGCCGACGCGAGCCCAAAGAAGCCGGAGGTAATCCTGGATTTCCGTTACGGTGGCCACGGTTGATCGGGGGTTGTGGCTGCCTTGCTTTTGGTCGATGGAAATGGCTGGTGAAAGGCCCTCAATGGAATCGCAATCCGCCTTTTTCATTTGCCCGATGAACTGTCGGGCGTACGAAGAAAGGCTCTCCACATACCGCCGTTGCCCTTCTGCGTACAAGGTGTCGAAGGCAAGGCTGGATTTCCCGGACCCTGAAACCCCTGAGATGACAACGAATTTGCCTTTTGGAAGGTTGACGGTGATGTCTTTGAGGTTGTGGGTTCGAGCCCCTTTGACCTCAATCCAACCCTCCTGCTGAGCGTGATGCAAAGTGGGACCTCCGTGTTTTCCAACCGCCAACGGTTCTTCAAGTCCTGCTTCCTCTCGTCTTACGGCCTTTCTGCCCGGTTCCGTTCAGGAAAAGGCCGGTGGCAGCGGCGCTTCGAAACGAACTGGGTCATCGGTTTCGGGATGAAGGAATTCCAATGCGCTTGCGTGCAGAAGGATGCGCCCCTGCGGGTTCGTTGCTGCTCCGTGGCGCTCGTCACCAACCACCGGGGACCCCAGGTGCTGCATCGCCATTCGGATTTGGTGGCGACGACCGGTTTCGATCATCACATCGACCATGGAGGTGCTTTCGTCCGAGGAAGTCACGCTGTAATGGGAAATCGCCTCTTTTCCCCGAGGGTGGTCCGGATTCACCGCCTTCACGTTGAGGTGCTTGTCTTCCATCAGCCATGTCCGCACGGTGCCCGTAACAGGGTCGGGCCGCCCTTCGACTTTGGCGGTGTAGAGTCGGTGAACGCTTCGCTCAGCAAATTGCGATTGGAGTTCCCGCTTGGCGTCCTTGGTTTTCGCAAGGACCATCACGCCAGAGGTCTCCCGGTCGAGACGGTGGACGATAAAGCACCAAGCGTTTTGGTCCGAGCGTTTGATGTGTTCAACGCAGCGGCTGTGAAGGGTGTCAACTTCCAAGCGGTCGGTGGCCACGGACAATTGGTGTGCGGGTTTGTTGACCACCAGCAAGGTTTCATCCTCAAAAAGCACCTCGATGTCCACGGGTGTAGGCGCAGGTGGCGGCGTAATTTCTTCCGCCTTTGCACGGGGGAGAACCTTGACCACATCGCCGACGCAAACCTCGTGTTTCGCACGGTGGACGACGCTGTCGTTCACCGTCACGCGCCCTTGCGTGAGCATTTTTCGTAACGTGGTGGTGCTGGAATTGGGATGAAGTGTTTGGAGAACCCCCAAGAGGGGGCCGTCCTGTTCTACCATCGCCTCCATGATGGTCCCCTAGAGCACCACCACATCAATCCATTCGCCAACCTCGCCAATTTCACCGGGTTGAAGCATGGTGAGGCCGCTGGCGCTCGCCAAACTGTCAAGATTGCCTGAACCCTGATGCTTGGGCTGATACGCCATCATGCCTTCGTCGGTTGAAACGAGTTCCACCCGTCGCAGCGTTACGCAATCCATCGTCGATTTGACGCGGTCGCAGAGTTTCGCCCGCACCGTCCACTCCCTTGGCCCGTCGCTTTGAAGGGCGTTCCGAATGTAGTCGGCAACCAACATTCGAAACACAACATGGCTTGAAACGGGGTTTCCAGGAAGCCCGAAAATCGGCGTCCCGTTCCACGTCCCAAAGAGTGGGGGGGAGCCGGGGCGGATTTTCATGCGCCAGAAATGAATGTCTCCCTCGGTTTCCATGAGACGTCGCACATAGTCAAATTCACCCATCGACACACCGCCTGATGTGAGCACGACATCGCATTCTGCTGAGGCTTCGTTGAGGGCGGTGCGCAAACCGTCCATGGAGTCAGCGACGGCTTGGTACCGCACGGGTTGATGGCCCAGCCACCTTACCAATCCGGCTAGGCCAAAGGAGTTGGATTCGTAGATTTCGCCGTGCTGCAGGGATTCTCCCGGCAACTTGAGTTCATCCCCGGTTGAAATGATCGCCATTTTGAGACGGCGATAAACGGGGACGGTGGCGTGGCCCATCGTGGCGCACAAGCCTACACGGGCTGGAGTCAGCAAGCTTCCTTTGCTGAGGGCGGTGCTGCCTTCTAGCAAATTTTCACCCTTTTTTCGGACAAAATGGGGTTTTGGAGCTTCGTTCAGGACAACAAACTGACCGTCCTTTGAAACGGCACACATTTCGATGGGAAGAATCGCATCGGTTCCTTCGGGCATGGGTGCGCCGGTCATGATGCGTGCTGCTTGACCGGCACCGACGTTGAGCGGCAGGTTATCGCCGCTGGCGGCCTGTGTCCCAAGCACCGATAGGGTGAGTGGATAGGTGGCGTTTGAGTCGTACTTACACGCAAACCCGTCCATCGATGAGTTGTCAAAGGGCGGGTCGTTAACGAGGCTTTTGAGGTCAACCGCAAGCGTGCGTTGGTGAGCGTGGTCCAAATCCACGTGTTCAACAGACAATGCAGGTGGTGTTTTGCTGCACAAGGCTCTTGCCTCTTCCAGTCGAATAAAATACGGTGTTTCGGTCATGGGTTCATCTCCAGTTTGACATCGCCGACAAAGTCATTCTACCCTCGGTGAAGGTCGACAGCGGGTGGAAAACACGGTTTGGGCACAACCGGTCGCCATGCAGTGGGCAGAAGCCGCTCCTGCTTGAGGGTGATGGTAACGGTAAACTCATGGGGGGCTCGGCGATGCGGTTGCATGGTGGATAGCGTTGCTGTGTGGCAGGCCATCCAAACCACCTTTCTCGCCAGCGGTACCGCCACGCTCTTGGCAACCATTTTGGGGGTGCCTCTTGGGGCCTGGTGCGCTCGTCAACCCGGCGTTCACTTTCGGCGCCTAAAGACGATGGTTACGGCGTTGTACGGCTTGCCACCCGTTGTCGTCGGTGTTTTCATTTACGCCTTGTTCTCAAAATCAGGTGCGTTTGGTGGCCTTGACTTGCTCTTCACGGTCGAAGCCATGATCATCGCACAAACCGTGCTGATTTTTCCACTCGTCCTGGGCGGTGCGTGGACGGCGTTTGAAGGAGTGGGGGAGGCGTACAGCGACACCTTGTCAACCCTTGGTATTCGGAATCGGACACGGTTGCGTATGGAAATCCAACTTGCGCAAAACGGCGTTTACCACGCTGTTGTCATCGCCTTTGGCAGAGCCATCGCCGAGGTTGGGGCCGTGATTATGGTGGGCGGCAACATCGCGGGAAAGACACGCGTCATGACCACGAGCATCGTGCTTGAAACATCCAAAGGCAACATGGAGGTTGCTGGCCTCTTGGGGTTGCTCCTGCTCCTGCTCTCCTTGCTGTTGGTGGGCTTGGCGACCTTGGTGCAAACGAGGCGTCGTTTGGTGAGCGTCCCGCTTGAAGGCGATGATTTACCAATTCCACAACCCTATGCCGAGAAGAGCATCCTCCACAGCTCCGTAAAAAAAGATGGAGTTGACCTGCTCAAAGGTGTCGAGGTGACCCTCGCTCCTGGCACCGTCACGGTCGTTGTGGGCGAATCGGGCGCTGGGAAAACGACCCTTCTGCGTTGGTTGGCCGGGTTGGAGACGGAGCCTGTTGTTTGCGGACCGCAGCACTGTGTGTATGTTCAACAGCAACCCGTCCTCCTCTCAACCACGGTGGGTTCTGAACTCATGCTGCCAAGAACATGGTTCAACGATTTACCGCCTTTCGCCGCTGGTTATGCCAGACTCTTTGCTCTTGAACGCAAAGCAGACCAAATGGTGGAAGAATTGTCTGGTGGAGAACGCCAGCGACTCGTTCTGGCTCGTCAATTGAGTTTGATGCCTTCGCTGTTACTGCTTGATGAATGCACGGCAAATTTAGGATGGATGCATGTTCAAACCATTGAAAAGGAGCTTTTGCGGCTCAAGAAAGGGGGGGTTTGCATCGTCATGGCCACGCACAGCATCTCCCAAGCCCATCGCCTTGCCGACCGCATCATCGTGCTCAAGGACGGTGCGGTCGTGCCCCACGAAGAGCCCTACGCACAGAACATGCTTGGAAACCCCGCTTAGGAAGAAAGTTAGACGTAAAAGGCCGACTCGCCGTTGATGGTGTACGTGGCGATGGTGTGGCGGCCTTCGTTGAGCAAATAGTCGAGAAACAACCACGAGGTTTCGACGTCGCCTCCTGTGACAGGAAGGAAAGCGTAAGGATTGTGCAGCGAGCTGTCGTTGTATTCGTAACGCTTCAAGTCTATTTTTGGTTGAAATTGGAGGGCTGTGCCTCGGTCAGCGAGGGTGATGCATTCCTTCTCGTTGGCCATG